>RZZM01000704.1 GCA_009929845.1 Spartobacteria bacterium
CGCGGGACTGTCCGTGGCCTTTGCCATCCCGGATCACCCCTGGGTGGACAGCGCCGACGGCGCGGCCGTGCGCATCGCCATGACGGTCGGCGCGGTTGGGCAAGAGGATGGGGAAGTACAAACCGTGACCAGCGAGCACAACGGCGGGGACATGGAGATCAGCGTGACCTTGGCCGCACAATGGGGACGGATCAACGCCGATTTGAGCGTGGGGGCGGATGTGACTTCTGCAGCAACATTGCAAGCGAACAGTTCGCTATGCAATCAGGGCGTCAAGCTGCATGGCGCTGGTTTTATTGTTTCGAAAAACGATGCCGAAAAACTTGGTCTCGGAAAAATATCCGGCTTGGAACAGTATATTCGCCCTTTTTGTAACGGCAGAGATATAGCCGCTCAAAACAGGAAAGTGATGGCCATTGACCTATTTGGGTTACGTTCAGAAGAAGTACTCACTCGCTATCCTTCTGTATACCAATGGGTTGCGGAACGCGTGAAGCCGGAACGGGATCAAAACAATCGGGCGACGTACCGAGATAACTGGTGGATATTTGGCGAGCCGCGACGTGATTTTAGACCAGTACTTGCTGGATTAAGCCGATACATAGCAACTGTTTATGTGGCAAAACATCGTTTTTTTATTTTTATGGATCAATCCACAATTCCAGAAAGTGGACTTATGGTCATTGCATCTGATGACGCATACCACCTTGGCGTCCTGTCCAGTCGCATCCATGTGGTGTGGGCCCTGGCCGCTGGAGGCACGCTTGAGGACCGCCCGCGCTACAACAACACGTTGTGTTTCAGCCGTTTCCCCTTCCCCGACCCCACCGAGGCCCAACGCCAACGCATCCGCGACCTGGCCGAACAGCTCGACGCCCACCGCAAGGCCCGCCAAGCCGAGCACCCCGGCCTGACCCTGACCGCCATGTACAACGCCCTGGAAAAGCTCCGCGCCGGACAGCCTTTCACTGCCGCCGAAAAGAAATCCCACGAACAGGCCTTGGGCACGGTGCTCCTGACCCTGCATACCGACCTCGACGCGGCCGTGGCCGAGGCTTACGGCTGGCCCGCGGACCTGCCCGAGGCCCAGATTCTGGAGCGATTGGTGGCCCTCAACGCCACCCGCGCGGCCGAAGAACAGCGCGGCCTGATCCGCTGGCTGCGGCCCGACTACCAAGCCCCGCAGACCACCACCCAAGCCGGCCTGCCCGTGGACCTGCCCAAGACGGCCGCGCCTGCCGCCAAAACAGCCGACAAAATCCCCTGGCCCAAGGACGAAACCGGCCGCGTGGCCGTGGTCCTCAAAATCCTGCGCGACCTGGACCGCGAGGCCACGCCAGCCGACATCG
>RZZM01000705.1 GCA_009929845.1 Spartobacteria bacterium
GCACGGGCATAGCGCCGTTCCAGCCCCAATTCGCGACAACAATGCTGTCGTCACTGCTGCAGTGGATATACCAGTTGCCTTCATAGGGGGGCACGATACCGTACACGGCCAAATCGTCCTTGCCGTCGCCGTCGTAATCGCCGGGCACGGGCATGGCGCCGCTCCAGCCCCAGTTCTGTATATGGATGCTGTCATCGCTGCTGTACTGGATGTACCAGTTGCCTTCATAGGGGGCTGTTTTGCCGTACACGGCCAGGTCGTTAAGACCATCACCATCATAATCGCCCGGTACCGGGGTCGAGCCGTTCCATCCCCAGTTGTGCACATGGATGCTGTCGTCGCTGCTGTACTGGATGTACCAGTTGCCTTCATAGGGGGCCACGGCGCCATAGACCACGAGGTCGTTGATGCCGTCGCCATCGTAATCGCCGGTCGCCGGTCGCGCGCCCTGCCAGCCCCAGTTCGCGCCCTGCAGGCTCCCGCCCGCGCTGTATTTGACATACCAGTTTCCGACGCCGACATGGTAGACGGCCAGGTCGCTCTTTCCATCGCCGTCGAAATCCAGCGGCGTGGTGGATTCCCCGGCATTGACAATCCGCTCGGCGATGCACTGGTTGCCCCAGGAGTTCAGCAATTGCACGCGACATGTGAAATGACCATTTGAGGGATAGGTATGGGTCGTCTGGGCCGTCAGGGTGGTGACCACCGCGGAGCCGTCGCCGAACTCCCACAGGCAGGAGACCAGGGTGGCCGGGGCGATGCCGGCGGTCAGGCCGGCGGTCAGCGTAAAGGGGTATTCGTCGGTGTCCTGGGTCACCGCGACAGCGCCCGCCGGCGAATCATTCAACCAGTGCATGAGGTGTTGGAGGATATTGGTGCGGCTGGAGCGCAGGATCATGCTGTCGTTGACTCCTTCGAGGCCGAAACACGTGTAGATGGTCCGTCCCGCGAAGGATAAACCAGGCCATTCCAGTGTCGGTTGCGCGCGGTGTCCCATCGCGACGACCCCTTCCGCGACCGTTGTCCCTCCGGTGTAGACAAACATGGGGAGATAGGGACAGGTCTGGCCGGGCAGGAATATATTGGTCTTCCATGGGCTCACATCCAGTTCGGCCATATCAATCTGATTGGACGCGCCGTCGTCGTTGGGCATTATGGACACCACGAGCCCGGCGAGCGCGGGCGGCGCGTTGGGCGCCGACAGTACGGGATGGGTCGGCTGGGCGCCGCCGGTGACGCTCTCGATTAATACCTTGGCGCCCAGGATATCCTCCGCAAACCATTCATCCACCTGGTAGTAGAAATAATTACCCATGGCCAGGAGGCGTCCGCCGCCGTTTACATACAT
>RZZM01000273.1 GCA_009929845.1 Spartobacteria bacterium
ATCTGACGCAATATCCAGATATTCCTTACAGATTTTGACAATTTTCGTAAAAAAATTTGAAAATTTCGTAACGAAAGGAGTTTGGCAACAGTCCCCTAAAAGAGTGATGCGAAAGAAACATCTTTTCCATACAAAAGGGAGCTAACACCATCATAATGATATCGAGCTTCATCCTTTTGTATAAAAAATTTCTGTTCCTCCGCATCACCCTTTTCGGAAATATTCCGCAAAAGGCAACGTACATTAAAAAGAATATCTCTGTCCGCGTTCGATCTTCCCTTATAAGAGAGGGAGGGATCGTATGGAAAATAGACACAGATATTTATAGAGAATTCATACCTATGAATTCTAACCGGAAAGATCCCGTGAGATACTTAAGAAAGTAAGAGAATGTCGGTGCATTCCGGTGCACGAGACATTCCGGCATCGTCTCGAGTATGGTATGTGGATCTGATCTGACTCGATGATGGCAAGTATCCTGATGGGAGAAAGCGTTTCCTCCTTCCAACGCGTTGTGAGTGAAGTCAAATCGTTTCGGATCGTCCCGCCAGAGGAGCATGAGCGGTCAATTCGTTCTTGTAATGAGATCGATCGTGGATGGAAGTCTAACCAGCTTCGACCCACGAAAATCTCTTTAAAAGAGAAAGTTCTTTGATAATATGTATTTTCTCGTTTCGGGGTGTACCTTATGAAAGTCTCTCCATAGAGGTTTTCAGAAAAAAGCATCCCGATTCTCGGGAAAAGGATTCCAATATCCTCTTGTAAAAATTGGACGCGAGCGACAAGACTCAAAAGGCAATCGAGATACCGTCGGCTGACGCCGAGGCGGATCAATGGTTGTCAATCTTTCGTAAGAAAGGTTGTTCCTTGAAGTGCTGAGATGCATTTCTTTGTCAGCGAGAGACTGCTGAAGGAATACGATACGGTCTTACTAAGTCCCCTCCACTGTCTACGGATGTATATCCGTACTGATGAGTCGGAAACGACGAAACAGTGAGTTCTTTTTCATTCCTCCGCCCCACTGTCGGTGGTCATAGAAAGAGTAATAATATTCTCAATCTTTCTATGACCACCAACATTCATTGGTGGATCCCCGTCGCGTTTCTCGCGGCGGGGCTGGCTGGAGGCGTCTTCCGCCTCGGCCTCGTCCGTAGCTGGATGGGGTTGAGTGGGGCCATCCTCCTTGCTGTTCCGGCGTTTTTCGCTGGATGGCAGGAGCTCGGATGGTCTCTGGAAGGTGCCTTGCTGGCCGCCGTGGGAGCTCCGCTCCTTGGTGCTGCAGTTCCGGAAATTCTCCGGGACACGGCCCAGGGAGTCGGACGACTCCTGCGATGGCTGGCACCGTTCATCCTCCTGCTCGTTTTCATTGGCTTTGCCTATGGAACGTTCGGGGAGGATCGGGTTCATCACGCCCTAACTTGGGCATTGATGAATCTGGGATTGCCCATTGTTCTTGGAACAATGGCGATCCGAGCGGTCTTCCGAACGAAGCGCTCTTCTAAAAAGCGCTGAGAACGGGAAAGGCTAATGGGGGTTTCGGTGGCACGAACCTCCATGTCATGGATGACGAATCTCAAGTAATTGAGAAAACCGAAAGACGCATACAGGTTAAAGCCTAAGCCTTGCGTCGAGAATGCTTCGGACGAAACAAGTTCCGAGGTACCATCGGGTACATACCCGAAAAGCAATGGTTTGGGGAAAGTTTGGTAAACACTTTCCCCTCCTCAATTGAATCTTTGATTCAAAACGAAGATTTTGAGAGGAGATCGAACTTTGACAATTTGGTCAGCGCTCCTTGCGGATACCGAAAAGAGAGTGGTATCCGCGGGAGTGTTTTGAGAATGATTTCTTTTATAAGAATCGTTTTTGAAACGCTCCTTTCGGAGTATGGGATGTCGCTACCCAATGTTTGGCGACACCTGTGGCAAAGGAGGTAACCAATGCTACAGCGAGAGTACCAGACGGCTTGCGGGGGACGGATCGTCGTTCCCCGCAAGACCGCTGACCACCTCCGGGCGCACCCGGAGGTGGTCGAATACCTGGGCGACGCCATTGCCCGGGTGCACTTGCCCGACGGCGGCGCGTTTTTGCGCATCGCCGTCGAAATGGGCCGGAACGTCGGGCCATCGGGGTTAGTGCAAACCGCCCCGATCGCCGTAGACGATCCGGCGACTTTTGCCCGCCGTGTCGGCCGCGACCAAGCGTCGCGCGTCGTTGTCGGCGAGAGGGGTCCCATGGGCGGTGCTGGCCTTTGCCGATAAGGCGGATCACAGTACGTATGTGCTCGTGACCGCCTTCGTCGGCAGGCTCGCCCCGCGTGAGCCATGGGACCAGAACTTTGAGTCCGACGCCGAGCGTATGGAGGCGCTCGAGTTTTGGTCCCGGAATGCTCTCGTGTGGGACGCGGACGTCATGTCCGCACCCTTCGAGAGCACCTGGGCCGAGATTCTCGGCTAGGGCTCAAAAGGCCCGTGCGTACGACACGGTGAGTGGGGATTCTGCCAAACACATAAGGCGGAGCGAGACCACATCGTACAAGGTTTAATTCCTCATCGCTTGCTGGACGCTTGCGGTGAGGACTCTTTTGGAGGATATGAACTTTGTTCGTGTACTCTACGAGGGGTAACCTTCGTTAAATCCTTGTGTATGCAAGGTCGCTATATACAGCGAAAACGTAGTAACTGCACAGGGCCGGTATATCAGCTTTGTGTGTGGTGATTCCCCACCAACAAGACGGGGAGGAGTGCAAGGTCGTTCAGTGCCCACAATGAAGCACTGACCGAGCGCTCAAACTCGAGGAAAACCACGATGGCATATACGCTTACGCTCCCGTTCGTTCGGTCGGCAACGGCCGGTTTCATCAAGGTTGACCAGGTCCGCGAGATTCTCTCGCTCAGCTTGGTCTCGGGCAAGAACTGCATCCTGTTCGGCCCGGGCGGTCACGGTAAGTCAGAGATGACCGCCGCGATCCTCGCAGCCATCACGGGTGCCAAGAGCCGGACTCAGATGTTCGGCGAGGGCATGGACGAGGCCCGCCTCTACGGCGGCATCAACCTCGGGAAACTCAATGACACGGAGAACCCGGTCATCGAGTATTACCCTGAGTGCTCGTTCTTGTCTTGGGACTTCGCGGTGTTCGAGGAACTCTTCGACGCGCCCACAAGCGTGTTGATGACCCTCAAGGACACCCTGACGTCGAAGGGGCTCCGCAACGGCGAACAGCAGTTCCCGATGCGAACCCAGTCGATCGTCTGTGCCACTAACCGGGAACCCGGTGAAGTGGCTGAGATCGGTGCCGCTGCGCAGGCGTTGATCGAGAGGTTCCCTCTGCAGTTGCGCGTGGCTTGGGAGTCCTACTCCTCGGCCGACTACCTGGAAATGTTCAGGACGGTCGGTCGCGTCCAAGAGCCCTCCCCCATCTCCCTCGCGGAGTTGGAAGGTCTCAAGACGAAGGCCAAGGCGGTCGTCGTACCGGAGAACGTTCAGCGTATCCTGGCCGAAATGATCGCCAACGCCGTGGCGAGCGGTGTCACCATCTCGCCACGTTCCGCGATGTACGCGCAGGACTTGGTCCGCGCTTCGGCGGTCATCAATAGTCGCTCCCAAGCGACCAAGGACGACATCCAGGCGATCAAGTATCTGCCCGGTTGCGACGAGCTGGCGGTCAAGATTTCGGAAGAGATCGAAGCCGCGGTGAAGCGCGCCGATGCGGAAGGCAAAATCCGGGATGCCGAGTCCCGTCTGTCGGAGCTGCAGCGTCAGTTCCAGGCGTCGCAGGGCTCGCCGATCAAGCTCCTGCAGGTGGCGGTGATGGCAACGTCATTCGGCGACTTGCTATGGCATTTATTTCTTCATTCTGCAGGTGGCGGTGATGGCAACGTCATTCGGCGACTCGATCGCCAACATGACGGTGACCGATAACCTCACGCAACGGCGCAAGTCGCTGCGTGACACCACCAGCAAGCTGGCCAGCGACGCGCAGGCCAGTGCGCTCTCCGCAACCCGCGTTTGAAAAAAGGAGGTGGCAAATGGCTACACTACGTACAGCGCCACCTCCTACCTACATCTCCCCCTCGCAAGAGGAGATGAAGGAGGCGGCATCCAAGACTGGGGTGAAGCGGTTCGCTCCTCAGTTGGTGGAAGACATAGCGAACCTTGCGGCAGGCGGCAAGATCAATCCGCCGTCCTCGTATCGACCCCAGGTCGATTGGTGGGCGGAGGAGAACCTTCCGGCTGCGAACTCGCGCGGTGACTGGTCGCTCTCGAAAGGGGGCTACACCAAAAACCGTAACGAGGCCATTCGGGATCGTGCGGAGGGGCGCATGCGTTATCACCAGAACGTGTGCGACTTCCTCAACACCCTGGACGTTGACGGTCTCCCTGGCGTAAGCCCGGTGGACAAGGCAATGTCGCTCCTGAAGCTCCTCGCCACTCAAAAAGGTGGGGAAAACACTGGTGGGGACGGGCAAGCCGAGACGCTGCCGATCTTCTCTGAGAACGAAAACCCCGAAGGGGTTGCGGCCAAGATTAACGAGGCCGTCGACACTGTCGATTCGCTCGATGAGGACGAGAAGCAGCTCCTCGACGACAACGCCAACTCGGAAAGTGACGGCTCCGAAGTCGGTGAAGACCCAACCCAGGCTCGCAAGTTGGCGGAAGACATGTTGAAGGGCAAGGAAAAGATGATCGAGATCGCTCGACATCTGGACCAACTGTCCCGAATGCAGGTTCGACGCCAGCGGAAAGTCGAGCCAGACCCTGAAGGTGAAGAAGTTCGGTTCCGCCCAATGAAACACTTGGGCGAGATCGGAAGAATCCCTCAGGCCGAATGGGCGCTACCCCGCGTCTATCGGACTTACCGGCACATCACGGGGCAAACGCCGGTTCGGGAACGCTGCACCCGAATCGAGCGCAAGCAACTCCTGTACATCATCATCGACTGCAGCGGTTCGATGGGTTCCGGCCAGCGCATCTACAAGGCTGGCGGCATCCTGATGAACCGCTTGAAGGCGGTGATCGAAGGAGAGGCTGAGCTCTATGTGAGGCTGTTTGACAGCGGCCTCAAGCAAGAGCACCACGCAGCAACACCGGAGCAGGCGCGTGAAGTGATGAAATATTTCACCGAGCGCAACTTCTCCGGAGGCAGTACTGACATTCCTGGCTGTGCGAAAGCGGCTCAGGCGAGGATCGACGAGATCATCGCCGAAGGCGCGCACTATCGGCCGGAACTGGTTGTCATCACAGACGGGGATGATGACACCACCAGCTTGTCTGCTTCCGACTTCCCTGGAACCAAACTCCACGCGTTCGTCGTCGAATGCCGAAACCAGCATCTCACGAAGCTGGCCGAGCGCACCGGCGGTGTGGGCGTGGAGAATATGTAGTTTATCAAAAGGAATCCCCCTCGCCTTGGTTTCGACGAAAGTCAACCGAAAGGAGGGAACGGTTTTTGCTTGAGCGTCCTTGGTCGGATCGCTCAAGCGCCTTATGAGACTCGCCATTGTTTACACGATGGTTGGTCTCTGGGGATGAGGCAATATTGCCAAGTCATCTACCACGGAGAAAATATTCGTGGCCATTGTTCTTGGTCGGACCTGCAACCGACATTAAATAAAGCGGGGCGGGGCTATGCTCGCACTCATCGTCATCCACTTTTACGCATAGATTCGTTGTAAGGAAGTGGCGTGGCTGTCGCACAGCCCCTTGTGCACGTTTTGGTCAAATGTGTAGGGTGGCGGGGGTCCACCTAATTAAAAACTCCAAGAGGAAAATACCGTCGGCATCTCAGCGATGGGCCCGTGCGCTAATGACGCAGAAACTGAGACTGGTTGTTTGTCCGAGCGTTTGGTTTCGCTCGGGCACCTTTTTGGGCTGGTGAAGCTTTGCTTCATAAGTCCGTCGGGTGCGACGCCGAGAGTCGGTCGTAATTCCAATGCAGACTCGTCTGCAGGAGGGCGCGATGCGTATTCGTGATCCGCCGAATTTTGGCCAATAGGGAGGCCAAAGTTCCCCATCTCCCGACAGGTGGCTTGTCGGGCGTTTGGTCTGCGCGTTAAAGACTCGGGGTATCTCTACCGCCCACCAACAATCTGTGCCGGTGCGGGTGCTTTTGCACTTGAAGCAAAAGGCGCAGGGGGAAAACGGAGGTCGTGTGCTGTCACGTTAAAAACAGCCCGTTCCAGTATCGCGCTTCCTGCGGGTTGATGCGATGGAGAGCTGGACAGAGGGTGGCGTCCTCAATCATCCACCATCTCTTGCCTGAGTTTCTTCTTGTTTCCAGGGTGAGAGTATCGACCGCAATAAGGTCGCGCGTGTTTGGTAGTAGAGAGGCACCAAACATCGTACAAAGGCCTAGGTTATCGTTTTTCCTTAAAAAACGAAGTGTGGGAGGGTCTCGCTTGGTACACCCATTCCGCATGTCGACCACACCCGAAGCAATAGTACGGTGAGCCAGGTCGACAGATGAAGTGCCAAAACGAAAGGTCGAGTCTTTCAAAGAGCCGGCGTAAGAACGGCATTGGTTTAAAAGGGAATATTCGTATGGTATACGCATATTCCCTAATTTATTCGATATATCAGAAAAACTGGTATTTCGATAGATTAAAAAATTCCCCTACTAACCAAGTAAGGG
>RZZM01000274.1 GCA_009929845.1 Spartobacteria bacterium
ACATCCTCATCATCGGCGCAGGACCCGCCGGCTATCCGGCGGCGTTTCGCGCGGCGGACCTCGGGTTCCAGGTTACCCTGATTGACAAACGCGAACTGCCCGGCGGAGTCTGCCTGCATCATGGATGTATCCCCACCAAGGCCCTGCTCCATATCGAGCGGACCCTGGCGGAGGCGCATGCCGTTAGCGCGTGTGGCGTCACTTTCGACAAACCCTCCATTGACCTTGACTCGCTGCGGGCCTGGAAGTCCGGGATTTCCCAAAAACTGGCCGAGGGTATAACCGCGCTCTGCAAACAACGGGGCATCACATACATGCAGGGCGCTGCGCGTTTGATGGGCAATCGCCAGGTCGAAGTAACTCATCCGGATGGACGGGTCAGCCAACTTTCCGCCGCGCATATCCTGCTGGCGAGTGGGTCCGAACCGCAACACATTCCGGGGCTGACGGTTGACCAACAGTATATTATGGACTCCAAATCCGCACTGGACATTCGGGACATCCCCGGCCGCCTGCTGGTGGTCGGCGGAGGATATATCGGCCTCGAGCTGGGGTCGGTCTATGCGGCGCTGGGCGCGCGGGTCAGTGTCTGCGAAATGATGCCCCACCTGCTTCCCGGTGTGGACCGCGGCCTGACGGCGCCCCTCGCGCGCGCCCTGGCGGAACGCTTTGAAGCCATCATGCTCAAGACCCGTATTGTGAACGCCGAAATTATCGAAAAGGCCGTGGAAGTGACGATGGAGGGACCGGAGGGCCAAAAACAACAGACCTTCGACAAGGTGCTCATCGCCATCGGACGACGACCGGTAACCGCCAACCTTGGCTTGGAACATACCGCTGCGCGCATTGACGAGCAGGGCTTCATCGTTGTGGACCCGCACGGACAAACCGCCGAACCCGCCCTGTTTGCCGCGGGCGATGTGGCGGGGAACCCCATGCTGGCGCACAAGGCCACCTTCGAGGGTATACGCGCCGTGAATTATATGGCTGGAGAAAAGACGGAGCCCGTCCCGCCGCCAATCATTCCCGCGGTGGTATTCACCACCCCGGAAATCGCCTGGTGCGGCCTGACCGAACAGCAGGCCAAAGACGAAAATCGCCGTGTTAAAATATGTCGTTTTCCCTGGTCGGCAAGCGGGCGCGCGCTGACCATGGGGGCCGGTAATGGCCTGACCCGGCTGGTGATCGATAGCGACTCCTCGGAGATTCTGGGCGTCGGCATCACTGGCGCGGGCGCAGGCGAATTAATCGGCGAAGGCCTGCTGGCGGTCCGACACCGTATAAAGGCCTCCGATCTGGCCGCGACGATACATCCCCACCCCACCCTCTCGGAAACACTGATGGAGGCCGCCGGCATTTTTTCCGGTGAAGCCATACATGTTTACCGGAAGGCACAAACGGGTCAGAGAACGGAATAACCATGAAGAATAGTCATAGACAACGAGCCATCAAATTCGTGTACACACGAAACGATATTGAAGATACTGATCGGGCCCTCAGCCTCGAGTGGATCGAGACCAACGGACTGGGCGGATGGGCCTCGTCAACCATTCTCGGCGTGAATACACGCCGTTATCATGGGTTGCTGGTGAGCGCGCTACAGCCGCCGGTCGGACGCGCGGTGCTGGTCTCCCGCATGGATGAGACCATTATCCAGGACGGCCGTACCTGCCCACTGCAATGCTGCGAGTTTGAAAGCGGCGCCCTCGCCCCGCACAACGGGGTGTATCTGCACCACTTTGAAAAGGAGTTGTTTCCCATCGCGGAATACCGGGCGGAAGGCTTCCGCCTCAAAAAAACAATCGCGGCATGTCATGGCCTGGATGCCGTTGTTGTGCTCTATGAACTGCTTCAGGCGGACACGCCGGTCAACCTTGAATTGACCCCGTTGTTCGCCGGGCGCGATTACCATTACGAGCGCCGGGCCGACGACCGCGCCACGATGGATTTTGTTTTCACCGACGGACAGTTGAACGTGCGCTGCGGGCCCGGCCATACCCAGGCCTATATCTATGCGCCCGGTATGGCGTTTACCAAAAAGCCTGCCTGGATACGGGGCATAAAACACCGGGTCGAGACCTATCGCGGACTGGGTGATATGGAAGACTTGTACCGGTGCGGCGTACTCGCCATGGAACTGAACGAGGGCGACCAACTGGGTATTGTCCTCTCGGGCACACCCCTGCCGGATGCCGATGCCCGGGCGCTCTTTGAAGCGGAGGAGGTCCGCCGCAAGGCGCTGATCGCGGATTGTGCCGATTCGCTGGATGCGACGCTGGTCCTCGCCGCCGATCAGTTCATTGTCGCCCGCGGGGAAAACCTGCAGACCATCGTGGCCGGCTACCACTGGTTCACCGACTGGGGCCGCGACACCATGATCGCCCTGCCCGGACTCTGTCTGGCCACCGGACGGACGGACACCGCCAAACGGATCATCCAGGCGTTTGCGGACTACATCAGCGAGGGCATGATCCCCAACCGCTTCCCCGATGCCGGCGCGTCGCCGGAATACAACACCATCGACGCCACCCTGTGGATGTTTGTGGCCATCTACGACTATGTGCGGCACACCAACGATATTGATGCGCTTCGCGCCTGGTTTCCAAAACTCAGGGATAGCATCGAATGGCATAAGCATGGCACCCGCTACGGAATCCATGTATGCGAAGACGAACTGCTGGCCGGTGGCGAACCGGGAACCCAATTGACGTGGATGGACGCGAAAGTCGGGGACTGGGTGGTGACCCCGCGTCAGGGCAAGGCCGTGGAAATCAATGCCCTGTGGTACAATGTACTGATGATCATGACGGAATTTGCGGAAACATGCGAGCCGGAGGCCTGCGCTATTTTCCGCCGCATGGCCGAGCGCGTGAAGGAAGCCTTTGCCCGCGAATTCTGGAATCCGGAACAACAATGCCTGTTTGACTGCATCGACGGCAAACGCAAGGACCCCACCATCCGCCCCAACCAGGTATTTGCCATCAGTCTCCCCCACCCGTTGCTCGAAAAAGACAAGAATCTACACATCCTGCGCGTGATCGAGGAAAAACTGGCGACCCCGGTCGGGTTGCGCAGCGCAGCGCCTGACAGCGAACAGTATCATGGATGGTATGGGGGCGATCAGGTTTCGCGCGACGGCGCCTACCACCAGGGCGCCGTCTGGAGCTGGCTGGCTGGACCCTACATTTCCGCCCTGTACAAAACCTATGAAAAAGCTGAAGCCGCCTCCAAAAGCCATGCGCTCATCAACGGTTTGACCCGCCACCTCGCGGAAGCGGGCATCGGTTCCATTTCCGAAATATTCGACGGCGATCCCCCGCACAACCCGCGCGGCTGCATCGCGCAAGCCTGGGGCGTGGGTGAATTCCTCCGCGTCATGCGCGAATACCGGGATTAGGTGATTAGGTTGTAGGTTGTGGGTTTTTCGCTGATCGTAATCGCACTCTTTTCTCGCCAATCAGGCCGGAGGCTGCTCGCGGGGCTGGGCAAGGGAATCACCACCACGTTTTTTCCGCGATGCGAGGCCCGCGACACCAAGGCGGCAACCAGGGGCGACCAGTTAATCCGTTCCTGTTCGCTGTACAGCAACCGATACGTTACCCCGCCGATCACCTCGTCCGGTTTCATGGTGCAAACGCAGGCGATCAAGGACTGATCCGTCAAGAAGAAGATCAAGCGGCCTTCGGACAGTTCGGGTTCGGATTGAACGGCGCAAGCAACAACCTCCCAAAAAACGTGCTTTTGTTTGTTTGACAATACTGTTTAACATTCTGACGGCATACGGGTAAGTAGATTCTTTAATCCGCGGATTATCCCGCCCCATGTGTGTGTTGGAGTGAACAGTGGAAAGAAGAATATTGCTATGCGCCGTTTTCGTATTTACATTCGGATTGATGACAGCGTGTCACGCCCAGGGCCTTGATATCTCGGGCTATAACGTACGCCAATTCAACCGCACCCAGTCCTACACCATCCCCGAAGGCACGGTCATCGAACCCAATGGCTATGTGGTCATCGGCCGTAACAGCACCCAGGCCGATTTTGAAGCCTTCTGGGGCGTCACCCTCGCCACCAACGTGGTCTATCTCAATGCCGCCAACGCCTTTCCGCGCATCGACGGCGGCGAGCAGTTCTCCCTGCTTGATGCCTCGTCAACCCTAATCGACGGACTGACACCGTCAACCCTTGAAGCACGAGACAACTCCATACAGCGCCTGGATGCCTCCACCGCGGCCGATAGCGCCGCCAACTGGCATGTGGTTAGCGCCGACGCCGCGAATCCCGGGTCTGGCGGCGGCGGTTCCGGGGCAAGCGCCCTGGTGATCAGCGAATATTCCGATGCCTCGTTCTTCTTCAACGAGTTCATCGAAATCTTCTATTACAACGGGACCGCCGTCCCGGTGCCGCCCGTATTACAGGCCCTGCCAAACCGTACGGTAACCCTTAACGACTCCATTCAATTCGATGTTGAAGCCACCCCTACCGACGGTGATACCGTCACCCTCTCCGTAAGCAACGCCCCCGCCAGCGCCATCTTTTCCTCCACCAACGAGCACGGCGTTTTCCGGTGGACCAACGCGGCGCCCATCGGCGTCTATACCATGCAGTTTTACGCGGTCGACAAGGACGGCGCCTCCATGGATGAAATCACCATCACCGTCGCCGGCGCGCCGGATGTGTCTTTCACCCTCGCCGAGAACTTTGTCAATGAGGACGTAGGCACCCAGCTTGTCGCGGTAGCCCTTTCACGCGCAGCCAATGCCACGGTGAATGTGGCCCTCGGCGACGGCACCGCCTCGCAGGGCGTTGACTTCGTTCTTTCTTCAACGACACTGGTCTTTACCACCTCCAGCGCCACCGAACAGTATATTCCGGTGGTTATCACCGACGACGACAGCATGGAGGGTCTCGAAACCATCGTCCTCACCCTTGATTCCGCCACCGGCGCCAACATCGTCGCCCCGGATGAACACATCCTCTCCATCCGCGACAATGAAACCATCACCATCATGGCCGCCAACCTGGTCAACGGGTATCCCTCCGTCTACCAGGACCCCGCCTGGCGCATTCTCCAGGCCCTCAAGCCCGACATCATCGGACTTCAGGAATGCGTCATAACTAATGATTCCATGCGCGCGTTTGTCGACCTGTTCTTCGGCGAGGAATACGATTTCTACATCGAACCGCAATCAAGCGCGTACTTCCCCCAGCCCAACGCCATCATCAGCCGCTGGCCCATCAAGGACGCCGGCGAATGGTCCGACCCCATCACCGCCAACCGCGATTTCGCCTGGGCCACGATCGACATCCCCGGCGACCGCGACCTGCATGTGGTCAGCCTGCACCTCTACTATTCCGGCACCGAAGAGGACCGCGCCGAAGAAGCCCGCGCCCTCACCAACTATATTGCCCAGGCCGGGTTTTCTTCCAACGACTATCTCGTCATTGCCGGCGACCTTAACACCGCTGACCGAAGCGAACCGTGCCTTGCCGTGCTTACCAATATCGTCAGCGATGCCCACAAACCGGCTGACCAGTTCGGCGACACCACCACCAGCCGCAACCGCGAATATACATTCGATTACGTGCTGCCCAGTCCCAACCTCGACGCCAACCATTACATCACCACCCTCCAGGGCCTCAACTTCGACAATGGGCTGGTCTTCGACACCCGCCTCTGGACCAACATCCCGCCCCCGGCCCTCACCAACGACTCCGCCGTCGAGGGCAATGCCCACATGGCCGTCATGAAATCCTTCAGCCAGGGGCGCACCCCGCCTTCGCTGGCCGCCATTCCCGAACAGCGCGTGGTTGTCGGGCACAACCTTCAGTTTGCCGTCTACGCCAAGCCCACCGATGGCGACACCGTCACCCTCGCCGCGCAAAACCTGCCCACCGGCGCCACCTTTGCCTCCACCAATGAGCACGGCGCCTTCTCCTGGCCCAACCCCGCCACCGCGGGCGTGTACCAGTGCAACTTCAGCGCCACCGACTCCGACGGCACGGAATCGCGCGCCGTCACGATCAAGGTGCTGGTCGACGGGACGATCTGGATCAATGAACTGCACTACGACAACGCCGGAACCGATGTCAATGAAGGCATCGAGATCGCCGGAAACGCCGGCATGGACCTCAGCTTTTATGCGCTGGCCATCTACAACGGCGCCGACGGAACCCTCAGCAAAACCATCGAACTCGATGGCTACCTGCCCGATGAAACCGCCGGCTTCGGCGCGGTCTGGATACCGATCGCCGGCCTCCAGAATGAGGATGAAGCCATCGCGCTGGTCATGGACGGCACCAACCTTGTGCAGTTCCTCAGTTACGAAGGCATCGTCGTCGCCATCGACGGCCCCGCCATCGAAGAAACCTCCGAAAACATCGGCAGCGAAACCGGCGGTGAAACCGACTGCTCGCTGCAGCTCACCGGCCTGGGGACGGTCTACAGCGACTTCTCCTGGCAGGTCGGCACGGCTTCACGAGGCAGCCTCAACGCCCTGCAGCGTATGTATCCGAGTTCGGGCGACGAGCAGCAACCGCCCGCCATCTATCCGCTCGCCCCGGTCAGCATTGTTCAGAGCAACGCCCTCGAGTTCAACGTCTTTGCCACCGACGTCAATGGCGACGCCAT
>RZZM01000706.1 GCA_009929845.1 Spartobacteria bacterium
ATTAACGTACTTGAGGTTGTCTGAGCGGAAGGTCGAGTTGGTTCTAAACTTTGGGCAACGATATATAAAAGACGGGCTTCGCCGTGTGGTTAATGGATTCGATGAGGGAGACGCTGCGACTGCGTTTAAAAAAAGGGAATGAACGCAGAGACGCGGAGGCGCAGAGATAAAGAAGGGAAGGAATGCAAGTTTGTTTAAATTGTCTGCCAATTTGAAAACAAAAACACAAATATTCGCCTCCGCGTCTCTGCGCCTCTGCGTTTAAAAAAAAAGAATGAACGCAGAGACGCGAGGGCGCAGAGCGGAGGGCGGATGGTCAGGAGGGGGCTTGGTAACGTCCGGGGGCGATGATGCCCGCGGGATCGAAAAGCGCCTTGATCTCCCGGATGGTCTGCCAGAAGGTGTCATTTTCGTCACTGTACAACAATCCCATATGGTTGATATGGGCGCGGTAAGGAATAAAACCATTCCGTATGCAGGCCTCAAAGAGTCGGTGGATACAGTCATCCGCCCGCTGCATCTCCCCCGGAAGGCGTTTATCAAAGGCCAGGTTGATGACACATTCCAATGCTTGCGCGCTCATCATGTTCATGGAGATATAGGGAGTAAACGAATATTCATCGAACACCTCGTGAACCAGCTCCTTCAACTTGACGGCGCTCTGGCCCTCCATCGGAATCACGGGAAGACAGTAGAGCAAACCGGCATTTCCCCGATCCAGAGCACCGGAATGAACAGGGGCGCCGGGCTGTATCGGCCAGGCGACACTGGCCAATGCGGCATCCGTCGGAATGCCCTTTGTCATGCCATAGAACGGCCGGATGGCTGCCAGCATGGCGTGCTTTCGCCGCATGGATGGGAGAACACCCAGAAGGCGCGTGACAACCGACCCGACACTCATAAGACGGTCCGTAACTAATTGAACCCGCGCCAGTCCTTTTAAGCGTTTGTGCACTTCAGCGCATACAGGTAAAATCCCTTTTCGGCTTGTGCGCAAGGGAATGACCACCCCCCACTCACCCGGACTCTCCATGCGGAATATCTCTTCCGCTTCTTGCTCGGCCCTTGCGGGGGCCATCCCCTGCCCGACCAGGTACTCATACAACATCGGACATACCGAGATGCGTGAACGTTCCCGGTTCACAATATGCGCTGCCGACCGCACGACCCCGTCCCGCCGCAACCCGGCCAGCGCGTCAATAAAAGAAGGGAATTGGTCGTCCTCATCCAGCCGGCAGACAATCGCGGCGTGCATTTCTGTTTCGGGCAGCAGCCTGACGACAGCCCGTGTGACAATGCCAAAATTTGACTGCGAAAAGAGACCCGTGATATCTGGTCCGACC
>RZZM01000275.1 GCA_009929845.1 Spartobacteria bacterium
CCCCCGCCGCGCGAGGCCATATTGTTGGAGATGACGCAGGCATATAGAACGGCCTCACTGACTCCGCCGCCATACCGGGCGCGGTTTCCCCGCAGCAGGGTGTCATACAGGGCGCCGCCCCGGCACCCGCCCCCGTAGTCGGCGGCGCGACAACCGCTGATCACACAATTCGAGATCACCGCCCCCGATCCGGCGCACCAGACCCCGCCCCCTTGTCGCTGCTCCGTCCCGAGGGCAAGCGTATGCCCGTTGGTCAGCGTAAAACCGATCAGGGCCGCCCCGTCGGCCAGGTACACGCACCGCACCGCGCCATCGCCACACGCGCCGTTTGTGGCGCATTCCTGACCGGCAATCGTGGTCACGGCGGGTCCGTTGACACTACGCACCGTCACGAGCCGGTCCACCGTCACCCGGTTGGTCAAGCCCGCATGCAGGGCAACGCCCCCCGCGGCGTAAAGTCCATTGCTGACCCAGATTACACAGCCCATATCCGCCGTATCCACCGCCGCCTGGATCGTGGCCTTGGCCGTTGCCCAGGTCGTTCCATCCGCCCCGTCATCCCCATCAGGGCGCACATAGTAATCGCAATCCTCCAGCAGGATCGCCACCTGCTGGGTCACGGTGATCCGGTCTGTAAGATTGGAGACGGTCAGGGTCACATCCAGGTAACCGGGCGCGCCATAGGCATGCGCAAACGCGCATTCATTCGTAATCGCCGTGCCGTCGCCCATAGACCAAATATACCCCTGTGCGGCGCCCTCGATCTCCGCGACAAACGGAACCGAAATCCCCACGGGCGCCTGGGTATATCCCGCACAGATCACCGCGCTGAGGGCCCCCGTCAACGCGGACGATCCGAAAAACTCCGCCGCGCCGATGTCCACCACGCCATTGACAATGCGGTCGTGGCCGTACCAGTCCGGCAACCCGGCCATCCAGCCTTCGTTCATCCCCCGGTCGATACAAGGCGAATCCGGCAGCAACCGCGCGTCGGCCATGCTCACCAGCAGGGGCGCATTGGTGATGTTGTTCAACCCTGCCGCCGCTGGCCAGGCGCAACTGTTGGTAAAGTTGCCTTCATAGAAATTGTCGGACGAGGCGGCCTGATTGTAATACAGGATGCAATTTTCGGCATTGATGCGATACGCGCCGCCCCCCTTGTCCCCCGCCGTGTTGCCCACCACGGTGCAGTTATGCGCGTGCGCGGAACTCGCATATAAACCGCCGCCATTGCGCTCGGCGATGTTTCCGCGAATGACGCAATTGTACGCCGGACCGTTGGCGATGCCCGCGCCGTCCCGGGCCATGTTGTTTTCGATCAGGCAATAGCGGTGCACACTCACATAGGTTCCGCCGCCGTAGGACACCGCCCGGTTATCGGTCAGCCAACAATGGTCCAGCGTGCCCCGGCAGCAGGCGCCGGCGTTGCGCTGGGCGCTATTGTGTGTAAAGACACAGTTGGTAATCAGCGCGGAGGTCGAAAAACAATACGCCCCGCCCCCGCTCTGATCGAGGTTGCCGTCGCCGGTCATTCGCGTGTATCCGTTTGAAAGCGTGAACCCGTCCAGCACCACCTCATCCGCCAGGTACACACAGCGCACCGCGGCATCTCCATTTGAGGAAGTGAGCGGGTCCGCCGCGCCCGCAATGCACGTTGCGTCCGGCCCGTTTACACTGCGCACCATTAGTCGTTTATCAATCGTCACCCGATTGGTGAGCCCCGCGCCGCACACCCGACCGCCCGTGTTGTACAACCCGTTCGAGACCCAGACCACGCACCCGAGCCCGGCGGCGTCCACGCCCGCCTGAAGAGTCGCCTTGGCGTTGGTCCAGGCCGTACCCGCTGCCGCGTCATCCCCGGAAGGCGCCACATAATAACTGTAGCCCGCCGCGACGATCTCCACCGTCACTGTCGCCGTCACCGCCCCCGCCAAATTTGAGGCCGTCAAGGTCACTTCGTAGGACCCCGCCGCCGCATACACATTGGAAACATCCCCCACATTGTAATGCGTATGCCCATCGCCCATGCGCCACACATACCCCTGTTCATTGCCGGACACAACCCCCGTAAAGGGAACCGCCACCCCCACTACCGCTTGTGAATGCGACGCCTGAATTTCGACCGACAGCAGGTCGGTCAGCGACTGATACTCGTACGCGCCGATGTCCACCGACATCCCCACCACCCGTGGCAGCCCGTCCAAATCCCCCGCCCCCGCCATCCACGCCTGGCCCAACCCGGCATTGATACACGGCGAATTGCTCATCAGGCGGTAATCCCCGTTTGCCCGGTCGACAAAAAGCGGTTCATCCGCGATATTATTACCACGCGAAGGCTCCGGCGTGGTGCAGCAATTCGTATAGCTCCAGTAATAATAATTCGCGCCATAGGCCGAGGTATTGTAATACATGATGCTGTTGTAGCAGGTGGAATAGGAGACCCCGCCGCCCCGGTTTGTGCCCACATTATCCGTCACCGTGCAATTATACAGCATCGAATACGCCGCCCCGCCCCCGCCATAGGCCAGGTTGTGATGCAGAATACAATTGTATAAATGACACTCTTCCGCGCCGCCGCCCGCCTCTTCCGCAACGTTATACATCACTACCGAGGCCACTATCTTTCCCCCGCTGATCCCCCCGCCAGCCATATACGCCGAGCATCCCGTGATCACGCAATTCGACACCACCGCGTTGGGTGGCGACGCATACGCGGCATACACCCCACCCCCCGAATTCTGATCGTCCGGGTACGACCCCTTCGCCAGCGTATGCCCGTTACTCAAGGTAAACCCGTCCAGCACCGCATTATTCGCCAGATACACACACCGCACGGCAGCGTCCCCGTACCCCACCGTGCCCGTCGGACAGGCCCGCCCCTCGATACATGTCACCTCCGGCCCATTCACGCTGCGCACCGTAACCGCCTTATTGATCGCCACGCGATTGGTCAAACTCCCCGAAATAACCCGTCCCCCCGTATCGTACACCCCGTTGCTGACCAGAATCGTATCCCCCGAGACCGCCGCGTCCACCGCCGCCTGGATCGTCGTCGCCGCCGTCCCCCACGAAACAAACGGTGATACATGACCGCCCGAAGGCGCGACATAGCGCACTGCGCCCCACCCCGTCGCCACCCCGGCCATCCATCCCGCCAGACACAACCATGTAGCGGCCTTCAACATCACATACCTCCTTCATCTGACGCCATTCAAACACAAAATTCAACAACACCCCCCTGTGAACAGCATGTATAGTGCCAAAACGCTCAATTTCCATGAAATTGAAAGAATGCCTGGAACCCCAATGAAGGATATCGCCCGCATAGTAGCCCAGTAGCAACCCGGCCCACGGCAACTACCGTATGCGGTTTGAGGATTTGGACGACCATGTCCAAGTAGGCCATGCCAATTGACATTTCAGGTTCGGTTGGCGCTCGGTTCTTTGTAAGCTGCCCCGGCAGCCAAGGATGGAAAGGGGATGAACAGGTTTGAAATCTTCTTTATCCTGTTAATCCTGCAAATCCTGTCTAAAAAAACTGTTATTAAAGTGTTTTGCTTACCTGTCGCCGTTTTCTTCCATTATTTCTTTTGCCGAGTCTATGGCGCTTGTAGTAACCTGCACATGGATTTTAATAATTGAGCATATAAATCGATCCCGAATACGGAAGAAAAACAGAACACAAGGAGAACCAATGGATAAAAACGATAATGACAACATGGTAGACCCAGAAGACATCCTTGCACCAACATTGACCGAAGCCAAGCGTATCCTGGACGAAATGGCGAAAACAAAAGACCTGGCCCAAAGGCGCGAGCAGAGCGAGATTCTCAGGAACCTCTGTCAATCAGCGGGTGTCTTCTTTGACCTCTTGGCGGACGCCGTGGCCAGTAATGGGTTTTTGGATGTGAACGACTTGGATATCTTCGACGAGGATGAGTGAAGATGTTGAAATATTGACCACGGTGCAAACGACCGGGTACGAGCTTTGCGTCGCGTTATGCGAACGCCAAACCGAGTGCCGGTTGAGCATCCGCCCCCTGAAACGGGGTGTTTTTGTCAAAAAAGAGGATGTGCTGGATGTGTTGCGCGAGCAGGGCATCCGGCATCTTCTCGAACTGGACCTGGATATATTCTGCCGCGACGCGGCACAGGGGAAACGGGATGATGTACTCGTGGCGCGGGGGAAATTGCCCGTTCCGGGACGCGACGCGGCCCTGGAATTGCGGGTCCGGCCCACGACCGAAAAGCGGCACTATGCGGAGGACCGGGAAGGCAATGTGGATTTCAAGAATGCCGGGTTGTTTGAAAATGTGGCCGCAGGCACACCCATTGCTGTCTGGCATCCGGCGGTACCGGGGGAAGATGGCTTTACCGTGACCGGGAAGACGCTGCCCGCTGAACCGGTAAATGATTTTACAATAGAATGCGGCCCGAATGTCGAGCGCAGTGCCGACGGCCTGACCTTCACCGCCCTGGTGGACGGGCGCGTTATCCGGGAAGACCGGCGTATTTCAGTGTCTGATCGCTTTGAAATCCCGCGCCATGTGGATTTTGATGTGGGTAACATCGATTTCATCGGTCATGTGATTGTGCGCGGCGACGTGATGGACGGATTCAGCGTGCGCGGACGAAAAAGCCTGACGGTGGAGGGCAACGCCGGGGCCTGCACCCTGCAGTCGGATGGCGACATCACCATCACCGGCATGACAGGCCACGACAGCGCGGCAGGCGGGCATATCCAGTGCGGCGGAAATCTGCAGGCCAAATACCTGAGCGACGCCACCGTCATCTGTAACAGAACCATCCAGGTGCAAAATGAAATTATCCGCTCGGTCGTCAAGTGCATGGGGGCGGTGGAGGTCGAAGGAACCCTCACAGGCGGTTGCTGCGTCGCGCTGGGCGGTGTTCAGGTTGGTCAACTGGGCACCCGACACGGCATGGAAACTGAAGTGATCGCCGGCATTGATTACCACTACCTGGACCGGGTCGAACAGCTCCAGGACGACCTGGAAAACACGCAAATGAAAATGGAGCAGGTCAATATCATGCTCGGGCCCCAGTCCGAAAAAGACCACGATGACGGAAACGCCGGGGATATGCCGGAGACCCTTCGTACACGGATCAGGCAGCTTCAAAAAGAACTGACCAAACTCAATGAACACGCCGACCGGTTGCTTCAGCAGTTGGATGACGTGGGCGCCACGCCGACCGAAACAGCCAACCCCAAGGTCAATGTGGTTCGCCATGCCAACACGGGCTCGGTCGTCCGACTGAGCAATATTAAACACAGGCTCGTCGAACCGCTGCAAGGCCCGGTGACCCTGATGGAACGCTTCGGGAGCCACCTTTTCGTGACCGAATTGACCCCGCTGTCGCTCAACGTCCGCGAAATTGAGCGCCTGCTCGATAAAACGCAGGCTTGACTATCGCAACGGCGGCGGCTTTTATAGCACACCTGTAACGCACCAGTCGGCGATGTCCCGTCCGTCTGCATAACCCGCTTACAAACAATAGGTTTCGCATATATGAAATCAGAACAACATAATTATGACGAAAGTAAAATCAAGACACTTTCATCCCTGGAGCATATCCGCAAGCGTACCGGCATGTACATTGGGCGGGTCGGCGACGGCACGCATTATG
This sequence comes from Spartobacteria bacterium, assembly GCA_009929845.1. Lineage (GTDB taxonomy): Bacteria > Verrucomicrobiota > Kiritimatiellia > RZYC01 > RZYC01 > RZZM01. The sequence continues at coordinate 5,647 of RZZM01000275.1, forward strand.
ATGATGGTATCTACATCCTGCTCAAGGAGGTCATCGATAACGCCATTGATGAATACATCATGGGATACGGAAAAAAGGTGGATATCGAGATCAACGGGCACCAGGTACGTATTCGGGACTATGGGCGGGGTATCCCCCTGGGCAAGATTGTCGAGTGTGTCTCACGGATCAACACGGGCGCTAAATACAACGACGAAGTCTTCCAGTTCAGTGTCGGGCTCAACGGGGTCGGCACCAAGGCCGTCAACGCGCTTTCCGACCGATTCACCGTGCAGAGCTTCCGGGAGGGCAAGTTTGCCCAGGCGGATTTCCGGCAGGGCGTGCTGGACAAGGAACGTTCCGGCAAGGCCGCAAATGAACCCGACGGCACACTGATCGTCTTTGAACCGGACGAGGAGATTTTCGGCGCGGTGGCGTTCAACGAGGACCACGTCACTAAACGCATCCGGCTGTATACCTACCTGAATGCGGAACTGGAGATCAATTACAACGGCGAACGCTTTGTTTCCACCGACGGCTTGCTGGACCTGGTCATGGAGGATGTCGAGGACGAAGCCCTGTATCCCCCGCTCCACTTCAAGGGCAAGACCCTTGAAATCGCCCTGACACATACGCCACGGTACAGCGAAACCTATTTCTCGTTTGTAAATGGACAGTATACCACGGATGGCGGCACGCATCTGAGCGCGTTCCGCGAGGGGCTGCTCAAGGCCATCAATGAATTCGCCAAAAAGAAATACTCGGGCGAGGATGTGCGCGACGGAATCGTCGGCGCCATTGCCATCCGCTTGCAGGACCCGGTTTTCGAGTCGCAGACCAAGAACAAACTGGGCAACACCGAAATCCGTTCGCAACTGGTGCTTGAGGTGCGGGACGTGGTCACCGACCTGCTCCACCGCCATCCGGAGTCCGCGGACAGGGCCCTGCAGAAAATC
>RZZM01000707.1 GCA_009929845.1 Spartobacteria bacterium
CTGGCGGCGCGCGCCTTGTCGTCAAGGGCCTGCCCGCACCACCCCCGCTGTGCTGCGCTTCGCGGGGCCGGGTTGGCCCATGACGCCTGCGGCCTGGTCTCGCCGCCCTTTGGACCCGCGTCCTTCGGGACGATCACCAACCAACGGAAGGAGAAACAAGATGGGACTCGATATGTATGCGTATGTGACCGCAGAGAAGCCGTCCAGGCCGGTTGATTTCGAAGTCAAGGTTGCGCACCGGATGTTCTACTGGCGCAAGCATCCGGACCTGCATGGGTGGATGCAGCGGCTCTACGTCCGCAAAGGCGGCACCGACGAGACCTTCAACTGCGTGCCCGTTCTGCTGACGGCGAAGGACCTGGACCGCCTCGAAGCCGACGTGCAGGCCGGGAGCCTTCCCCATACGGAGGGTTTCTTTTTCGGGGCCTCCGACGGCAGCGAGACCGAGGACGACCTCGCCTTCATCACCAGGGCCAGGGAGGCCCTCGCGCGAGGACTCACCGTCTACTATGACGCGTGGTGGTAGCGGAGTCAGGACCGGAGCCGGATAGGTGCTCCGGTCCAACTTCCTGCGTCCGCGAAGCCATGCGCCTGGCTACTGCTTTTCTTCTGTGAGGTTGAGGCGTGTCTGCATCCGGGAAATGTCTTTGCCGATGGCGACCTGTCCCGCATAAAGATTGCTGATGTCCGTCTGGAATCCGGCCATATGCGTTCGAAGCGCCGAGATTTCCTCGCGAATGCCGTGAAGCTGCGCCTTCATGTCGTTTTGGTTGTTGCGCACTTCTTTCAGGATTTCGTACATAAGCTCATTGGTCACGTCCGGCATTTCCCTGCTCTCCCTCTATTTTCAGACTAATGGAAAACACGCTCAAAAGCGATTGTTTTAATAACAACCCCTTGGCTCAGGTGCCTCTTCTTCTTGCAATTACATCAAACCTCGCTCGGCGAACGAGCAGGGCGTTCCCTCCCCGACGATGACGTGATCGAGGACGCGCACGTCCGCTTTTTATAATGGGGTCAGTCCGTGCTTCGCTTTTTTACTGTTTCTTCTATATCGCTGTATGATAATGGTGGAGTATGGAGAAGCACGGATGCCGGAAGCAACGAACGAATTAATGCTTGAAATCCTGAAAGACCTGCAAAACGGTCAAAGGAAAATTCTCGGCCGGATCAGCAATATCGAGTCCGAGATGATCTCGTTGCGCAAGCAGTTGCACAGCTTGCAGGGCGACAGCATTCGCCGCGATCAATTGATGGCCGAACTGAGCCTCAACGTGGACCGCATCAACACCCGCCTCGATCTCTCGGACGCCTAGAAACCGCTGGCTACTCACA
>RZZM01000276.1 GCA_009929845.1 Spartobacteria bacterium
GCCTTCAAGGGATCAAAACTCAGAGCAGCCAATTATAGAAGACTTAATGAAATCCTCGAATCTTGTTTTTAACCGTGAAGCCTTCAGAAAAGTACGAAAGGAAGCTACGGCTTACCTAAAAGATTTTGGCAAAACCCGGAAAAGTCAGAAAAACATTGATGACCTAAAAGCCTTTTATAACAAGCAAAAAGAAGCCGCGTGAATTCTGGCAAAACATTCTGGCACGTATTCTGGCAACTTTAATCTGTGCCAGAATAATTAAGATTATCAATTACTTATCGCTCATGCGTAAGATTAAGCATGGTTTCGTAGTTCTGCTACGGCCACGGCAATTTTACCAAGGAGCGATAAGCGATGAATGTCAAATATCTCACAGAACAGCAGCTTGCGGAGCTTACGGGCCGAAGCGTTAAAAGCTGGCAGCGCGACCGCATAAGAGGCGGCGGCGTTCCCTTCATCCGTTGCGGCGGAAAAATCCTCTATGACATGGAGGATGTGTCGGCGTGGATGAACAGCCGTAAATATTCCTCTACTTCTGAATACAATGAGGTGCGGGCATGACACCTCCCAAAACGCGAAACGCCGCACGGGGGCAAACCGGCAGCGTCTCAAATCCCAAAATTGGCGGGCGGGATAAGTTTGATATTAAGGCTATCCCGCACGAATTTCAACTTTTGAAATTGCGGGAGGCGCACGATGGATACCGTTGCGCTACCTGAAAAAGACCTGACCCGCCTTGTCCGATTGTGCGGAATGTTCTCTTCGAGCTTCGACGGCGAGAGGGCGAACGCGGCGGCGATGGCCGATAAACTCCTTAAAGAGCGAGGTCTGACTTGGGAGAAGGCGCTTTTTTCTATCGCCGCGCGACCGGAACCCCGCCGCGTCTGGGATGAGCCTCACTATACAAGCGACATTGCTTATGAGTGCTTGAAATGGCCGGAGCCGCTTACAGACTGGGAGTTGGAGTTTTTGCGTTCAGTCGCTGGCCGCAGTCGGCTTACTGAAAAACAACGGCGCGTACTGGCCCGCATTGAAAAAAAATGCCGGACCTATGCCATGAGCGGAGGCGTTCACGATGAATTTTGACCGCGTGAACGCCGCCGCATTGCAGGCACTCCCTGCCCTTTTGTCTCGCTGGCTTCCGGGCGGCAGGTGCGAGGGACATGAATACGTTGCCAGAAACCCGACCCGGGCGGATTCTCGCCCCGGTTCCTTCAAGATCAACGTGCGTACAGGCAAATGGGCCGATTTCGCCGTAGACGGAGCGGAAGGCGGGGACGTTGTCAGTCTCGCCGCCTATCTCTCTGGCCAACGTCAAATCGAGGCCGCGCGTTTGCTGGCACAAATGCTGGGGATACGCGAATGAGTTTGAATGCTGAACAAATGTTTGAACCGCTTACGTCTGACGATCTGGCGCAGGCGGAAACCGCAAAGCCAACGGACAGGGACGCGGGAACGCCAATCGTTCCGGTTCCTGCCAATGTCACCCTTGACGTTCCTGCTCACAGGCTGGGCGTGCCGTTAAGAGTTTGGGATTACAATGATGCAGAGAGGCGTTTGCTTTTCAGAGTGTGCCGATTTATCGGCTCTGACGGCAAAAAGGAAGACCGGCCATTATCTTATCGCCAGTACAAGGACGGCTCCCGCCGCTGGGCATGGAAAGGGCTGGACGCGCCAAGGCCGCTGTATGGACTGGACCGGCTGGCCGCAAAATCTGACGCACCGGTTATTGTCTGCGAGGGCGAAAAGGCGACTGACGCGGCCAGCAAGCTCTTTGCGGATTACGTGGCTGTAACTAGTCCGAACGGCTCCAAATCCCCGGATAAGGCGGACTGGAAGCCTCTGGCGGGCCGCGCCGTCACCATCTGGCCGGATCACGACGATAGCGGCAGGCAATACGCGCGGGCAGTGGCGAAGCTGGCGAACGAAGCCGGGGCCAGGTCTGTTCTTGTCGTCAATGTGCCGGAGGAAATTTCCGAGAAATGGGACGTTGCGGACGCCCTGCCCGAGGGCTGGACGGTGGAAATACTGGCCGGACTTCTGAAGGACGCGGAACCGCCGGAACCGGGCGGGCCAAAGAATTTCGAGTGCCGGAAGGATGGCGTTTACAAGGTCAAGGTGACGGAAGACAGAAAGACCGGTGACATTCATTCCGAATGGATCAAGATATGCGGACCGCTCGACGTTCTGGCCGTTACCAGTAACGGAGATTCCGAGGAATGGGGGCGACTGGTCAAGGTGACGAACCGGGACGGCGTCTCTCATGTCCGCGCCATATCAATGGATATGTTCGCCTCTCCTGATGGAAAGGAGCTTCGGAGCTATCTGTTCAATCTCGGGCTTGAATTGGAATCGCCGGACAAGTTCACGCGGGACGCCCTTTATGAATATCTCTGCAAGGCCGCGACGAACAAGCGGGCATTGTGCGTTCCCCGTACCGGCTGGCATGACGGCGTTTTTGTCATGCCGGATGCCGTAATCGGGAAATCTGAGAGGATCGTCGTGCTTCAGAGTGCTTCCGGCTTCGATCACAATTACCGGACGCGCGGCACGTTTGAGGAATGGCAGGAACGCATAGCAAGGTATGGCGCAGGCAACAGCCGTCTTGCCCTTGCGCTATCGGCGGCGTTCGCCGCTCCGTTACTCGGGCTTGTACGGGCCGAAAGCGGCGGCGTTCATTTCCGGGGTCGCTCCAGTATCGGTAAATCGACAATCCTGCATGTGGCCGGTTCCGTCTGGGGCGGCAACGGCAACAAGGGCCTTGGATACCTTCAACAATGGCGGGCCACTGACAACGGACTGGAAGGCGTTTGCGTTGCCCATAGTGACGCCCTGCTCTGCCTTGATGAACTCTCGCAAGTGGACCCGAAGGCGGCGGGAAGCGCGGCTTATATGATTGCCAACGAGTCCGGCAAGGTGCGGGCGCAGAAGACAGGCGAATGGCGCAAGCCGCGAAACTGGCGCGTCCTGTTTTTGTCCAACGGTGAAATCAGCCTTTCCGACAAGCTGGCCGAAGACGGACGCGGGCGCAAGCTTGCCGCCGGTCAACAAGTGCGCGTGATCGATCTTCCCGCCGATGCCGGGGCCGGATTGGGGCTGTACGAAGAACTGCATGGCTTTGAGAGCGCGGCGGCGTTCTCGGATCACCTGAAGATTGCCGCCAGCAAATATTACGGCCATGCCGCGCGGCGATTCCTTGAACAGGTTGCCGGGGACAAGGAAAAGACCGTTTCCACCGTCGAGGGCTTCATAAAGGACTTTGTCAAAAAGAACTGCCCGAAAGACGCGGATGGACAGGTGCGCCGGATGACAGGACGCTTTGCCTTGATTGCGGCGGGCGGCGAACTGGCAACGGCTCTCGGGATACTGCCTTGGCGACCGGGAGAGGCCAGCAACGCGGCGGTGATCTGTCTCAAGGACGTACTAAACGCCAGAGGCGGAACCGAACCGGCAGAAGTGCAAGCTGTCATATCGCAGATACGTCAATTCATCGAGCTTCACGGGGAAAGCCGGTTTTCGCCTTGGCAGAGCATCGGAGAAGAAAGAACCGTCATAAACCGCGCTGGGTTCAAGAAGCCGGGGGAAAACGGTCTTGAGTACTACTTCACGCCGGAAGTCTGGAAGTCCGAAGTGTGTAAAGGGATAGATGCGGGTTATGCCGCGCGGATACTTGCGGACAGAAGCATTCTGAAAACCCGCAGTAACGGCAAGCTCCAGAGGATGGAGCGGCTCCCCGGATACGGCAAACCAACGTCCTGTTACGTCATATCGCAAACCGTATTGTTCGAAGAGGAAGGGGAAGAAAATGAGCTTAACAGCGAATTTTGAAACCGACTGGTTCGCGGACTTTCGAAACCCTGAAGGCATATCCGAAAGCGGGGCAACAGAGGCAACGCGGGCAACAGTCGGGCGGACTCAAGGAAATCCAAGCCTTACGGACATGCCCCTTGATGTTGCCCATGAGAAAAGCGGGCAGGCAACACAGGCAACAACAATCGGGGCCGGGGCGCATGTTGCCCATGTTGCCCAAGGGAAAACGGAGCGGGCAACAAATGCGGATACGCTTGAAACCAAGGAAAACAGCGGGCTTCGGGGAAGTGTTGCCCATGTTGCCCATGTCGCCCGTGAATTTTCCATTGTTGAAGAGTTTATAGACGATATCGAGGAACGGGCGGCGATTATGCAATATCAGGCTTATGATTTTTACCCTGACAGGCAGGCCGCATTAGCGGCGGCTTATGAAGATGTCAAAACAAGATGGCTGGAGAGGATCGGAAAATGAAAAACCCGGAGCCTGAAAATTCAGGCGTAATTCAGGATACACGGTTCAGGAAAGGCCATTCCGGCAACCCCGCCGGAAAGCCCAAGGGGACGCGCCACAGGGCAACGCAAGCGGTTATGACATTGCTGGAGGGCGAAACCGAAGCCCTGACGCGCAAGGCCATTGAACTGGCCAAGGAGGGCGATATTCAGGCCCTGAAGCTTTGCCTTGACCGGATATGCCCGCCAGTCAAACCGGCGGCGCAGACCGTCACTCTTGATATTCCGGCTCCCGAAAATCTGGCCGACACAGCCCGCGCATTCGTGGCGGCGGCGGCAAGCGGAGACCTGGCCCCTGATATCGCCGCGCAGCTTGTTTCCGCCGTTGCGAGCGTGGCGAAAGTCGAAGAGATGGAAAATCTCAAGGAACGGCTGGAAGCAATCGAACGCGCATTAAAGGAGCAAAAACGATGAACATTAAACCCGCGATCTACGAAAACCTTAGCCCAGCCCAACGCATAGTGGCGGCAATCGAGGCAATAGCCCGCAAGGATGACAGCGAACTGGATAAGCTTCACGGCACTTGTCCGAAGAAACACTATATGCAGGAAGACTACAAATATTCCGGCATGCTGCAATTCCTAATGGCGCAGGCCGTAGCCATTGAAAACGGCCTTACCGGACACGCTTTATCAATCATCCTTTGTCTTTACGTGATGCCGGACTGTGAAGACAAGGCGGAAGCCTGCATGCAGCGGATGGCGGATGATTTAGCCGCATGGAGCGCGGTCCTTGAAAACATGGGAATCGATCCGGCTGTGATGGAGAAAATCACCTCTGAAGTGAGGCACCCGATAGTAAATGCCTTGCTTGAGGCATTGCCCGAACCTAACGAGGAAGCCGTTAAACGGTGCCGAAAAGGGATGGATGAAATTTTTCAAAAAGTTCAAAGCGTCTAAGGAAGGAAAAGACTATGAATATCAAACCTGTTGTTTACGAAAATCTTACGCACCGGCAGCGAGTGATTGCCAGCATAGAGGCACTTTCGCGAGAGGATGAGGCCGAAGCAAGGCGGCTTGTAAAGACATGCCCCAAGAAAAATTACACGATGAACGATTCCGCCTATGTGGACAGGATGGAGGCTCTATTGGATTTAGCCATGTCCGTTGAATGTGATTTGCGTGGGCTTGCCCTGAAATCTCTAATGGAGGCGTGGCTTGGGGATCGGGAAAAAGATTTCGATGGCGGACGCCCGATTTCCCAGCCTGCTATGGAGTTCATGTGCGACATGTTGGCCTTGCGGCAGGCATGGCATGAATTGCTGGAAGATGAAGGCATTGAGCCGAAAGCTATGGAAAGGGTAAGCGGCAGTATGCGGCATGACGTTGTTAACAGTCTCCTGCGCATTGCCGAAAAATTCAATCAGGAACCGGACCCGGATACCGTTGCCTATTGTAAAACGCCTATGATGGAGTATCTGGCGAAAATTTGAACGACAGGGAACGCCTATAAGCACGGAATGCGCGGCGAAGAAATGCGGGCATTGCGGGAGATATTGCGGGAGCAAAACTACTTTTGACGGATTTTTTTAATTTGGTTGGTTTGCATCGATGAGGATCTGGTTGTCACAAATTCCATGGGCAAACGAAGACCCGAGGCTATCTCCAATTCTGGTAACGGCCAGCTTATCTGATATGCTCTGGAACCTGAGGCAGCACTGCATATTGTCGTAATACAGCATCACATTCCCTTTCGCACCTCCCAAAAAACATATGCCTTCTCCCGTTTTATGGAGCCCCAAGTAATTTACTACGCCTTTGGAGCCTTTGAAAATCCCTTTGTAGTCGCCGGTCGCCGTAAAATTATGCTCAATTTTGCCGTCTAGGCTTTTGTATTTGCCTAGCGGTAAATCGTTTCCAAATGCCGGGGCGTTTGAAGTAAGAAAAAAGAGAAAAATTATTGCGTATATCTTCTTCATTTTAATGCCTAGTCTTTTCCAATTTGCTTTGTTTCACCCAACCGTAAGCCTTACTGCACAGCCACAGTGTGAGCATTGTCAGTGCTACGAGAAGAAATGTTTCTCCGATTGACAGGAGGGCGCTTTTCCAGTCTTCAACAAACATAAGGAGGAGAAATCCGACACCTATGAGCATCCATATAAACATGAAGATTAGTCCAATTCGTTTCATTGAGATTCTCGCTGCATAAAAAGCTAAATCACAGTACCCGACACAGTGGGATAAGGCGGTGAGATGATTCATAATTTGGGATTCTTTGTTGCGAATCAAGGAGTCCGCAAATGTATGAAAGTCTT
>RZZM01000026.1 GCA_009929845.1 Spartobacteria bacterium
TATGCCTTCGGCGCCGCGGCCGCCGCGGAAGGAACCTACAACAAGGCGATGGGACGGACGGACGCAAGCTGCGTGGATTTCTCGGAATCGTTCATTATATGGTGCCTGGCCACCCTGCCCGCCTATAGCAGTCATTTCAGCGGATGTGAAGGCGCAGACTACGATTACTACGAACTCCAGGCCCTGACCGTGGAGGGCATTACCTACGAGGCCAACTTCCCCTATGTCGAGAACAATCCGGGTTCCTGTACACATTGGGGCGACCCGCGTGTAAGTTTTTCCTCCTGGCATCGGGTGCCCTGCAATGATATCGACGCGATCAAGACCGCCATTATGAATTACGGAGTGGTCGACGCGGCGGTCAAAGTAACCTCCGCGTTCGAGGGGTACAGCGGAGGAATCTACAACGACGCCAATACCGGGTGCAGCGGCAGTCCTTGCGCCTATACGACAACCGACCACGCCATTTCGCTGGTGGGCTGGAACGATAATGGCGATCCTGCCAACGGGTACTGGATTTTGCGTAATAGTTGGGGCTCGAGCTGGGGCGAAAGCGGCTACATGCGGATATCCTATCGCGCGGCCGCAGTGGCATGCGCGGTCTGCTACCTGGTCTACACCAATGCCCCCGGGGTCGCGCCAACCGCCTCGACCGAGCCCGCTTCCTCCATCACCACCAACGCCGCCACGCTGGCCGGTATCGTCAATCCCCAGGGCAGCGACTCCTATGCCTTTTTTGAATACGGAACCACCACGGCGTACGGCAACAACACCGCGCCCTCCAGCGTCGGCTCAGGCAGTTCGGGCACATCGGTCAGCAGGACCGTCAACGGTCTGGCCCCCAACACCACCTACCACTTCCGTTGTGTGGCCACCAATGCCTACGGACGCAGTAACGGCAGCGACCTGACCTTCCATACGGCAGCGGTCCCGGCGTCCCCGCCTGCGGTTATCACCGACCCCGCCACCGATGTGAGCGACGTAGACGGGGTGCTCCGCGGACGTGTGAACCCCAATGGTCAAGCCAGCGCTTACCGGTTCGAATACGGCGCCACGACCAACTATGGTCAAACTACAGCCTTTTCCAGCGCGGGCAGCGGAACGGCCTACACAAGCGTCCAGGCGACAATCAGCGGCCTGGCCAACAACACATTGTACCATTTCAGCATCGTGGCCACCAATGCCTCCGGTTCCGCGCGCGGCGTCGACCGCACCTTCACCACCACATCCGGCCCGCAGGCCCCTTCCGTCGTCACCCTGGCCGCGGCGCCGGTGGCCTCCGACGCCGCGACCCTCAACGGCACCGTCAACCCGAACAGCGCCGCCACGACCTACTGGTTCGAGTACGGCCAGACCACCGGATACGGCAGCGCGACCCCGTACACATCGGCCGGATCGGGATCCTCCGCCGTCACGGTCAACGCCCCGGCCACAGGCCTCTCCCCCGAAACCACCTACCACTTCCGCCTATGCGCCAGCAATGCCTATGGCGCAACCACCGGGGCCGACATGTCGTTCACGACACCCGCCCTGGGCGACAGCATTTTAACCGAGGATTTTGAGCACGGTGGCGCCCTGCCCGCAGGCTGGACCCAGGAATATGTTGATCGCACCCGGAACTGGGAGGCCGTCAACGGCTCTCCCGAAAACCATCCGCCGGCCGCATACCGCGGCAACTACAACGCCATCTTCCTGTGGGAAAACGGGTCCACCCGACTGGTCACGCCACCCATTGACTTCACCGGGCGCACCAATAATGCCACCCTGACTTTCTGGCATTACATGGAGGACTGGTATCGAGACCAGGACGAATTACGCATCTATTACAAACCATCCGCCGGTGCAGAATGGACGCTGGCAGCCCAGTATAATTCGCGTGTCGATACCTGGACCAAACGCACCATCAGTCTCCCGGATCCGAGTACAAACTACTACATCGCCTTCCAGGGCGTTGCCCAGTATGGCTATGGCGTCTGCATTGATGAAGTGCGCGTTACGGCGGAAATATCGCCGATCACCCAACCGGTGTTCGAGTCCTTTCCGTCGCCGCCGACCGCGGACGGGCAACTGGTCATTCGCTGGGCCAGCGAGGACGGGCGCGCCTACAACCTCTACACCAGCACCAACCTGCTGGCCGGATTCTCCCAGATACTCACCAACATACCGGCTGTGCCGCCCATGAATACCTATACCGACAGCATCGGCATTACACCCCGGCGGTTCTATCGCCTCGAATCGACAGCACCCTGACCGGAAAACCCCAACGGGTCGCACAAGAGTGAATTGACCGTGCCGAGGGCGACCTTGCCCACGACTTCGAGGCTTTCGGCGCTGATCTTATCACGGGTGTCTTGCACCGTGTGCCAGTAGTCGTTTCGACCCGGACTGCTTCCATATTCAAAATCAATCAGGTTAACAGCCGGGATGCCTGCCTCGAGAAACGGCATATGGTCATCGCCCACCTCCATGGAAAACAGGGAGAACAGGGAACGATATCCCAGTTCGCCGGACACCTCAAACACGCGCTTGACCAGTTCGGGTGTTACGTTGCGGGGGATGGTGACGTTCAGGTTTTTGTCGCCGATCATATCCAGGATAATCACCGCCTCTACCTCATCGGCGCGACCGTCATCGATCAGTTGCCCCGCCAGGTAACGGCTGCCGTGCAATCCATCCAGCTTGCTGTAACGCTTCCAGCATTCCTCGCCGTCAAAAAAGACAAACCAGATTTCCGGTCCGACCACCGGACCGGCGGCCATCACGCGGGCCAGTTCGATCAGCAAGCCGGAACTGGAACCGGAATCGTTGGCCCCCTCGAACCCCTCGGGCATCCCGATCTTGGTATCGTAATGCGATCCCAGCATAATGATCCCCTCGCCACGTCCCGGCAGCTTGCCGATGACATTGATAAACTCGATTTCACCCCGGGGGGTGAGGTCCGTGAAGGCCTGCTGTTCGGCCTCGACGCCCGCCTCTTCCAGGCGCTGCGTGATGAAATCGGCAGCGCGCCGCAACCCTTCCGTCCCGGAATCACGCAGCCCAAGATCCAGCAGGTCGTGCACCTGTTGCAAGGCGGCCGGCCCATTCAATTGCGACACGTCAAATGCGGCGGGCGGCTCGGAGGCGCCGGAGTCCGGTGTGGGTTTCGAACACCCGCAACAGCCAATGATTCCAGCCAATGCGGCCCCCATACATACATCAATCCGTTTTATGAACATGGTCCAGCTCCTGTTTCATTTCATTCGCCTGGGCAATCCTTCTTTTCACCGATGGGTGGCTGTGGAGGATGATTTCCGCCCAGCGGGGCGGGTCGCACTCCGCCAGGTTGTCTTCCGCGATTTTTTCCAACGCGGTAATCATCGGCCCCGCATCCCCCGTGGCGCGCACCGCCCAGGCGTCCGCGGCCATTTCACGTTTCCGGGAATACCCGTGTATGATGGGAAGGATGAGAATCGAAAACAGGAACAGGACCAGCACAAAAAGCGGGAACCCGCCGATGTCACTGATCTCACGGAGCCCGAGCAGGGGCATCACCTGGCGCATGCAGGCATCCGTGAGGTAAAACCCGACCAGGGACATCACGAACCCCAGCGCCATGTGGCGGTACAGGTCGTTGTTCGCGTGGTGGGCGATTTCATGGGCCACAATGGTCACCAACTCGTCTTCTGTATACCGGTCAGACAAATCGCCGGGCAGGATAACGCGTCGCGTCGGCCCCACCCCCGCCAGCACCGCATTGCCCGCCAGCTCGTCATCGTCGAACTCCCATCGGTAAATACCTGAGATACGCAGCCCGCCCAGGCGTGAACAGGCCATAATCCGCGCGAACAATGTGCTGTCTTCGATAAGTTCATGTGGATTGGCCAACGGGGAAAGTAACGGCATCACGGCCGTCAGCAACAAGTTAAAAAACACATACACCAGCGAGGCGTAGAGCCACCAGTAGCCGGGGGCCCAGCGGAGCAGGGCATAAATAAACCCGAAAAAGACCGAAGCCAGCAGCAACTCAAAGACCAGGGCGTGGAGATAGCCGCCCAGCCACTCGCCGAAGGTTTGCCGGGTTTTCCCGAACATCCGCTCCAATTCATAATCCGTATAGTAGCTCAACGGGAACATAAACGCAGAGTAGCCCAGCACCGTCACCACCAGGTAGACCGCGTTGACCAGCCACCAGGCGGAGAAACGGGATTGCAGCCCCTCGGCCAACGTCTGCGAGGCCCCCAGGAAGAGATACGCGCAAACCAACAGCAGCGTTACCAGGATGCGCATGACTACCAGGCGGTTGTTGGCCCGCTCAAAGGCCCTGGCGCCCTCCCTGTTCTCCTCTTTGTTTTCCACATGTCCTCCTGTGTCCGGTCGTGGCGCGAATAAACCGCGCCTAGAAGTGATCGGTCAGCCCAATACATTCCAATAACCGGTCCAGTTCCTCATTGTCATGAAAATCCACTTCAATGCGTCCCCTGGTTTTCTTTCCGTTGGGCAGGGTGTGCGACGGGGTGATCCGAACGCTCGTGCCCAGGTGTTGATGCAGCCTGTCCATCAGGTACTGCAAATGGCTTTCAGGGATATCCGATTTGGACGCCACGGATTTCCGTGGCAACCGTTTGGTGCGGGCGACCAGTTTTTCCAGCGCGCGCACCGAAAGTTCATCGTGCGCCACGCGCTGGGCCAGCAGTTTCTGCTCGGCGGCTATTTCCAGGCCCAGCAGGACCTTCGCATGCCCGGCCGACAGCCGGCCTTCGCTGATTAAGCCCCGCACCTCCGGCGGCAGCTTCAAGATACGCAAGGCGTTGGTCACCGAGGCGCGGCCCTTGCCCACCCGTTCGGCCACCTGCTCCTGGGTCATATCAAACTTCTCACACAGTGCCTTGTACCCTTCCGCCTCCTCAATCAGGTTCAAATCCTCGCGTTGCAGGTTCTCCACCAGCGCAAACTCCAGCGCCTCCTGGTCGCTCACCTCCATGATGACCACCGGCACCTCCCGGAGTCCGACCTCGCCCGCGGCCGTCAACCGGCGCTCCCCGGCAATCAACTGGTAACCCTCCCCGGCTTTACGCACCAGCAGCGGCTGCAGCACCCCGCTGCTTCGGATGGAATGAACCAGGTCCTCAAGGGCCTCGGGCGCGAACACACGACGCGGCTGGTACGGGTTCCTGGCAATTTTATCGATCGGAACACGCGCCCCCCCCTGTTCCTGCGGGGCCTTTCCGCCTGATGACGTGACCACCGGCGGGACTTCCTGGATCAAGGCGCCCAGCCCTCGACCTAAACCAACACGTTTTGCTGCCATTACTGCTCCTTCCAACTAAATTCTCATAAACCGTCCTTTATGGGCAAGGAACGGGTATACGTCAAGTTTGTGTTGAGAACATGCGCGCAAATAATCGTCGTAAGGTCGCCGACATGTAGAGCAAAATCCGTTTTCCCATGAAAACCGGCAATTTGCGCCGCGCTAAAAAAGTATGCGTTTCAACAGAGCATGGAGCGGTACAGGGTGGCGCGGGACTCGATTTCTTCTTTGGTCAGGGCGAGTAAGCGGTCCACGCTGAAATCCTGCACGCCGAATGAGGCGACGACCGTGCCGTAGATCATGGCCTGGCGCAACCCGGCCTCGTCGGCCTTGCCGCCAGCCGCCAGCGCGCCCATGAGGGCGCCCGCAAAGGTGTCGCCCGCCCCGGTCGGGTCCACGACATCACCCAACGGAAAGGCGGGCAAAAGACAGATATGCTCCCCGGAGAATAGCATGCTGCCGTGTTCGCCTTTCTTGATCAGGACATATTGCGGTCCCATCCGCATAATCTCGCGGGCCGCCTTTACCAGCGAGTGCTCTTCGGTTAATTTCCGCGCCTCGGACTCATTGATGGTCAACATAGTCACCCGTTCAATCAGTTCGACGAGTTTTGGGCGTGAAATATTGATCCACAGGTCCATCGTGTCGGCCATGACAAACTGCGGATCGGCAATCTGGTTGAGCACATGAAGTTGCAGCTCCGGGGAGATATTCCCGAGCAGGAGATACGGACTGTTGATATAGGCCGCCGGCATTTCCGGGGAAAAATGTTCAAAGACATTCAGTTCGGTGGACAGGGTGCGGCGCACATCCATATTCTGTTCGTAGACGCCGGACCAGCGAAAGGTTTGCCCCTCCTCGACCTGCAGGCCTTCGATATCGATGCCGGCATCGATATAACACGAGCGGTATTTCTCCGGGAAGTCGGTCCCGACCACGCCGACCATACCTGTTTGGGTGAAGTAAGAAGCGGCGATACAGGCAAAACTGGCGGAGCCCCCCAGGATGTCCACGCGCTTATCGAGCGGGGTTTCAACGGTATCAATTCCAATGGAACCGACGATGGTTAGTTGTACGGGATTTGACATGGTGTTCTCCTGTAAGGCTGCCTGCGCTATTGCAGAATTTCTTCGATTCGTTCACATAAGACATGGATGATTAAGGAATGCCCTTCCTGGATACGCGGGGTGCACGACGTACAGGAAACGGATATAACGTCATCACAGGCCGACGCCAGGGCGCCGCCGGTCCCGCCGGTCAGAGCGATGGTCCGAATTCCCATTTCCTTCGCGGCATTGACTGCCTGCAAAACATTTTCAGCCTTCCCACTGGTGGAGATGGCAATGAGCGCGTCGCCGGGTTGCCCCAGGCCGCGTACCTGTTTTTCAAAAACGTGAGCGTAGCCGTAGTCATTGCCGATAGCGGTCAGGACCGAGGTGTCGGTCGTCAGGGCGACGGCCGCATAGGGACGCCGTTCCACCAGGAAGCGGTTGATCATCTCGCCAACAAAATGCTGGGCATCGGCGGCGCTGCCTCCGTTCCCGCAAATCATCACCTTGTTGCCCCGCCGGATACATTCCGCGATGTCCGCCGCCACGTTTTCGATGGACTCGGTCAAATCACGAAACACCTCATCCGCGACAGCCAGATAGCCTTCTGCCACATTATTCCAATCCATACTCATACCTCCGGTAAAAGCGCCTCAGGCAATGGCGGCGTCGGTCAGGGATTTGGGCTTATCGGTCGGGCGTCCGACGATTTCACGCACGTTGACCTTGACGCTGCGCACGTCGCGCAACCCGAGTTCGTCGTGGAGGCGTTCCTTGACCCGTTCCTGGAGCATCTGGCACAGCTCGGGAATCTGGGTGCCGGCGGCCACGCGCAATTCGAGTTCGACATCCAGGCTGCCCCCGCGGAAAGCCAGCGTGGGGTGCATACTGATCACGGCGGAAAACTCTTCGGTCGTGGTCTGGATGAAATCGCGGATCGTCTTGATGCAGATGCTGACACGCCCGCCGCGTCCGTCATAGGAAATAAACTGCTTGGGGGAGGCGCGAGGACGCCAGAACGTCACTAGGTACAGGGCCACCAGGAGCAGGATCGCTGCGCCCGCGCCCAGGGTCACGATCCAGTCATGCTGGAGAATATCCACGGCCTTCAACCAGTAGCAATTCTGCGCCCCGATGGTCGCGCCGTACACAAGCGCCGCGCCAAGGGCCAGCATCAACACCACCATCAGTAATCCAAATAATCCATGTAAAAATCTCATGCCAGGACTCCCTTTAATTGTTGTACGGTCCGGGAACCGTGTTTGCAAATGTATCTCAGTTTCATTACTTGATCAGAAAACCCTCTTCCATGAATTTATCCAGGAAATGGGTGTTGTAGTGTCCCTGGACAAAGCGCGCATCCATCATCAGGGCCTGGGCCAGCGGGGCCGTGGTGGCCACGCCCTCGATCATGAACTCCTCGATCGCACGCGACATACGCATAATCGCCTCCTGGCGTGTACCCGCGTGCACGATGAGCTTGGCAATCATGCTGTCGTAATGCGGCGAAACACAGTAGCCGCTATAGACATGCGAATCGATCCGCACGCCGTGGCCGCCCGGGAAATGCACCCATTTGACCACGCCGGGCGACGGCGAAAAGTTCCGGTAGGTGTCCTCCGCGTTGATGCGCACCTCAATGGCGTGCCCGTTCATTTTCACATCATCCTGCGTAAAGGAAAGCGGCAGACCGGCGGCCACGCGAATCTGTTCCTGGATCAGGTCGTAGCCGGTAACCTCCTCGGTCACCGGATGCTCCACCTGGATTCGCGTATTCATTTCCATGAAATAGAATTGATTTGATTTTTCGTCGTAGAGGAATTCAATGGTCCCGGCGCTGTGATAACCGACGGCCTGGGCCGCCCGCACCGCGGTGGCGCCGATCTCACGGCGCATCTCTTCGGAAAACACCGGACAAGGAGACTCTTCCACCAGTTTCTGGTGACGGCGCTGGATGCTACAATCGCGTTCCCCCAGATGCACAACATTTCCGTGCTGATCCGCGATGATCTGCACCTCGACATGCCGCGCACTGTCCACAAACTTTTCGATATACAGGTCCGCGTTGCCAAACGCCCGTTCCGCCTCAGCGCCCGCGGTCATATAGGCCTGCACCAGGCTCACGTCATTATGCGCCACCCGCATGCCCTTGCCGCCGCCGCCGGCCACCGCCTTGATCAGGACCGGATAGCCGATCTTGCGGGCCAGTTCCAGGGCTTCTTCCTTGGAGCGGAGAATCCCCTCGCTGCCCGGCGTTACGGGAATGCCCGCCTGTGTCATCGTGTCGCGCGCGACGGCCTTATCGCCCATTTTGCGAATGTGCTCGGGAGAAGGCCCAATAAAGGCGATGTTGCAGTTCTCGCAAACCTCCGCGAAGTGGGCGTTCTCGGCCAAAAAGCCGTATCCCGGGTGAATCGCATCGACATCGGCCACTTCTGCGGCGCTGATGATATTGGAAATTTTCAGGTAGGAATCACTGGCGCTGGCAGGCCCGACACAGACGGCTTCATCGGCGAGCTGTACATGCAGTGATTCTTCATCTGCTTTGGAATAGACCGCGACCGTATGGATACCCATTTCCCTGCACGCGCGAATAATGCGTACGGCAATCTCTCCCCGGTTCGCTATGAGGATTCGTTCAAACATGTTCGTGCCCTTAATCCTTTTCGATTTTGAAGAGTGGCTGGTCAAACTCCACGGGCGTGGCATTGTCAACCAGGACTTTGCGGACTACGCCGCTCATTTCCGCCTTGATTTCATTCATGACCTTCATGGCCTCGATAATGCACAACACGGTGTCCTCTTCCACGGTCTGTCCTACCGTGACATACGGGTCCGCCTCGGGCGTCGGCGAGCGATAGAAGGTGCCGACGATGGGCGATTTGACATCCGCCCAGTCCGCTTCCTCATTATCCTCCGCGGCCGGCGCGGAAACCGCCGTGCCCGCCGGCATGGTGGACATTGTTGTTTGTGGCGCCATCATCATGGGCTGCGCCGTCGGCGCGGAGACCATGTACGGCATTTCCCTTCCACTGTCCCGCTTGATCGCCATCCGGAATCCCTGGTCCTCGATCTCGAATTCAACCAGGTCGTTCTCCTTCATCATTCCAATAACTTTACGGATTTCCTTAATATCCATGCTACACTCCTCATCCCGCGTCATCGGGGCCGCGAAAAATCCACGTTCATCGTTTCATTGTTATTTACTGTTTTTCCTGATATAGTCCAATAAGCCGTCGAGGGCAAGCCGATAACTTGCGCCGCCGAATCCGGTGACCACACCAATACAGGCGGGCGCCGTCAAGCTTTTCTGCCGAAAATCCTCACGGGAGGGCACATGGGAAAGGTGCACTTCCACACAGGGCACATCCACCGCCATCAGGGCATCCCGCAAGGCTACACTTGTGTGCGTGTAGGCCGCCGGATTGAAGAGTATGCCGTCATACGTCCCGGGCGCTTCCCCGATCCGTGTGACCAGCACACCTTCTTCATTGCTCTGAAATGAATCAATCTCGACACCACGCTCCCGCGCGAAGGCCTTGAGCTGTTCTACAATCTGCTCAAGCGTTTCCGCGCCATAGATGCCCGGTTCCCGCTTGCCTAATAAATTCAAATTTGGTCCATGAAGCGCCAAAACCCTCATGCTGTATTCCTTGTTGTTAATGTAAAAGACGCACTCTATCAGGCCACGGCCCGTCTGTCCACCCTTTTACTCTTCGCTGATGCGCTGAAAGGAAACCGTGATGTCTTTCCCCGGCCACATGGTTCCCCCGGAAATCGCCATCGTCATGGAATCGCCGTCAATTTCAATGTGGGCGTCCACCATGATGGCCGCCTGCCGGGCCAGGGCGTCGGTCGCCACCATCTCGAGATGGTCCCCGTTCAACGAATACACCCCTGTCGCGAGCGGAAGCAGGGCGTCCTTTTCTTTTACATAAAAAGTCGTCATCCATGGCGAGTCGTTCCCTTCGACTGCAAAGAAAGGGCGGGTCTGCACAAACTGGAAATAGTACACCTTGCCGTCGGTTTGGTCATCGGTCTGCCAAAGGCCTTTCAAGGCCTGCGCCAGGGGCGCGTCCGCTACCGGCGGCGGCGTGACGGCCATCCCGGTCGAAACAAGTATCGCAAACATCAAGACCATGCACATTACCATCCATGTATTCGTATTCTTCATTCTTCGCACCTTTCTTTGTCCCTTCCACAGAACAACAATAAAAAAATTTTCTCCATACCCTAAAACCGGCAAAACCAGTATAATCGTGTCTTAAGCCTGGCGCGCATGCTGGCATCAAAAAACAAGGATATCAATCATGAAAATCTATTATGGCATTCATAAACACATGCATCAACCCTACTATCGGGCGGCGGACCCGGGGTACTGGGATGGCGAAAAGGATGGGATATTCAGGTCCCGCCAGGGGGCCTATACCCAGTATATCGCTGACGCAGTCCAGCAATACATCGACGGGAAGCTTCCGCACGCGGGCCTGAGCACCAGTTGGAGCGGAAGCCTGATTGAACAGTTGAACCGCTGCGAAAAGGACGGCCTGTGCGGCGGGGTCTTCAATGGCTGGGCGGCGTCCTTGCGCGAAATCGCCACGAAACTCACGAAAAAGAAGAATCCCCGCGTGGACTTCAGCGCATTCGGGTTGTTTCACCCGCTGATGGCCCTTATCCCGGCGCGTAATATCGTCAAACAGATTGCCCGGCACCGGCGGGTGATCAAGGAAACGTTCGGGGTCGAGGCCTCGCCCGTCATGTTTCCGCCGGAAACGGCATTCCATACGCGCATGATCCCGGCGTTGGTCGAGGCGGGGGTTACCGCCGTCATATACGACAGCATCCACCGCTACCGGACCTGCCGGGAATACCCGTATGGCGGCCCGCAGGAAGGCATGCTGCCACCCAATCAGGCGGATCAGGTCAACCCGCCCGCGCAGGACTGGTACCAACTGCGAAATGTCTGGGCCGGCTCCCAAATCAGCCCCGGGCTGCTCAAGCCCGAATATGTACGCTACGAAGACCCCGACGGCAAAGAACATGTGATCATCGGCGTGCCCGCCGAGCGCTATATCGGCAACGAGGACGCGCGCGGCGGGTTCGGCGCCCTCCAGTATCCGGATGTCTTCGGACAGCTCATCGACCAGATTCGTCAGCAGGGAACCTATGATGAAAAGCACCCGCCTTTCTTTGTTTTGCATTCGGACGGCGACAACCATGGCGGCGGCGCCGACAGCTATTACCGGCATAATACGGAATATATGGTCAAATGGCTACAGGAGGATCCCCGCTTCCAACTGACTACGGTCCGTGACTACCTGGCCTTGTTCCCGCCTGATCCCTCCCGGAGTGTGCATCTCGAACCCGGTTCCTGGAGCGGGGCGGATAACGGCGACCCACAGTTCATGAAGTGGTTCAGCCGCTACAACGAACCCTATTCCCCGGACCTGAACTCATGGGCCGTCCTGACCGCCCTGCACAACGCGGTCCACACGCTGGAGGATGCCGAACCCGACCACCCCGCGCTCCCAGCCGCGGAACGCCTCATGCTGACCGCGGAAACCAGTTGCTACTGGTACTGGACCGGACAGGAGGTCTGGGACCGGCAGGTGACGGACGCGGCAAACGCCGCCCTGGACCTGATCCGCGGCGCCCTCGACCAGATTGTGAACACGGGGCGCGACCGCACGCCCCCGACCATCTTTCCGCCCTGGATCACCCCCGAAAATCCAGGAGGACAAACCTGGGGGAATAACGGTCTTCGTGACGCGGACCGGGAAGGCGTCCTGCACACCTTTATCCATGATGTGTCGGGGCTGGCCCGCGCGCGGGTGGTCCTTCGCACACAGCACGGCGAACAGACCCTTGAATTGGAAAACCACGGCCCCTACCCCTGCCATACCGGCGCACGGGCAACCGCGCATTATTTCACCTGCGCGCTGCCCCCCGGCCTGGGCGATATCCGTTACTACATCGAAGCGGAAGACCAAAAAGGAAACGTGGCCCGGGGCAGCCTCGAACGCAACTGTTTGCTCTGAAATTTCCGTGATTTTCTTAATACTTTGGCGTGATTTCACTTGCGCGCCAATATTTACTGTGTTATTTGTGACGTTCACGAAAAAAGTCGCGGCAGGACGGTGTCCTGCCAATAAAATATGGATTGAAATACGTGATTTACAATAAAATAGCTATGGGCAAATCTCGCGGGAGCGGCGTGTGTGTTTTAATTGCCATCTTTCTGCTGGCCATCGGAGGATGGGCCGCCTGGGGCGCGGTATTGTTCAATGAACTTATGTATCACCCCGCTGATGGTGATGACTATGAATACATTGAATTATTCAATACCGGTCCCGAGGCATGTGATCTGACCGGGTTTTATTTCAATGACGGGATCGATTACACCTTCACGCAAACCACCATCCTGCCGGCGGGTTCCTACCTGGTGATTGCCCGCAGCAACGTTTTTTTCCGGCAGAAGTACCCCCTGGTAACCAATGTGGCCGAGGGCTCGTATGTCGGCAAACTGGATAACGGTGGCGAACGGGTTTGCCTGGCTGATGCGGGCGGCGCCCTGGTCTGTGAGCTGGACTACAGCGATGATCCGCCATGGCCAATAGCCGCGGACGGGGCCGGCGCCTCCCTGGAATTCAATCAGGGCGCCTCTGACCCGGCCCAGGCGACCAACTGGCACGCCGGTTATACCGGCGGCTCCCCAGGCGCCAGCAATGCCCCGCCCATCAATGCGCGAAGCGTACGGATCAACGAACTGCTCCCCTCCAATGTCGCCACCATCGAGGATCCCGATTATTCGAAGTATCCGGACTGGGTTGAGCTGTATAACGACAGCGATCTTGCGGTTGATTTGAGCGGTCATTACCTGACGGATGACCTGGATGAACCCACCAAATGGACGCTCCCCCCCGGTTGCATTATTGAACCGCATGGCTACCTGATCTTCTGGGCCGACGGCGCCATCTATGCCACCATAAATCATGGGTATCATCTCCCATTTAAATTCAGTGCCGATGGAGAAGAAGCCGTATTGGTGGCTCCGGACGGGCGTGTCATCGACGCCGTGAAATATGATGCCATTCTTTCGGATGTTTCATACGGACGCATCGAGACCAATAGCCTGGTTTGGGCATACTTCAGTGACCCGACGCCCGGCGCTGTAAACAGCACGCCTTCAGTTCCGCAACTGCTGGTTTCCGAGCCGCCCGTATTTTCAGTGACGGCCGGCTTTCATACCGGCCCGCAACTCGTCACGATCGAGTCAACCGCCCCAGGGGCCATTATTCACTACACCACAAATGGGGCCACACCCGACTACTATGCCTCAACTTCCACGGGCTCTGTTTCACTGACTGTCAATACAACGCAAGTCATCCGCGCCCGCGCGTATGAACCGGGCAAGCTGACCTCCCCTGTTGTTACACACACTTTTCTCATCAATGAGGAAACCGAATTGCCGGTTGTTTCCATATCGATGAACCCTGAATACCTGTGGGACGATAATATCGGCATCTATGTCCAGGGGACCAATGGCGCCCAAAGTGTTCTTGAGCCCGGGTACTTTAATTTTTATCAGGATTGGGAACGTCCGACCCACATTGAATTTTTCGAGAATACGCCTTCACCGGAACGGGTGGCCAACCTGGACGCTGGAATGGAACTGCATGGGTTTGCGAGTCGTGGCAGCACATACCCTCATAAAGGTCTGCGCATCAAGATGGATAACCGATACGGAGACGGCATTCTTTCCTGGCAAGTGTACCGGCAAATCCCCCGCCATGAATACTCGGAACTGGTCCTGCGCAACGGAGGATGTCCGGATGCGTACACAACGAATATTCGAGACGGCTTCCTTCAGGATCTGGCCCAACGAAACGTGGATATGGATTGCCAGACCTACCGGCCGACGCTTGCCTTTTTGAACGGGGTCTTCTGGGGGATGTACCGACTGTGTGAGAAGTATGATGAGGACTATTTTCGGACACATTACGACTACACACTGGATGATATTGACTTCATCGGTGAAGGCAGCATCCTGGAGGCCGGGGACTGGACACACTACGACGCCATGGAATCATTCGCGGCAAGCAACACACTCCCCGACGACGAGGCCTACGCCTACCTGCAAACATTAATGGATGTCAATGAACATATCAATTATTGGGTTTTTCAGATATTTATCGGAAATGCGGACTGGCCCGAAGGCAATATTAAATGCTGGCGCCCGCGCATTGAAGGGGGACGGTGGCGATGGATGCTCATAGATAATGATTATACATTTTCATACAATTACGATACCAGCTATAGCGTAAATCACCTCCTCCGCACAACCAGCACTAATGACCCAAATACTCGCCTGTATCACAACGCCACCCTCTTCAGGAATCTTCTCACCCTCTCGCCATACCGAAATGAATACATCCAGCGCGCCGCAAGTTATATGAACACATTTCTCAGTACGGATAACCTGACCAATGAGTTGACATCGTTGGTTGATTATCTTGAACCGGTTATGACGCGGCATGTTGAGCGATGGTGGACAAACGGCAGAAGCATATTCACATGGCACGAATACCTTGACGACATGTACGTTTTCGCCCAACAACGCCCCACATATATGCGCCAGCACATCATGGACCATTTTGACCTGGCAGGGACCTACACCCTGACCCTCGGGGCTACCCCCGAAGCACAGGGGAGTGTTCTGATCAGCCACGCCCTGATGCCTTCCGGATGGAGTACCAATATCTATTTCCAGGATATTCCCATCACCCTTCAGGCGGTACCGGCCATCGGACACCGCTTTGTCCGGTGGGAAGGCGTCCCCGGCGACATCTCCAATGCTACCGCCACAGCCACATTTTCCGCCGACACCACCGTACAGGCCATATTTGAACGAACCGCGCAGTCCCTGCTGCCTACAACGATTACCAATACCCTGCTGCTGGAGCCTTCCGGCAACCCCTACTACGCCCTGGGCGATATTACGGTTCCTTCCAACAGCCTGCTCCATGTCGAACCGGGGGTTGAAATCCTCATGCCCGAAAACGCCAGTATTGTTGTGCACGGGCGCCTACTGCTGCTGGGGTCCTCCGAGTTTCCCATCCAGATTGGCGTCAATCCCGAAAACAACGCGCGCGAGCACCTCTATCCGCATTACCGAAATGAGCAACCGCCCACATGGGGCGCCATCTGCCTGGATAATACCAGCGAGGAATCCATCATCCGCCATGTCCGCATCACCGATGCTACACACGGGCAGGATACCATGCGCTTCAAAGCCGTCATCTCCGCCTACCGTTCCGATCTGACCATCGAGGATGTAACCATCACCAATGTGCCCTTCCCCATCTTCACCCAATATGGAAACATTACCGTCCGCCGTTGCCACCTGCATGCCGACGACACCTGTGATTATATCAATATTAAATATGCGGATTCGGCGTTGACCGAAGATTGCGTGTTCTACGGCAACGAGGCCTTCGATACAGACGCCATTGATTACGACGAAGTCGCGGGCGGCATCATCCGGAACAATCAGATGTTCGATTTCACCGGAGATAACAGCGACGGTGTCGACCTGGGTGAAGGCGCAAGCAGCATTCTGGTCCAAAGTAATCTCATCTTCAATTGTGCCGACAAGGGTATATCCATCGGCCAGGCCTCGTCGGCCATCATCGAATACAATATCATCCATGACTGCGCGCAGGGCGTCGCGGTCAAGGACGAAGGCTCGTATGCGTATGTCAATCACAATACCTTTTATAACAACGGAACCGCCGTGGCCTGTTTTGAAAAAAACCTGGCCCGCGGCGGCGGACAGGCCTCTGTCCGCAGTTCCATTCTCAGCGCTTCCACCAATGCCTCCTTTGTGGTGGATGAAAAATCCGGCATTACCATCATGTACAGCCTTTCAGATACCGACCCCCTCCCCGGCACAGGCAATCTCCAGGCCCATCCCATGTTCCGGGATGCCCCATCAAACCTGGCCATCGGCGCCCTCTCTCCCTGCCGGGACACCGGCGACCCGGCCTCGCCCCTGGACCCGGACGGCACGCGCGCGGATATGGGCGCCCTCTATTACATACGTATGCAGCCGACGGTACAGATCATTACCCCATGCGATGCTTCGGAGTTTTTACCCTATGAAACCATCCATCTGAGCGGGACTGGCCAGGATGATGACTTCCTGCCCTTGACCAATTTTTCCTGGGCGGAAGAAACATCGGGATATCTCGGGGATGGCGCGCTCCTGGATGTCTCCGCCTTGCCCGTCGGCAATACAACCTTTGTGCTCTACGGTATCGACAACCAGAATATGACGGGACAAACCATGGTTACGGTATCCATTGCCCTGGACAGCGACACAAACGGACTGCCCGACGCCTGGGAAGAAGAATACTGGCCCGAAGGCGACAGCGGCGGCGCAACCAACGATTTCGACCAGGATGGGTTGAGCAACGAAGAAGAGTGGATTTCCGGCTCCAATCCCACCAATCCGGCCTCCGTCTTCACGATCACCGGAAGCGCCTTTCAATCCGCCGCCCCCGGCATCGAAATATCATGGCCCAGTGTCGCCGGACGGTATTATACGCTGGCGAAGCGGGAACTGGGACAACCTTCCTTTATCACGACTACCAACCAGTGGTCCGCCACGCCCCCCCTGAACACCGTCACGTTGTCCGTTGAAAATTCGCCCCGCTGCCTCCAGTACCGCATACACGTAAATCGCTAGCTTTTTTTCTGGAATCCTGGCCCGTTTATCTTCATTCTTCCGGCTTGACAGTGCAAAAGGAGGTCATGTCCGGCAGGCGCATGACGGTGAACGGTACGGATACGGTTGATTGGGTAGTTGAGCTATGACAATAGTTAGAAAAGCGCGCATGATACTGGCAGGGCCCATGGGGCTGGCCGCCGCGTTTGGCGCAGTCTTTGCCGCGGTCAACCTGATGTACAGCGCCTATTGCGCGTGGACCTGGAGTAAATTCGGACTGACCGACTACGGCAAGTACACCAACATGCTCTGGAACTCCGGGCACTTCGACTGGTTTCGTTACCTGGTAGACCATTCCTACCTGATGACCCATCTCTCCTTTACCCTGGTCCCCATCGGGTTCCTGTACCACCTTTGGGATCATCCCATGGTGCTTTCGATTGCCCAATGGCTGCTCATCCTCACCGGCATGGGCATCCTGATCCTCAGCGCCCGCAAACTCCGCATCCAGTGGGAAGTCGTATGCGCCATGAGTTTCTTCTACATCGCCTACCGGCTCACCCAGGGGGTCATGCTCAGCGAATTTCACGGGGTCTGCGCCTACTTCCCCTGCGTCGCGTGGCTCTACTACTGCCTGGCCTTCAAGAAAAACATGGTCGCCGCTCCGCTCTTCCTCATGCTGGGCGTGCGCGAAGACGCCTTTATCATTATCCTGCCGATGCTGCTTTATTTCGCGATCAAAGACCGATGGTGGATGGGCTATGTCTGGCTGCTGGTGGCCATCATCTACGGCGTCGTGGCCATCACGGTGGTGTACCCGGCCATCAACGGCTATACCCTTTTTGACCGACGTGCGGGCTTCATCGATCAGAGTGGCTTCCTGCCTTCGTTCGATGCCAAATGGTTCGCCACACGCGGACGTTCCCTCCTATGGTCCCTGGCCCCCATTATCCTTTTTGCCCAGCGCGGTTCACTGGCCATGTGGATTTTCCCGTCCGCGGCCCTGATCACCACCCTGCTCAGCGGCTCGCCTACCCAGCAGTCCCTGGGCACCCACTACGGCGCCGGCATCATGGCCTGCCTGCCGTTCGGCATTATCGAGGGCATAGCCTGCCGATATCGCATCAACCCTCCCCCCTCCGAACGAACCAAACTGGATGTCACAATCCGTGCGCTCCTGTTGGTCATCCTGACGGTGGTCATCCACCTGCAAACCGGATTTATCTACCTGGGCGAAAAGAATTTCCATATCTACCAGAAACCATGCTTCAAAGGCCGCCTGGCCATGCACGCCGCCCGCCAACTCCCCAAAGAGGGCGTCCTGGTGACCCAGGACTGGCTGTGCGGCCTCACCGCCAACCGACCGGACATCCTCTCGTTTGAACTCTTCGATCCCCTGCGCTATTCCGTGGATTATTATTTCATGTCGCTGGATGAAATCAGCCGCCCGGTACAGGGAAAACTCATCGGCCAGTTGCAGGAGAAGACCATCGGGGTTCGCTATTTTGACGGGCACTATGTGATCCTGGCGCCCGGCGCGGACACCTCCCGCAACGAGGAGGTGCTGGAAAAATTCAACCAATTCTTTACGCTGGTTTCCTGCACGGCCCTGCATGGCGGAAAGGACATCCGGTACAAGGATGGACGTTCCCTCCGCTACTGGGAAGGCGACGGATCCCGGGGACCAATCAACTTGAGCTTTGGAGGCAAAGGTAAACTCGAAGCCGGAACCTATGACGCGGTCTTCCGCTTCCGGGCAGCCGTCCCCAAACGCAATGTCCGCAACTCCTGGGGGTGGCTGAGCGTGCATCACTTCGACCAGACTGAGGCGATCAAACTGGTCGATATCCTCCCGCGCCCCGACCAGGCTGATGCATTCCGGGAACAACGCATCCCCTTCACGATCAACCGACCGGAACCTATCGAGTTCCGCATCACCGGCGCCGACGCCGAACTCTGGCTCGATAGCGTGCACTTTGAACGTCACCCGGACGAAACATCTCCTTAAACCCAAAGGGTGCAAAAAAGCAAAATGTCACACAGTGACCGCACAATACCCGTTGATGCATCATCGGTGCGGGATCGGTCATCACTACGTGATGTAGAAGTTCAGAACTCCTTACCTCGTGGAAGTTAATCCGACACCAAAGTGTCAGTAGGCGGTGACGGATTTCACCATGGTCAAAACCCGTCGAAACGGAGGGTTGTACAGGCGTCAGCCTGACCGTTCGTTGTTCAGGCTTTAGCCTGCCGCGCACGGCGAGCCACATGCCGAGCCGTGCGCGGCAGGCTAACTGTACAACGAGCCTCTTCCCGCGAGGCTGTGCTGATGGTCGTTGCATCAATTTGATTATTATTTTTTCAAAAACCCAGTAATTATGGCGCATTCCTGTCCCACAAATTTTCCCGCGTTTATCCGCGCCCATCCGTGGCTTGAAAAGAGTTACCACCCGATATGCCGCTCTGCACACGCTGGGTCATTGAGGACAATGACCCTCCCCGTTCCTGATGCCACTCCTCCATACCCAATCCCTGCGGAGCAGCCGCGACCTATCACCTAAACCGCTAATCACCTACCACCTAAACCGCTAATCACCTACCACCTAAACCGCTAATCCCCTACCACCTAAACCGCTAATCCCCTACCACCTACAACTCTCTACTCCCTGATGATCACCCGCCGGCCGTCAATGGACAGGCAACCCGCGGCCAGCAGGCGCAACGCTTCGGGATAGGCCTGGTGTTCCTGCTCCTGGATGCGTTCGTGCAGCGCCTTTGGCGTATCCCCCTCCAGGATGGGAACCGCGCGCTGGATGATGATCGGCCCGGTATCCATTCCGTCATCCACAAAATGCACTGTACACCCCGCCACCTTGGCCCCGTAGTCCAACGCCTGTTCCCAGGAATGCAAACCCGGAAACGCGGGAAGCAGCGCCGGATGAATATTCAAAATCCGTTGCGGAAACGCGTCAAGCAGGCCCCTCTTGACCATCCGCATGAACCCGGCCAACACCACCGTATCGCCTCCCGTTTCGCGGATGTACGCGATCATCGCCTCCTCCGCCGCCCCGTCCAGCTTCGTCTTGTAGGGCGCGCAATCAATATACCGGCACGGCAGATCGTGGCGCCGCGCCCGCTCCAGGATATACGCGTCCTCCACATCCGAAATCACGCACGCAATCCGGGCATCCAGCCACCCGTCCGCTATCGCATCCACAATGCACTGCATGTTTGAACCCGATCCGGAACCTATAATCGCCAATGATAACATCTCTCATATTCTCCTGCTGTTGATCCATCTGTCGTTCATATATAGCCGCCCGCGCCGAATGAACAGCAGAAAGTTCCTTTTTCCTTTCCCCCACCCCTTGACAAGCGGCCAAATATCCATATGCTGTGCTCACCTTTTTTACCATGGGCGGTTAGCTCAGTTGGCTAGAGCGACTGGTTTACACCCAGTAGGTCACAGGTTCGAGTCCTGTACCGCCCACCATTTTCCTTATTCGCACACAGGGAATTACAGACAATTTTTTCGCCGAACATAATCGCACTCTTCTCGCACCGATCTTGCCAGAGGCCGCTCCGCGGGGATGGGCAATGGATTGCCGGCGGTGAGTGATATTCAACCAAAACTGTGGGCTCAGGATCGCATAACGGCCGGGCATGCAAAAACAGCGTGTTTTTGTCACGAAGAACATAGCGCGCAAACTTTTGCAATTGAGCATGTTGTGTTTATTTTTGCGAACTATATTCCAGAATTTGTGAAATCACCCGGTTAGAGTGAAATGTAACATATACCGAGTTATGGCAACTTATACTTGATTTCAGATATTATTTTATATAACTAGATATATATGAACCCAATAAAAAATCCATTTTCACCGGGTGCCGGGTCTCCACCACCTGAACTGGTGGGCCGTGATCCCATCTTGGAACAAGCCCGTATTCTGCTGGGCAGGGTGCGGGAAGGTCGTCCAGAAAAAAGTCTGTTGCTGACCGGATTGCGCGGAGTAGGCAAGACCGTTCTTCTGAATGAGATCGAACATATGGCCCGTTCGGTGGATTACCGGACGGCTTCGTTTGAGGCGCATGAAAATAAACCAATGGGCCCGCTTATTGCGGCACACTTGCGTCCGCTACTGTTTGAACTGGATCGAATGGCGGACGCCGGAGATAAGGCCAAACGAGGCTTGCGGGTGCTGCGGAGTTTTCTCGGTGGCCTTAAATTGACCTATCAGGATATGACCATCTCTTTGGACATTGACCCTGAGCGTGGCGCCGCCGACAGCGGAGATATTGAGATTGATTTACCGAACCTGTTTGCAGCCATTGGAGAAGCGGCCGAAGAACGGAAGACCGCCATAGCTGTCCTTATTGATGAGGTACAATACTTCAGCCAAAAAGAACTTGGGGCATTGATCATGGCCATGCACAAGATTCAGCAACGGCGGCTGCCTATCGTATTAATTGGCGCAGGACTGCCGATTCTTCCCGGGCTGGCCGGTAATTCAAAGTCTTATGCAGAACGGTTGTTCAGTTTCCCGGAAGTTGGCGCTCTGTCAGAACAGGATGCGGCAAAGGCACTACAAGATCCAGCCGTTATCGAAAATGCATCATTTGATTCTGCGGCACTGTGCGAAATTTTTTCCCTTACAAAAGGGTATCCTTACTTTTTGCAGGAATGGGGCTACCAATGCTGGAACCATGCTGATACAAATCTCATCTGTCTGGATGTAGTTAAAAATGCCACAACGACTGTACTTTCCCGACTTGATGAGAATTTCTTTCGAGTTCGGTTTGACCGGCTAACGCCAAGCGAAAAAAAGTTTTTGCGAGTTATGGCCGAAATGGGTCCACAGGAACAACGTATCGGCGATATTGCAGAAAAGATGGGAGTAAAAGTAACAAGCCTGGGCCCTGTGCGCGCCAAACTGATCAGCAAGGGAATGATCTTCAGCCCTGCATATGGCGACTTAGCCTTTACAGTGCCTCTCTTTGATCAATTCATGCTTCGGGCCATCCCGCTCAATGGGTAATGCAAAAATCTCCGCGTCTATCTCACCTGCATCCACCGTGATGAGCGCCACGGAAGCGGCGCCGCCGCGCGGTTGCGTGGCGCTGCCGGGATTCACCCGCATGACCGGTCCGGTACAATCAATACACGCGCTGTGTGTATGCCCGAAAATGACTGCGTCGATGCCGGATGTTTCCGGCGTCAAATCCATCATGCCTTCATCATGGATAATGTAAAGGACCAGCCCCTCGACCGTAATCGTCTCGGTGGCGCGCAGCATATAGGCCCATGTGCCCCGGTCCATATTCCCGCGCACCGCCGTCACCGGCGCAATCTGTTTGAGCGCATTGAGCGTGGTCAGGTCCCCGATGTCGCCCGCGTGAACGATAAAATCCACATCGGCAAACACCTCGCGCACCTCGCCGGGCACCTTCCCGTGCGTATCTGAAATCACCCCTATCCGCTGCATCCGCCTGCTCTCCTTGACTGTTATGGCACGTCTTCTAATTTTCCTGTTTTTTTGCGGACAAATACCCAAGCATAAATAGAGGACGTCTGATGTCGTCACACAGATCACTGTGGGTAAAAATGAGTTTACTCTCAACGGTAAGACCTTTGAACTGCTCCCGACCCTTGCCCTTGCCGCCGATTTCGATCACAGTATTCCCAAGGCCTCCGTCATCCAGCAGATAATCCGGTGTTTTACTGCCACGTATACTCTTCAGATAGAAAAACGGAATATGGCACCGACGCATGGATTCGGCAAAGAAATCTTCGCGCAGGCCGCCTACACATGCATCGTAGTCATGATATAGCAGGCGATACGGCACAGCCATGAGCACTTTGGGCTCCTTAAGCACATTGGTTCCCTTGGGAAAAACCTGTTGGAGGACAAAGGCTTTTTCCAGCAGGCTGACATACTGTTCCGCTTTATATTTCGTAATGCCTATATTTTTAGAAAGAGTGGTATAGTTGATTCCATCGATTCCAGAACGTCCAATGAACGCAATCAGTTTGCGAATCTTATCCAATTCATCAATGTGAAGACGGCATGCAGTGGGAATATCCTTCATAATAACTGTTTCAAGAATATTTCGCTGGATAGACAAGACATCCGGCTCACACAGGGCAAAGGGCATCAAACCTCCCCGAATGAAGGCTTCAAAATGGATTCCCGCCCGCATATGAGCCGAGGACCACGCCTTCTGCTCCACTTGCCGAAACGTTAGTGGGTCCAGTTCAACACCATGCTTGAACGATAAATATTCCCGTAAGGAAAAGGGAAATAGATGGTACACAAGCGCACGACGCGACAAATCATACGCGGAATGCGCCATCGCCAAGGCCATAGAACTACTGAAAAACAATCTAATATTTAGAAAATCATAGATTTTTTTGAGCTCAACATGAATGGAACGGTGAAAATGAACCTCATCTAAAAAAAATACACTATACTGGTAGGCTTGATGAAGCTCCTTAATCAGTTCAAACAGGTCAATATCCTGCGGCAGCGTATCAAGCGACAGGTATAGCGCGTTCTTAGTCGTCATCAGTAATTGCTTCATCATCACCGTTTTGCCAACACCGCGCGGCCCGGAAATCCCCATGAAATGCCGACCCTTTTCCCGTTGCAGTACCCCAAAAAGATCACGTCTACGCGGGTAGCGAACGGCATCTTTAAGCGCCAGTTCGTTCAGTTCCAAAATCTGTTTTATTAGTGTCATCTGGTTAACCATTAAACAAAATGTATGTCATTTTGTCAAATATTTTGCCAAAAAAGGTAAAAGAGCCTACCCACAAATCTGCATCTTTCACCTATGATTCCAGACTCATCAACCGTTCGCGCAGCGTTGTGATCCGCTGCTCGGCGTCCAACCGGTTGACCGCGATCCGCATGGCCTTGGGCGTCCCGACAAGCACAACCAGCCGTCGCCCGCGGGTAATGGCGGTATAAAGCAAATTGCGCTGCAGCATCACGTAGTGCTGCGTGTGGATGGGAACCACCACACAGGGATATTCACTGCCCTGGCTTTTATGGATCGTGATGGCATAGGACGGCGTCAGTTCATCGAGTTCCTGCAGGTCATAGATAACATCCCGTCCATCATAGCAGACCACCATCTCGCGATTCTCGGCATCAATCTGCCGAATACGCCCAATGTCCCCATTGAAGACTTCCTTGTCATAATCGTTCTGAAGCTGCATGACCTTGTCGTTTTCCCGAAAGGTGATCCCGAAGCGTTCGATGGATACCCCGTTCGGATTCAGGGCATGCTGCAGCAACTGATTGAGATTTTGAGAACCCAACGCGCCCCGCCGCATGGGCGCAAGCACCTGCACATCATCGACCGGATCAAATCCGAATTTTTTTGGGATGTGCTCCGTCACCAGCCGCACTATACGCCGCGCGGCCTGCTCGGGGTCTTCCTGCGGGTCAAAAAAGAAATCGGAGGGTACACCTTTTTCCTTGAGCACCGGCATCTTTCCCTCGTTGATGCGATGCGCGTTGACGATGATATCGCTGCACGCGGCCTGACGGAAGACATGGTCCAACCGGGTGACCGGCAGCATCTCTGAATTGATGATATCGCGCAGCACGGTGCCCGGCCCGACAGAAGGCAACTGGTCCACATCCCCGACAATCACCAGGGCCGACTCTTTCGGCAGCGCGCGCACAAATTGCCATGCCAGCGAGACATCAATCATGCTGGATTCGTCCACCACAAAGACATCTCCGGTAAGCGGATTGGTCTCGTCATGCCGGAAGCCGCCCTGCCGCGGATCGAAGGCCAGCAACCGGTGAAGGGTCTTGGCCTCGCACCCGCTCGTTTCGGCCAGCCGCTTGGCGGCGCGCCCGGTCGGCGCGCACAGCACCACATGCAGACGCTTGGCGGTGAGTATCTTGATCAGCACATTCACCAGCGTGGTCTTTCCCACGCCCGGCCCGCCGGTCAACACCAGCAGCTTTTCGGTCACCCCCATGCGGATGGCTTCTTTCTGCCGGTCTGCCAGTTCCAGACCGATGCGCTGTTCGCTCCACTCGATGGCCCGCTCGACATCAATAGGCGGACACGGATGCCGACCTTTAGCCAACGCCTTCAATCGTTCGGCCAGCGATTTTTCCGCCAGATAGATAGCCGCCAGATAGATCAGCGGGTCGTCGTACCCGATTACCCTGTCCTCGAACAATCGCCCCTGCTCCAGGCCGTGATCGATGGCCCGCTCGATGATCTCCTCCGGGATATCCAGCATTTCGGTCGCCCGCGCCGAGAGTTCCGGGCGCGGATAGGCGCAATGTCCCGAATGGGTGATCTCCATGAGCACAAATTCCACCCCGGCGCGCGCGCGCAGGTCGCTGGTTTTTTCGATCCCCAATTTTTCGGCCACCTGATCGGCCAGCTTGAAGCCGATCCCGTGAATATCGCGCGCCAGGCAGTAGGGATCGGCCTGCACCTGCTGGATGGCCTTGTCGCCATAGGTCTTATAAATCCGGAAGGCCCGCGTGGTGGAGACTCCGTGACTCAGCAGAAACGCCATAATCGCCCGCACCTCGCGGGTTTCCACCCAGCTCTCCTTGATGCGCAGCCGCCGCACCTTGCCGATCCCCTCGACGCGCTCCAGCATGGAGGACTGGTGTTCGATGATCTCAAAGATATCCTTCCCGAAGTGGTCGACCAGCTTGCCCGCATAGACCGGCCCGATGCCCTTGATCAGCCCCGAGCCCAGAAATTTCTTGATCCCTTCCACCGATTCCGGCGGCGCGGTTTGCAGCGCTTCGGCCCGGAACTGACGTCCATGTTCGCGGTCCATCACCCACGTTCCATCCGCCTGCACCCATTCGCCGGGCACCACATTCGGCAGGTTCCCCACCACCGTCGTCAGCGCGCGCTGCCCGCGCGCCTTCACCCGCAGCACGCAAAAACCATTTTCCTCGTTATGGTAAGTCACCCGTTCGACGGAACCCTCGACATGTTCCATCGGCGCGCCCGGTCCGACTTTACCCTTCCGCAGCATGCGCCGCCCTACAGGCTGACATGGTGGAACCCATGCGCCCGTGCCTCCTCACGCGAAAAGAAATTCTTTGCGTCTACAATCACCGGCGTGCGCATTTTTTTCTTGAGCGTATCCAGATCGATGACCTTGTAAGCGTTGTGCGCGTTGATCAACACCAGCGCATCCACGTCCTTTGCGTCGTCATACGTCACCGTATTCAGCCCGAACCACTCCTGAATCCGGTCCGGCCCCACCAACGGCTCCCACACCGTGATGTTCACTCCGAAACCCTTCAGGTAGTCCACCACGTCCACCGCCCGCGTGTTGCGGAAGTCCGGGACATTCTCCTTGAAGGTCAACCCCAGAATCCAGACATTCGCGTCGCGCGGCAACCGCCCGGCGGCGTTCAGTTCGCGAATCACCAGGTCGCCCACATGATTGCCCATCGAGTCATTGATGCGCCGCCCCGCCAGGATCACCTCGGGATGATACCCGAGTTCCAGCGCCCGGTGCGTCAGATAATACGGATCCACCCCGATGCAATGCCCCCCCACCAGGCCGGGATGATAACGATGAAAATTCCATTTGGTCCCCGCCGCCGCCAGCACCTCGTCGGTATTCAGTCCCATCCGCGAAAAGATCATCGAAAGTTCATTCATCAGGGCGATGTTCAGGTCACGCTGCACATTTTCGATCACCTTAGCCGCCTCCGCCGTGCGTATCGTCGAGGCCGGATGCACCCCGGCCGTGATCACCGACCCGTACACGTTCACCGCCCGCTCCAGCGCCGCCGCGTCATGGCCGCTGACCACCTTGACGATCGAAGCCACCGTATGCTCCCGGTCGCCCGGATTCACCCGTTCCGG
>RZZM01000708.1 GCA_009929845.1 Spartobacteria bacterium
TCTCTGGCGTTGCTTTATCTGCTGATTGTTCGCGCGTCCCGGCTGCACATCATCAAGCAGAATGAACGTGAAGGGCTTGTTCGCACTTGCAACCATTTCGCCGGGCTGACGGCCGTGGGCGTGTTGGCCTTTTGTCCGCCGTTCTGGTTTATCGCCACCCGGGCGCATCCGGGGGCGTTTGATCTGCTTATCCTCTTCAGTCTGTTGTTTTTCCTGTTGAATATTTGGGTGCAGCCGTCCAAATTGAAAATGCTGCTGTTCAGTCTGTTCTGGGGGATCGGGATGACGGAATTCAGCACGTTGATCGTGCTTTCCCCGGTGGCGGCCACGGTGTTGCTTATTATTATGTGGCGTGAGAGTATTCTGCGCGTATCGACAGTACTTTATTGTGTGCTTGCCGGTTTTGCGGGGCTATTGGTGTATCTGTTGCAGGCCTGGCAATATACGCTCTCGCCGGCCTACGAACTCAGGAATTTCGAGTCCTTTTTCCAGGTGGTCTGGTTTATCTGGCGCGATCAATACATGATGCTGGTGAGAACCATTGCGCCGGTCGGGTGGCTCCTCATCCTGTTTGTGTCGCTGCTGCCCTTTCTGATCCTGACCATCATGCCGCTGCGGCATCCCGGCGGACGTGTCCTCTACAGCAGTTATTTTCTGTTTGTCGTGCTTAGCGGGATTGCGCTGTTGCTGCTGTTTAACCTGAAGCCCTCGCCCTGGCAACTGTCGGGTATTCGCCCGCTGCTGTTCACGCCCTATGTGCTGATCGCGGTGTGGCTGGGCTACCTGGCCGCCCTGTGGTACTACCTTTTGCTGGATGAGACCAAGGGATTCCGGACCATTAAACGGGTGTGCCGCCCGATCTACGCCGGCCTGATTGTTGTGATGGTCCTGGTCGCGGGCGCGCGCAACTTCAAGGTGGTCGATCCGCGTCCGGGGGATCATTTTCACCGGCTTGCCCGCGTGATGGTGAAAAATCTGGATGGACGGCACTGGATTATCTCGGATGGCATGTTTGACGACAACCTGCGTCTGGCGGCGAATCAGGCCGACGTTTCCCTGCGCCTGATCAATCCGAACCTGGCCTATGCCGATTCCTACCGCAAGTACCTGGCCTCCCTCTTCAACGACAATATGCGCCTGCAGCACCTTGTGAAAATCGGGCTGGCCCCCTTTCTGGAAGAATGGTTCGCCACGGACAGCGCGATCACCGGGCAGGTGGCGGGCGTGCTTTCGGCGGATCAGTGGGTGATCAACGGCTATTATCCGTATCCCTTCCGCGGACTGATTCGCGGAACCGTGGCCGCGGATGCCCTTGAG
>RZZM01000277.1 GCA_009929845.1 Spartobacteria bacterium
CACAAGCAGCACAAGCTGCCGAACCAGCCCGTCAAAAGCCGGAATGCCCTCAAACTGCTTTTGGAGGACCTGCACTTCGTGTGCGGCGGTTTCCGTGTCCTGGCGCGACAAAGCGTCAATCACCGGACTCATGAGCTGTTGTAGATGCAGGTTGTCATACAGGACATCCCGCAGGTCTTTCATCTGGTTGAGCACGCTGACATCACGGATGGCCCAGCACCCCTGGATATTCAGGAACTCGAGCGGCAAGTGCGCAATCGGCCGAAGGTCCGAAATCGGCATCCAGCAGATGGACAACCGTTTCAGGGGGATTTCCCGCAGGGCGCGCAGATCGTCGATGGGACAACCGCAAAGGTTTAAATCCTCCAGGGGCAGGTTGGACAATGCGGCGATCCTTGACACCTTGGCGCCGGCGATGCCCAACACGCGCAAGCGCATATCCCGCAATGCCGTGATATCCGTGATCTTGGACCCGTTGGCGTGCAGCTCGCGCAGCGGCAAACGTGACAGGGGCGTGAGGTCCGCCACGGGGCACCCTTCAATCTTCAGGACCTGCAAGGGCAATCGCATCAGCGGCTCCAGGTTGGAAACGCCGGTGTGCGTCAGGTTCAAGCGGCGAATCGGCAGGGTGGACAAGGCGTTCAAGTCCCGAAGCCCGGGATTGCCCGACAAGTTGATTTCCAGTCCGTCATCCTGCAAATAGTACATGGCCACCAGGTCCATAATCTCCTGGTTGTCGGTCTTAAGCTGTTTCAGGGCCTGCTCCACAAGCTGGGGGTCCACATCCCGCGGGGTGGTGTCCGCGCCGGCAAGCGCCGCCAGGACAGGGGCGGCCTCCTGCGCCGTCCGGGTGTCCCCAAACGCGCGCTGGAACTCTTCGGTTTCTTTGCGAATCTTGACAACTTTTGTGGGCACAAAGGAAGTGCGCCTGATGGCCACCGCCGTTTCGGCGGAAGGGTCGACCGCTTCCGCAAATCCGGCGGACGTCACGAGCATCAGATAAGCCTTGCGGGCCAGTGCTTCGCGTTCCTCGCTGATGTGCCGGTTGACCTCGTCGGCCAATTCCCGGCCCAGCGGAGTATCCGCGCGCTGGAAATACTGTTTAGCCGTCTGGTAACTCCCCATTTCCACGATCAGCAATCCGCGCATGATATCAATGTCGGGGGATTCCTCGCGACCCAAGCGCCGGAATTTCTCCTTGAAGCTCAGGTCATCCAGCGTGAAGGTCCGGTCCACATATCCCTCGCCCATCTTTCGGCGCGCCCGGATGCGTTGCGGGGAAACCGCCTGGATTTCCCACTTTTCCTTTTTGGTGGCAAACAGGACCGCCACTTCCTTTCCGATGTCGTCACGGAACGACTCGAGGATCATGTCCGGCATCCTGTTGATCGCCGTAAGGGAGGCATTCAAGGCCACAAGCTCATCCTGCACGGGGCGGAGAAGCGGGTTGCTGAGCGCATTCTGCACCCGTTGTCCGGCCTCGGCATACTGTTGCTTCAGCAGGCCGGCGACCACCTGCTTGCGCAAGGCGTCGAACTGTTCGAGCGCGAGGATTTCGGCCTGCTGCCGCTGCGCCTCGCGACGCTGGCCCAGGTCCTCGATCATGGCCTCGCGTTCTTTTGCCAGCCGTTCGGCATGCGGCCCGTCGTAGGCCTCAAGATACGCAATGGCCGCCTCGAAATCCCCGGCGTCCGCCAGGCGTCCGGCCTCCTCTTTCAACTGCCGCAACGCCCCGCCCCCGTGCGCCTGCTGCTGTTCGATGGCGAGTGTTTCAATGCCGCGTTGAATCTCCCGCACAAACGGCGTGCCGATGGCCTCCGCCCGCAACTGCGCCAATTCGCGCAGGGACTGCTGTATATCGTCCGGATGCATCCGCGCGTACTGCATCGCCTCCTTGAAACGACGCCTGAGCTGCTGCATCCTGACTCGACGCTCCTCCCGCTGTTGCGATTCCTCGACCGGGACCGGCGACGGCCCTTCCTCCGTCGCGCCAACGGCGGATGATTCGTTCTCACGGGCCACCCACAGCAACCCCGCGGATATCAGCAAGATGACCAGGATCAGGGGAAACATCCAACGTTCGAGATCACTCCGCGACTGCCGGGAGGCTTGGCGCGTCTTGAGTTCACGCGCCTTGAGAATGGTGGATTCGCCGACTTGCAGGGGTTTCTTTCGTGGACGGGCGCCGGAACGTACGCGCTCAATGTCCCCCAGTAAAGAGCCCCAGTCGTCATGCCGCAGCCCCTGGTGCTTGGCCAGCATGAGGGCCAGCAACTCGACACACCCTTCCGAAACCGCTTTGTTGTAATCCCGCGGGTCCGCCAAATGGTCCGTGGCCTGCTTTTGCAACGTCTCCATCACGGTTTTGGCGTGGAACGGCACCTGGTTGGTCAGCGCATGATAGAGCGTAGCCCCCAGCGCGTACATGTCCGCGCGCAGGTCCAGGGGGTCTCCACGCGCCTGTTCGGGGCTCATGTAATTCGGGGTGCCCATGACCGTCGGCGACAGGGTGATTTCTTCCACATCCCCCAGGCATTTGGAGAGGCCCATATCCAGCAGCTTGGGCTCGCCATAGGCGTCAAACATGATATTGGCGGGCTTGATATCCCGGTGAAGCAGGCGGTGCTCCTTCCACGCATACTCGAGGGCGCCGGCAATCTTACGGATCATATCCAGCGCGGCCTGCTCATCCATCGGGCCATCACGATAAAGCCGTTCCGCCAGCGACTCGCCCTTGACATAGGCCATCGCCAGGAAATAGACCCCTTCATCCTCGCCGGCCTCGTACGCCGTCACGATATTGGGATGCTCCAACCTCGCCGCGACCCGCACCTCGTTGAGAAACCGCTGCAACAGGTCTTCCTGTAGCGTCAGGTGTCCGGGCAGGATTTTTAACGCCACATCCCGGTCCATCGACAACTGGTGCGCCAGGTAAACCTCGCCCATGCCTCCCTTGCCCAGCAGTTTTTTGATGCGAAACCCGCCGATGGTGATGCCCGGCCCGAGGATTCGCCTGGGCACACGAATGGTGGACCCGCAATGGGGACAAAGCAGGTCTTTATTCGCGTACTCGGAATCCACATCCAGCCGCGTATCACATTTTGGGCACTTAAAATATATTTCCATGCGTCAACCACAACTGCCAGAAAATGGCATCGGGCTGTTATGACCGCTCCCGGGGCAGAATTCAACATCAATCGTGGCGTTTCTGGGAGGTCCCCTCGCGCCATCCGCCAAGCGGACGCTTCTTGGCGACCGTGCGCCGGACATATCCGGAACAATGCTCAGGCCGTATTTCGGGCTGCTCGCTCAGGGTCCAGTCATGCGCATACTGGTAGCGTTCAAGATAGGATTCAAACACCGGTCTGAAGTAATCCACATCCTCCGGCGTGAACCAGTGCCGCCAGTCACCGTACCGCTTGCTGCGGACCACGTGGTCATGCACCGGGTCCACCTCCGCCCGCCCGGTCAGGGGAACGCCAAGATACGCCTGCAACGCGTCCAGCCGCCCGTCCACAAAATCCTCATAACTCAAAACAAAGTGGTCCGACAGCCCCTCCTCAAAATCCCACAGCCAGCGATGCTGGCAGGTGATCCATTCCGTGGTGGTCTTCAGGGAGTACCCCGGCAGCACCGTAAGTATCTTGTCCAACAGTCGGCAGATGCTGACCCGGCGGGGCGCCCGCTCCTTCTGTTCAAGCAACTCGAACACCGTGTCCAGCAGGGCGTCGTCGTTGTAAATGGCCGACTCCTGCTGCACAAGAAACAGCGTCCCGCTCACCAGCCAATCACGGGGATCCCGGACAATATATATCTTCTTTGTAAAATCGCTGAACGTGGGATAGCGCACCGGATCCGGTTCACATGCCGGATCCCCCAGGATAACCTTGGCCAGCACGGCGCGCGACTCATCGCCCGGCTCGGGCATGAACTCACGCGGCTCAAACAGGATGCGTGTTGTGGGGGGCAGCGAATTTCGGATTTTGTAGAAAAGCGCGGTCGTTCCGGTCTTGTACTGACCGAATATCACAATACGTTCCACCACGTCATTCTGAACCGTCATCGCACTCATGCTGAAGGATGAGTGTAGCTAAAACCGCCTGGCGTGGCAACCATTAACCGGGGCCTTTTATTGCGCACGCACACGAAATCGGACCACGCCGGGAAGGGTGTTGCTGAGCGTATTCCAATACGCGCTCGTTCGGGGCCACTGGTTGGAAGGGGGCACCGCACACCACACGCTGTTGGTCATCTCCGCGTATTCAAGTGTATACTGCAAGTTGCTCCCCGACCCTTCCCATACAATCGTCAGCCCATCCATGTTTCCCTCCCGGCCGGTATACATGCGCACCATCCGCACCAGCGGGGTCGCGGGACGCAGCAGGAAGCCACGCGTGGCCCCGGTGACCACCCCATACCCGACAATCAGTCCCGAATCATTGATATCCGTGGCCGCGGTCAACTCCCAACCCGCATTGGTGTCAATCAGGGTGTTCAGGTCAGTCATGGTGTACCCATCCGAAATAATGGCGTGGTTCCCGCCCCCAGTACGGTCGGAAAAGCCCACAATCACGCCCGCCTCATTGACGGCCAGCGCATCGCTGTAGGTGGCGCCGGGGAGTCCCCCCAGATCACGCATGTAGTGGTTGGTGAAGGTCCCAAAGTTCTCGGGGTCTTTCCATACAAAGCCTTCAGGATTGATCACAAAGGCATGCCGCACCGAGGCGTCGATGTAGGTGTGGCCCACCACCTGCCCGATATTATTGATGGCCTTGGCGCACCCGTGCAATCCGCCCAGCGTCCCCAGTATCTTCATTTCAAAACGCTCACGTATCCCGTTGGTGTTTTCATCGATCCACAGGAACGGGCGCCACTGCGCGGAGGGATTCCAAAGATGCGTTATGCCGACCACCTGCCCGAAATCGTTGATTCCCCAACCCTCGCTCGAATTCGCGCCCCCGGAGCTGTTGTAAGTGCCCAAATCGTGCATGGTCCCTTCGGCCCAGTAAAACGCGCGTATCACAGTGCCTGTATCGGAAATCCCCGTTATCTGGTCATGGGCATTGATTGAATAGGCCGAACTATAGGCGCCGACCCCCAGCACGCCCAGGTTGCTGACCGTACCGTCGGCCCATAAACAGGCGCGATACTGGGCGCTCGTTGCCGAATGCCAGGAACGCCCCGCCATATGCCCCGCTTCGTTGATGTCATACGCGATCGCGCTATCATGCCCCGACAACTGCCCGATGTCCGACATCACTCCATCCTCCCAAAAAAACGCATGCGTCCGCCCCTCCGCGCCCTGCGCCCACCCCACTACCTGGCCCTGGTTGTTGATCCCCCGGGCCGCGCTGTTCGTCCCCCCCAAAGCACCCAGGTCAACCACCTCATACA
Source organism: Spartobacteria bacterium (assembly GCA_009929845.1). Taxonomy (GTDB): domain Bacteria; phylum Verrucomicrobiota; class Kiritimatiellia; order RZYC01; family RZYC01; genus RZZM01. The sequence continues at coordinate 5,395 of RZZM01000277.1, forward strand.
CCACCTCCGCAAGCAGCCGACATACCCCAGACAGGGAAAAGATCAGGGACACCAAAACAACATACCTACAACATCGACTCATCATTCACCGACTCATTTCATGCATCTACGCGCGTGTTTCTCTGTTCGACAAGTAAACTCCTCCTGCTGTTCATGCAATACTATTTTGATGCATTAATTATAGGCAACGCCTTTCCTTTTTCGTAGGATGCACGGAAATAATATGTTGAAGCCACGGTAGTGCAGGAGAAATGTATGACCAAATACTGGAATGAAAAAGTGGAAACCATGTCGAGGGACGCGCTGGCCAATCATCAGTTGCTGCATCTCAAAGAGGTGGTGCGCTATGCCTACATGCAAAATGATTTCTACCGCGCCAAAATGGATGCGGCGGGGATTCCCCCCGACGATATCGAGGTTCCTGAGGATATACGCCAAATCCCCTTTCTGACCAAAGAGGATTTCCGGTCCGAATACCCACTGAATATGCTCTGTGTGGACCGCGCTGAACTGCGTGAAATGCATATGAGTTCCGGCTCAACAGGCTCCCCCGTGGTCATGGCCTACACCGCCGAAGACCTCGACCAGTGGGCCGATTGCATGGCCCGCTGCTACAGGATGGCTGGACTCGACACGGGCGATACCATCCAGATCACCCCTTCCTTCGGACTCTTTAACGGCGGATTTGGCTTCTATCACGGCGCCCGCAAGGCCGACCTGTTCATCATCCCTACCGGGTCCGGCAATACCCCCCGGCAGGTGCGCCTGATCAATGATTTCGGCGTAAGGGCCCTGATGGGGGTCGTCTCCTACGCCATCCGCATCATGGAACACCTCGTCGAAGAAGAAATCGAAATGCCCTCCCTGAAAATCGGCATTTTCGGCGCGGAAACCTTCTCGGACACCATGCGCGAAAAAATTGAAAACGGCCTGGGCATCGAAGCCTTTGATATCTATGGCATGACCGAAACCGGCGGGGTCGGAACCACCGGCATGGACTGTCCCGCACACAACGGCATTCATGTCTGGGAAGACCAGTATATCGTCGAAATTATTGACCCCGCCACCGGCAAACCGGTGGATGACGGACAACAGGGCGAGGT
>RZZM01000709.1 GCA_009929845.1 Spartobacteria bacterium
TCATCCCTCACATTCTTCTAATCTGTGATAATCTGTGTAATCTGTGGGCCCAAAAAACCATGCCTCCCCGGCAATACGGGCCCGTATACTGAATTTTCCGTGGAGTATGTATTGCCCTGAGCGCGTTCAGGTGCTAGTAGTGTCGCACATTTTGATCCGGATAATCCGGTTTAAGGCAGTTAGGAGATGCAGTGAAAGTAGTGGTAATTGGCGCCGGCATGGCCGGCCTGAGCGTCGGGTTCATGCTCAAGAAGCATGGGATCGATGTGGAGATTCTTGAAAGTGACGCCTATGCGGGCGGCGGCGCGCATAGTTTTACGTGGAACGATCACACCTGTGACTGGGCCACGCACCGCCTGTTTACGCACAACGACCATACCCTCCAGCAGCTCCTCTCCCTCGTCCCCATGAACCGTATCCAGCGGACCAGTTGTGTCTACCTCGGCGGAAAATGGCTGAAAGACCCGGTGGACCTGATACAGCTCTGTACCCGCTTTTTCCCCGCCAAAACCTGCGCCATCCCCTTTACCTATCTCAGCCGCGATACAAACCTGCCCGAATCTTCTTTCGAAAACTATGTCTACAGCCATTTCGGGAAAACCCTCAGCGATTTTCTCTTTTCCCCTTACACCGTCAAGATGTTCGGTATCCCCGCCAACGAAATCTCCGTGGAATGGGCGCGTAAAAAAGTGCGTATCGCCGGTCCGCTCGATGTCCTGAAACAGGGCTCCAAGAAGAAGTTCTTCTACTTCTACTACCCCAAACAGGGCGGCTACGGAGCGATCCCCGAACGCCTGCGCCATGAACTGGACGGCCATATCACGTTCGGGGCCAAGGTAACCGAACTGGTCCGCGAAGGAACCCGTATCACCTCCGTGGGCTACGAGCAGGACGGACAACGCCGACAGACCTCCGGCGACCTCGTGATCTCCACCCTGCCCCTCACCACCCTGTGCGGTATGCTGGGGCACAAATGCGACCTGGCCTACCGCTCCGTTTCCGCGGTAAACCTGCTCGTCAATAAACCACAGGTGACCCCCAACCACTGGATCTATTTCATGGACGGCGATATCGCCATCAACCGCCTGTGCGAATTCAAGAATTTCGATCCCAACCTGGGGCCTGAAAATACAACCGTGATCTGCGCGGAAGTGACCGACCGCGATCACCCGGACCTGGAAGCGCGCATCATCCGGGATGTCTGCGGCGCCGGATTGCTCAACGAGGCGGATGTCATCGACGCCAAAACGGTTACACGGCATTTCTCCTATCCCGTCTACCGCCAGGGTTACGAACAGGATGTGGATGCCGCGC
>RZZM01000710.1 GCA_009929845.1 Spartobacteria bacterium
AGCCAGAGATAACTTTCAGGTTCCAGCTCGGCGGTGATCCAGTCTTTCCCGACGCGGTTGCTCCAGGCGGCGGAGAGCGGTGCGGGGGTGAAGCGTTCGGCCTGCACGATGATCCGCAAATATTCTTCATAACGGACGTGGTTGCGCATGATGATGCGTCCGCCGATGTTGGTGAAGGTCAGACGAAACTCGGGGGTGTTCGTGGTGCTGAACCAGCCGTCTTCATGGGGGACGAGTCCTTCGTGACGAACCGGCGAAGCGCCGTCGGCGCCGGATATCCAGGTAATGGCCGAGACCGTCCCGGTCACCAGGTCATAGCCACCCTCCGCGGAATAGGCGCCGACGACATCCGCCAGTTGCTGCTCGGTCAGGGTGGTGACGGGTGAGACCGGAAACGAGGGCGGATTCGTGGAGGGCAGCGGAATGCCGAAGCGCTCATTCAACGCCATTTTCAGGGCCAGTTTGGCGGCGGGCGCGGCGGCCGTGTCGGCGCCGGGGATGCTGTTGAGCGCCACGGCGGCGAGGCCGTATTCCGGCATGACGCAAATGATGGCGCTGTAGTTCAGGCTGTCGCCATCCTTCCACGCCATTTTTCCGGCGTAGGCAAAGCTTTCATCGGCGACTTGATCCCAGCCCAAGCCGCTCTTCGCATACTCTTCCTTGTTCACGAGCGACACTTCATCGCTTTGGTCGGACCACAGGGCGGCGACGGCATTGGAGGAGAGGATACTCACGCCATCGTACGTGCCATAGCCCAGCAGAAAACGCGCATAGCGGGCGAGGTCGGCGGCGGTGGAATAGGCGCCGCCGGAGCCGGGGGTGTTCACATATTCATCGGGCATGAGCACGCCATTCCAGTACACCTTGGCCAGCAGATTGGTCTGGCCGCCAATGAGCCGGAACGTGGTGTTGCTCATGCCCATCGGCTGAAACAGTTTCGCGGCGGCGAACTCGGAATAGCTCATTCCGTTCGTGTTGGCGCCCGCCACGACGCCTTCGATCAGGGTGAACCCGTTGTTGTTGTATTTTTCCAGAAATCCGCGCGGTTCGATCAGGTAGTCCTCGGCCAGGAGCGCCAGCATCATGTCGTAATAGGCGTCGTAGGGAATGAGAGAATCGGCATGGCGGAAATAGCTCCCCGGGAGCTGCGCCTGATGCGCGAGCAATTCGCGGATGGTGATGGACGATTGATCGGGATAGCGCGGGAGCATGGAAAAGGCGGGGACGGTGTTGGTGACCGGGTCTTCGATATCCAGCAGGCCGGCGTCCTGCAACTGCATGATGGAGGCCGCGGCGAACGTTTTGGAGCAGGA
>RZZM01000711.1 GCA_009929845.1 Spartobacteria bacterium
GCGTGGTTGATGGCGTACCTGACCGTCATCATCCTCAAGTACTGGCAGAAGGAAGTGGTCGACGAACTTAACAACCGCCTGCGCAAGGTGAACGAAAAACTGGAAACCGAGATTGTAGAACGTAAACGTATTGAAGTGGAGTTGCGCCAGGCGCGTAACGCGGCCTTGGCGGCGGCCCAGGCCAAAAGCGAGTTCCTGGCGAACATGTCGCATGAAATCCGCACCCCGATGAACGGGGTCATCGGCATGACCGAACTGGCCTTGAAAACCGCGCTGACGGAACGCCAAATGGGCTACCTGAACAAAATTCATGTTTCCGCCAAGGCCCTGTTGCGCATTATCAACGATATCCTGGATTTTTCAAAAATTGAAGCCGGTAAACTGGATATTGAACGGACGGAATTCAACCTGCAGGATGTGCTGGACGACCTCGCGGACCTCTTTGGCGAACAGGCCGCCGGCAAAGGGCTGGAATTTGTCGTCGATCGCTATCCGGATGTGCCGGACCGGATAATTGGCGATCCATTGCGCCTGCGCCAAGTCCTGATCAACCTTATCGGGAATGCCATTAAATTTACCGAGAGGGGCGAAATCGCGCTCACGGTCCGTCGGCATGCGGTCGATGAGGCCTACATCAGTGACGGTCAGCAGCGTATGGTCGTTACAGCGCGCGACGATGAAGTGGCCCTGTCCTTTGAAGTCCGCGACACCGGCATCGGCATACCCAAGAAGAAGATTCAGGACCTCTTTGAGGCCTTCAGCCAGGTCGACGGCTCGACCTCCCGCAAATACGGGGGCACGGGGCTGGGGCTGACCATTTCGCGCACGCTTGTCCAATTGATGTTCGGCCAGATGCATGTGGAAAGCGATGCGGGTAAGGGCAGTTCATTTGCCTTTACCCTGCCCCTGGGACTTCCGCCAGGCGGCGAGGGTTCCCTGTATGAACTGGGCTTTGATGTGCAGGGCAAACATGCGCTTTTGGTTGATGGGAACAGGGCATCTGCGGAAAGCCTGAAACGGACCCTTTGCGCCATAGGATTCGAGACCTCCGTCGCGTCCACCTGCGGAGAAGCCAAGGTGCTCCTGAAAAAGGGGGACGCCGTGCCCGATATTCTTTTTGTGCATCGTAAACTGCCCGACGAGTCTGGCCTGACGCTGGTGGAGATGATCCGCAAGCAGTCGGCCCTGGAGGAAATACCCGTGGTGCTGCTGATCGCTTCAGACGCGGCCCACACGGAGGCCGAAGTGCGCGACGCGGATGTGAACGGCTACCTGACCCGGCCGGTGAAGCTTCCGGTGCTGCGTGCCATGCT
>RZZM01000712.1 GCA_009929845.1 Spartobacteria bacterium
ATTTCGCTTTTATGGCTCATAATAGCACATTGTTGACAAATATTTGTCAACAAATTGTCAACAGTATTACAGACTCTATATTATGCCTTTATTACCCCCTTTTTTACCGGCAAAAAAAGAGAGTCACCCGAAAAGGCTTCCGGGTGGGTGGTCGGCTTCCGGGTGGTCCCCGGTCGGCCCGGTCGGTCTGGTGGCCCGGTCGGCCCGGTCGGCGGTAACAAGCGTTCCGCCCCCGCCATTAAAACGGCCACGGCAACCCGGCGTTGCAGACTACAGCCCGCGCCGCCGCCTGTGCCTCGTGGTCATCCTGTATGCGTTCACGCCAAACCCGTTCCCACGTCGGACAGTTGGCCAACACTCCCGCCATCATCTCGACCGGCGTTGAAGGCTTCGCTGCCGGCAAGCCAAGATCAGATTCCAACCGGCGCACCTCGGCTTGCAATGCCTGCTCGTCATCCAGATCGAATCCGACCGTGCCCAGCTCGGCCTTTTCCGCTTCGATGATAGCATCCAGATCGCCACAACTCAGAACCGCCCAGAAGGCCAGCAACTCGGCCTCCCTTTCTTCTGCGTGCCCGGCCCGGTGCGACTGCTCCAACCTGCTTACCCTTGCATTAACGTTCATTGAATGACCTCTCCAAGTTTTCGATTCTCTGAATTACATCCGTTCGTTCTGCTGCCCTCATCGCCATATCCAGAATAGTCTTGGCGGCCTGCAACTGTACCCCAGAATGCTGGTCGCCCAGCAACCGCGCCAAGGTATCAACCGCCTCGCCAACATGTACCCTCAGCTTGTTCAAGGCCACATCCAGCATGGTCCGGCGTTCGCAAATCAAAACCAGTGAAAAGGCTTCGTTTGAAAGCCATCGGTGCAGTGTGCGACGTGCTATACCTGTAGCCTTCGCCGCTTCCGTTATACTCGATGAAGATAGCAAGGCCTCGATTGCCTGCTTTTGTCTGGCCGTCAAATCTGTGCCATATTGCGCCATTTTGTGCCTCCCGTTCTGTGTGTTGTTCATGTTCCCGCCTCGCTAAATACCCCGGTCGCCCGGCACCATTGGAAGTGAACACACCCACAACGGCCTTGGTTTTTGTCCCTCACTTTCTGGATATGAACCTGCACTTTTCCGTCATCGGCTTGGTGTGACCTCCACACGGCCAGACAGCAATCGGCCTTGTTGCGCCAGTTCGCACTGCCGCTTATGTCGTACGGCGACGGCACAGGATAATCGCCGTCCGGCTTCCGTTGCAATTTCGTCGGGTGTGCGACCACAACCATAAACACATTGTACATCCGCGCGAAGTTCCGG
>RZZM01000278.1 GCA_009929845.1 Spartobacteria bacterium
TTATTTGAGGAAAACCGGATAAAACCATTGCGGTTTGTGTTTGGTTTGTGTATGAAGGTGCGGTTTATGCGGTTAAAAACCCTTTACGAAAATCACAAGTTTGAGTGTGAGGATATGACGCAAAAAGGAGTAGAATGAAAAATATTGCAATCGCGGACGTACGCAACTTTGTACTTATGGGCCACACGGGCAGCGGGAAAACAGCGTTGACGGATGCCTTTATGTTTAAGATGGGGATGAATGACCGGCTGGGAAGCAGCGATGACGGTTCCAGCATTTCGGACTGGGATGACGATGAAAAAGAACGCAAGATTTCCATTCTCGCCAAACCTTTTGACGGTACATTCAAAACCAAAGGGGGTAAAACTACCCGCATGGTCTTTATCGATACCCCGGGGTATGCCGATTTCTACGGGCAGGTGGTGGCGGCCAGCGCCGTGGCCGATGCGGGGTTGGTGGTCATCGACGCGGCCAGCGGTATCCAGGTGGGCACCAATCGCGGATGGCGCCGCTGCGAAGACCTGAACCTCCCGCGCGGTATTGTGATCACCGGGCTGGATAAGGATAACACCAATTTTGAGGAAACCCTGCAGGCTATCCAGGATGTATGGGGCAGCCGTTGCGTCCCGGTGGTCCTGCCGACCGCCGACGGCGGGGTGTGCGATGTGCTCAGCAGCGCTGACGTGCCCGCGGATGTCGCGGAGCGTGTCGAAGAGTTGAAGGGCAGCCTGGTCGAGTCCGCCGCGGAAACGGACGACGCCCTGATCGAAAAGTACCTGGGCGGGGAAAGCCTGACGGCCGAGGAAATCTCGAACGGCCTGAAGGGCGCCGTCAACGCGGGCCTCCTGGTGCCGGTGTTCGTGGTCATGGCCAAAAAAGATATGGGCGTGGATGAACTGCTTGACGGTATCAGCCGCCTCTTCCCGTCGCCCTGTGAACGCGAGGCGAAGGACGCGGACGGGGAGGTTGTCGACTGCAAACCCGAAGCGCCCATGATCGCCAAGGTCTGGCGCTCGGTCAACGATCCGTTTGTGGGGCAGCTTACCTTCCTGCGCATCTATGGCGGGACCCTTAAGTCCGATAGCGAGATACTGAATGTCACCGAGGACCAGAAAGAACGCTACGGAAGCGTGTATTTGATCCGCGGCAAGAAACAGGAAGGTATCGAAGAGGCCCATGCCGGCGATATCGTGGCGATTGCCAAGCTTAAACATACTGCCATCAACGACACCCTGGGCGCGATGGGCTCGAAACGCCAGATGCCGGCGATTGCCTTCCCCAATCCGGTGATGTCCTACGCGGTTACCGCCAAGACCCAGGGCGATGAGGACAAGCTGGGCACCGCGCTGACGCGTATCGCCGACGATGATCCGACCCTGTCGGTCGTGCGTAACACCGAGACCCACGAAATGATCATGTCCGGCATGGGCGATGTGCACCTGGATGTGACAGTCAAACGCCTTAAACGGGCGCATGTGGAGGTGAACCTTTCAACCCCGAAAGTGGCTTACAAGGAGACGGTCACATCCATGGGCGAAGGACACTACAAACACAAGAAACAGTCGGGCGGCCGCGGACAGTACGGGGAAGTCTACCTGCGGGTCGAGCCGAAGCAGCCGGATGAGGAAGAATGGTTTGTCAATAATATCGTCGGCGGGTCCATCCCCAGCGGGTTCATCCCGGCTATTCAGAAGGGCCTTCACTCAGGCATGGCCAAGGGCGCCGTCGCCGGTTATCCGGTCAACAATGTCAAGATATCCGTCTACGACGGTTCGTACCATGACGTGGACTCCTCGGAAATCGCCTTCAAGATCGCGGGCGAACGCGCGATGCGCGAGGGCATGCGCAACGCCAAGCCCGTGCTGCTCGAGCCGATCATGACCGTAAAAGTTATGGTCCCCGAGCACTTTATGGGTGACATTACCGGCGATTTGAACCATAAGCGCGGTCGCATCCTGGGCATGGGCGCTGAAGACGGCATGCAGGTGATTACCGCGGAAGTGCCGCAGGCGGAAATGTTCCAGTACTGTTCGCAGCTTCGCAGTATGACCGGTGGGCGCGGTTCCTTCGAAATGGAACAGGCCCGTTACGAAACCGTGCCGGCCAATGTGGCTCAGAAGATTATCGCGGCGGCTGAGAAAGAAAAAGAAGACGAGGAATAGACAAGGAAATTTAATGTATGAGTGGTCATAATAAATGGTCGACAATTAAACACAAAAAGGCGGCCACGGACGCCAAGCGCGGCAAGGTTTTCAGTAAGATTGCCAAGGAAATCATGGTGGCCGCCAAGATGGGCGGGGGCGATCCCTCCGCGAATATCACGTTGCGCGCCCTGATCCAGAAGGCGCGCTCGGAAAATATGCCCGCCGACAATGTCGAGCGAGCGATCAAAAAAGGCACAGGCGACATCGAGGGGGTCGTTTTCGAGGAAATGGTTTACGAAGGTTATGCCTCCGGCGGCGTGGCCGTGGTGGTCGAGGTGCTCAGCGATAACAAGAACCGCAGCTCTTCGGATATCAAACATGCCTTCTCGAAGCACAATGCCAACCTGGCAGCCCAGGGGAGCGTCAGCCGTATTTTTAAACGCGTCGGGCAGATCGTGGTCGCCGACGATGCGACCAGTGAGGACAGCCTGATGGAGCTGGCCCTTGAAGCGGGCGCGGATGACCTGAGCCATGAGGACGGGCAGTTTATCATTACGACCGACCCGACCGTGTTTATGGATGTGGTGGACGCCATAGAAAAAGCAGGGCTGCCCATGCAGATGTCGGAGATGACCAAGGTTCCCGAGACGACCGTGCCAGTCACGGATAAAGGACAGGCGGCCTCGTTGATGAAATTGATCGATGCGCTTGAGGACCTCGAAGACGTGCAGAATGTATATACTAATTTTGATATTGCCGACGAGCTTATGGAAGAGTTGGAGGGCTAACCCTTGTGGGTGAAAGCCTGAAAGTGCTGGGGGTCGATACCTCGCTGCGCTCGACGGGCATCGGCGTGATCGAGGCCAGGGGACGCGTCCTTCGGGCCCTCGACTACGGCACGATCAAAAACCCGCCCAAACGCCTTCATTCGGACTGCCTGAACCATCTTTACCAGGGCATCCTGGAAGTCATCGAAAAGGACCTGCCTTCGGTCGTCGCGATCGAAGGCATCTTCTTTTGCAAAAATGTGCGCACGGCGATGATCCTGGGACAGGCCCGCGGGGTGGTGCTGGCAGCCTGCGCGTCAAGAAACCTGCCCGTGTATGAATTTTCCCCGCGCCGCGTCAAACAGGCCCTCGTCGGCAACGGCGCCGCACAGAAAGAGCAGGTGGCCCACATGGTAAAAACCCTGCTGGGGCTGCCCGACATCCCGCAATCCGACGCCGCCGACGCCCTCGCCATGGCCATCTGCTATATCCACTCCTCCACCGGCCCCCTGGCCGCCGCCATCCCCCCCACCGCCATTTGAGAGCGGGGATTAGGTGGTAGGTGATTAGGTGGTAGGTGATTAGGTGGTAGGTTATTAGGTGGTAGGGTAGGTGATTAGGTGGTAGGTTATTAGGTGGTAGGTTATTAGGTAATCCCCGTAATGCACCGCAGGCTGTTTGGGAAAGATTGGGTGCGTGTACAAGCTGGCTCGATGGGAATCTCGCCTCCAGGGGTTACTTGTTGCGTGGTTATCTGGAGGGCGGCTACTCCGTAGAGCCCGATGCACCGCAGGCTCTTTGGGATAAGAATGGGCACGGGTACATGCTGGCTCGATGGGAATCTCGCCTCCAGGGGTTACTTGTGTGCACCGCAGGCTCTTTGGGAAAGATTGGGTGCGTGTACAAGCTGGCTCGATGGGAATCTCGCCCTCCAGGGGTTACTTGTTGTGCACCGCAGGCACTTTGGGTAAGAATGGGCACGGGTACAAGCTGGCTCGATGGGAATCTCGCCTCCAGGGGTTACTTGTTGTGCACCGCAGGCACTTTGGGTAAGAATGGGCACGGGTACATGCTGGCTCGATGGGAATCTCGCCCTCCAGGGGTTACTTGTGTGCATCGCAGGCTCTTTGGGAAAGATTGGGTGCGTGTACATGCTGGCTCGATGGGAATCTCGTCCCTCCAGGGCGCCATGCGTTTGGTGTAGCGATCTCGGGGCCGGTGGCCCCGAGATAAGATCGTGGCCTCCTCTGGAGGCTGTTCGATGAACAGTTGTGTCCGTTTATTTCCCAAACTGTCGAGGTAAGGAGTTCTGAAGATATGCGAACAAAAAAGTGCGATCAGGATCAGCGAAAATGTACTGCTCAGCAGATCCACTGCGCCGAAAGTTCATCCATACCTTCGCAGAACAACTCCCATGGTCGTTTTTCAGTGAAAAGCAACCTGGGCGCGTGTCGACAGTTTTGCAATGGACTTTGATTACGGAACAAGGCCGAACCAGGCCAGCGCCTGATAGGCGGGGGTGGTCGGTTCCGTGGCGCTCCAACCGAAGTTGTAGGTCAGGATTTGCATGTTGTCGCGCAGGATGTACCAGTCGCCCGTGGAGCGGACAAAGACGGCGATGTCCACTTTGCCGTCGCCGTCATAATCGGCGGGTACCGGCATGGCTGCGCTCCAGCCCCAGTTGATTTCGGAGGGGCCGGGCAGCATGGCGGGGATGAAGCCCCAGGTACCGGTGGCGGGGGTGTAGATAACCGGCTCGGCTTTGCCGTCGCCGTTGTAATCACCCGGAACCGGCAGCGCGCCTGCGCCGCCCAGGTCGAAGGTCAAAGGCATGAGCGTGGAGCTGCGTACGATACTCCAGTCGCCATTGTTGATATCGTAGACGCCGATATCCGCTTTGCCGTCGCCGTCGTAGTCGGCCGGGATGGGCACTTCGGAGGAAGACCCCAGGGTTTCCATGCGGGTTTTTCCGTCCGGATCGCGGATGTACCATTCGCCGGAGGCGGGCACATAGATGGCCACGTTGGCTTTGCCGTCGCCGTTGTAATCGGCAGGCACGGGAACGGCCGCGCTCCAGCCCCAGTCAATGACGCTGAAGGTCGCAGAGGAAGAGAGACTGATGAACCAGCGTCCGCCATCCGGCCAGTAAACGGCCATGTCGGTCTCGCCATCGCCATCGTAATCGGCGGCGACAGGAATGGCCGAGGCCCATCCGAATTGATGACTCATGACACCGGCGGTATTCTTGATGTACCAGGTGCCGGTGGCTGGATAATAGAGTCCAAGGTCGGCAATGTCGTCGCCGTTGAAGTCGTTGTCGACAAACACACGCAGGAAGGAAGCGCTTACGAATTGCGGCCCGATAATATCTTCGAGGAGGACGGTATCGACCGGGCCGACGGATTCACCGTTGACTACCACATCCGCGATGCGATAGTGGTCGTCGGGGATGACATCGAGTTCCAGATCACTGCCCGCCAGCACCATGGGGTTATCCGGCAGGATCGCTCCATGCGGGTCGGCGAGGGTGTTGACCGGTGTGAAGCCCACGACCCCGCCGCTGTAGTTTCCGACTACGGTGACATCGTCAATGCAGACCCCATACCCGAAGCGCGTTTCACCCGCGAAGCCAATTTGGTAGGTTTCGCTGATATTGGGGAGGGTAAGGGTAATCTTCGTCCAGTTTTCAATGTCGGTTGTGAACGTTGCGCCGGGAATCAACTGCCACGAGGCAGATGGAGAGGTCCGGTAGTAGACATAGCTGTAATCCTGGTCGCCGTACCATTCGTGTTGCGCCAGCCAATAGGTGAGGACGGCATTGCTATAGGTGGTGGGACTGAGGTCCATGACGGGTGTAATCAGTAAGGTGACACGGGGTGTCCAGTCCGGATAGCGCAAATAAGCGTTATATGTGCCGGAATGGGCTGTAGGCGGATTGAACAGATACCCGCCGGGTTGCTGTTCCCAGTTCACTGAACCAATCAGATATTGACTCGACCACCCGGCGGGCGCGCCGCCTGACCATGTTTCTTCAAACCCTTCGGACAGGACCGTGTCCTGACCAAACGAGGCCTGTAATGCCACACAAGCCACCGCTACCAACATAACAACTATTCGCTTCACTTTCAGCCTCCCTGAGGTTGTTTTTATATTGTATTGTCCTGCGAGAAACATATTTCTCACTAAAGTTGCCGCGTTGTTTATCATAGAACGGTTAGGATAACAAGGGGAAATACAAAAAATGATGTTGGCGCAAGGTGGTCCGATTTCGGGTGGGGCAGGATTTTTTATATTCAATTTTTAGCAGAACAGGGTGTATACTGGTATACTGTGCTTTTAAATATGGATGGAATCAGCTTGCAGGATGGATATGTGTTGTAGCAGACCTACATGGCGTTGTTGGATATTTGTGATGTGTTTGGGCTTGACGGGGGGCCTTTCCGCGCGCGCCCAGTCGCTGGGGGTCAGTGAGTTGATGTATCACCCGCCGGACAGCGTGACATTGCCGACGGACGGGAATGAGTATGAATTCATTGAACTGTGCAATAACGGAGCGGTT
>RZZM01000713.1 GCA_009929845.1 Spartobacteria bacterium
CGCTCGATCATCTCGCAGCACTTGCGCATCGCGGGACTCTCCGCAATGATGTTCTCAAAATGATAACGCGCCTCGAGCTGGGCCTTGAGATTGACATTCTCCACCAGCGCGTTGTTGTATTCGAGCGCCCGTTGTACCGTGATCAACAGCTCATCCACTTTGAATGGCTTGGTGACGTAGTCAAACGCGCCCTGCTTCATGGCTTCCACGGCGGTCTCCACCGACCCATACGCCGTAATCATGATCGCCGCCATGCGCGGATACTCCTTGCGCACCATCGTCAGCAACTGCATGCCGTCCACCGGACTCATCCGGATATCGGATATCATCAGATCAAATTCCTGGTCCTTGAGTACCTCCAACGCTTTCTCGCCGCCCAAGGCGGGAACCACATCATGCCCCTCGGCTTTCAGCAGTGTGCTCAGAACGCTCAATATGCTAGGTTCGTCATCAACTAAGAGGATGTTTGCCATACCGTTTAGCTCCCAGTTTCTTTCTGTTGCTCTGTATTACGCCATTCAATGCCCATATACTATTAAGCTTTTCACGTACTGTAAAGGCCAAGTTCTCATTTTTTAGAAGATAAAATTACAGGGCGTCCAGGATAAGTGCCGCGGCCCCGTCCGCTCCCTGCGCGTCGCCCAGGGCAACCGCCACCTGTCCGAGGTCCGCCTTCATACGCCGCCGGGCGGTCTCGTCATCAAGCAAACCCCACACGGCTTCGGCCATCTTTGCAGGCTGTGCATCCTGCTGGATGAATTCACGGCACACCTCCCGGCCCGCCACGATGTTAACCATACCGATGTGCTCTATTTTTACCAGCCGCCGGCCCAGGAAATACGTCAGCCCCGCGGTCTTGTAGACAACAATCATGGGACATCCCATCAGAGCGGCTTCGATCGTCGCCGTACCGGAGGCCACCATGCCCGCGTGCGCCTGCCTCAGTACCTGGCGGGTTTTCCCCACCACCACCTCCATCCGGCGGGGGCCCTTCGGAAGCTGTTCCATCAGCGCGCGGGCATATGCCGCTATCTCCTCGGTCGGCGCGGCCAGCAGCGTCCCCACCTGTTCATCGCGTTCCTCCAGCAAGCGCGCGGCTTCCAACATCGGCGGCAGGATGCGCTGGACCTCCTGCTTGCGGCTGCCCGGCAGCAACGCCAGTTTTCTGGTTCCGCGCCAGGGCAGGACCTCCTCAGGCGCCGCCAACGAACGCCGGGCCTTTTCAACCAGCGGATGCCCCACGAATTCCACACGCAGGCCGGTGTCGGAAAAAATTTCAACTTCAAAGGGAAAGATCACCAGCAGCAAG
>RZZM01000279.1 GCA_009929845.1 Spartobacteria bacterium
CAGGACCTTCAGAACTCCTTACCTCGCCTGTCCGTTCGTTGTACAGAGAGGCTTTAGCCTGTCTTTTTCCATTCCCCATGGATTCGCTTGGGTATTGACTTCATTGGAGAGGCTGTCAGAATCTGATTTTGCTATGAGGCATCTGAATGAAGAAAACGAAAGGTGAGTAGTCTATGAAAAGATTTATTGCGGCAACAGCATTGGGACTTATGATGGCGGCCTGTGCGGCGGAGGCGGCGAACGGGCTGGCGCTGTATGGTTCGTACTGGGCCCCCAAGGATATGGATGCCAATTATGGCGGCGGCGGCAAGTTGAAGATGCTTGTCTCCTCCGGACTGAGCATGGAAATTCGCGGGGCCTATTTCAAAGGCCTCAAAAAAGAAGAGAGCGCCAGCGGCGGCATTGAAACGGAAAACAAATTCACATCGATCCCCGTGGAGGCGGGCATGGTCTTCGATTTCCCCATGGAAAAGTTCTACATTTATGCTGGTGGTGGAGCGGGGTATTATATGTTTGAAGACGGGGAATTCAGCGTCACGGATTCCGGAACCAGCGAAAGCTATGATGTCGAGTACGACAATAAATGGGGCTGGTATGCCGTGGCGGGGGTCGAGATGCCGCTTTCCAGTCAGATGCTTTTATTCGCGGAAGTCCAGTATCGCTGGTTGAAGATCGAAGCGGATGATCTGGAAATTGACGGAGAGGATGTCCCCTACAGCGGCGAAGAAATGAACATGGATGGCTATAGCGTCAATGCCGGCCTCCTCTTTCCCTGGTAAGCGGTCATGGGCATCTACGACCGGAGCTACATGCGTGAAGACAACAAGCTCACGCCTCCCGCTCATGGTTCTTCGCGCAAGAAAAAGGAACCATCAGCCGTACCGCTGTGGAACCGGCTGCTCTTCCGGCTCTGGCTCATTTTCCACCCCGGCAAGGGGAGCAGCAAGAAGGCGCCATAGCCGCATAGACTGCTATTTTTTTCCCGCTTCCCTGCGCGAGAAAACAGTGATTATGGATTGGCCAGAAGCGCAACCAACATCATTAACCCCATTGGGTACTCTCAATCCTAATCACCTAAAACAATCGGCCAGCCCTTCAAAGGCGTGTATAAACGGCTGCAGGGAGGCGCGCAGGACACCGGCGCCCACCTGCCCGATACCCGGTTCCCGATGGGCGACGCCGGTATCAATGAAAGGCAGGATGTTTTTCTCGATGACGTTGACGAGGTCAATCCCGGTGGGGGTACCGCGGAAATTCAGGTAGGGTATCTGGTACACGGTATTCTCAGCGGCGGATATCTCGTACATTTCTTTGGTGTAGCGGATGGCATCCGCGGCGTTCCCACCAACAAACTGTACGATGGCCGGTGACGCCGCAATGGCGAAGCCCCCTAACCCATTGGTTTCTGTAATGGACGAATCCCCAATATCGGGGTTGGCATCTTCTTTGGTATATCCAGGGAAGAATAAGGCATCCGGGACATCAGAAGGTCCCGTGAACCATTGATTGCCTGTCCCCGCCAGTTGAATGCCGAAATCAGTGCCGTTACGCGACATGACCACCAGCACACTGCTGTCTTTAATGTCCCGCGCGGCATCCAGGGTTGCTTTGCAGGCCGGCATGGAGAGATTCAGGAAGAAATGGTCATTGCCCTGGATAAAATCGAGGACATCGGCGGCATTGTCTTTATCATCACAGCTCCGGATAATGGCGGGCGCCAGTTGTCGGTACAGCAGTGATGTGGCGGCCCGGTTGCGATTGTGTACTTCATCGCCCATATGCAGGGCCTGTGCAATCAGGTTCTTCAGGTCAATAGGCCCCACTGCTGCAATAGCGCCCTGCAGCACGGGATACATCACCTCTTCCATCCATTTCAGTCGCTTTATAACTTCCTCGCTGTAGGCTCCATAGCGCAGTACCTTCCCCAAACCTTCATTCATGGTGCAGTACGCTTCATTGCCAAACGCGGTATTCTCAAGAATAAATACCGGCATGGAGGCAGAGACAATCCCTGCCATAGGGCCAACGGTAGCATGTTCATGGCAGGGGGCGAATTCGATATCCCCGGATGCAGCAAGCTCCGCCGCGGCCTCCGACGTATCTGCCCGGCCCTCATAAATCAACGCCCCCATGATGGCGCCCCGCATGGGGCCACACATACGATCCCAGGTAATCGGGGGTCCGGCATGCAAAATCAGGTTGTCCTTCATGCCGGGAATCACATCGCGCGCCGTGCCCATCCCCACCAACTGAGGCATCCCTTTCAGGATGATGTCCATAACCTTCTCATTGGCCGCTTCAATACGCTTCCGATTGGCATAGATCGTCTGTCGCGCCTCTAAACTCACCTCGATAGGCGGTTTCCATTCTACCTGCACTGCTTTGGCGCCCACATCATCCAATGCTTCTTTGAAAGAAGTCAGCCCAATATTCACAACCTGAAGTTCAGACTGAAAAATGTCCTGAATACTCATAAAACACCTCACTTCATCAAACCGATAAACCGGACACAACATAACCGGCCAGCAAACAAGCCGCTGCATTAGACGGCAGCACAACCGCGCCGGATTTCCGCAGCATACTGATTACAGCCCCCCTGTTCTGCGGATCCATATCCGTGCCTGTAACCGAACACACCACAACGACTTTTCTGGCCGCATCGGTTATGACATCCTTCAACTCCTCTACAAGATTCATGTTGGAGCCATACCCTAAAACGATATCCAGCAAGATGACGGCAGTCTCAGCATCATCCGCTTCATCCGCAATCCGTTTATTTCTTAACGTATAATCAATCATAGGATGCGGTCGTCCTACCGTGAATTCATCTTCTCCCAGATCCACAAAGGTGTGCGCAACACTATGCATGGCATCTTCAAGGGATTGAACACGACCCGCCGGCGCATTGGCATACATATCCCCCTTCACCATATCCTCAAGAATCAGTTGTGCTTCCGTACAGAATGTGCCGCCACTGAAAAGCCCCCGGATATATTGCTGCTTCCCGGTGCATTTATTTCGCAGTTCCTCTGCCTGAGCAAGCAACACTTCATCACGTTGTTTCAATTCGCTTCGTACATCATCCAGGCTTTTCTTCTGAGCAAGCGCGACTGACATCAATGCGGCTTCTTCCAATGATTGCGGGTTGTTGTCCCCTGCACCCGATGCACCCAGAAACATGGAGACAACCGGTTTCGATGACGAAGCCACAATCGCATTTACAGCAGCCAGCACATCCGCATCAGGCGGCTTGGATACCAGCAGTACGGTTTCTGTTTCTGCATCATCCAGCAAGGCCTTGAGTCCCTCGATAAACATGATGCCGCCCACCTGCTTCTTTACATCACGCCCGCCGGTGCCGATGGCCTGTGAAATCCCCGCCCCCGCATTATGAATCAGACAACTCACCTCCTGAAGGCCGGTTCCTGATGCCGCGACAATGCCAATTTTCCCACGCCGCACTACGTTTGCAAAAGCCAGGGGCACACCGTTGATTATAGCGGTGCCGCAATCCGGCCCCATGACCAGCAATCCTTTTTCTCTCGCTACTATTTTAAGCGCCACTTCATCTTCAATGCTGACATTATCCGAAAACATCATCACATGACGGCCCTGATCCAATGCCTTTTGTGCCTCAAAAGCAGCATAGCGTCCGGCAATCGAAATCAGTACCAGGTTTGCATCGGGCAGAACAGTTAATGCCCCGTCCAGGCTTTGCGGCAAAAAGGTATTGTCACCTTCACTTACCTCTTTACGTTTGCTCAACAAGACATCAACCGCTTCAAGGATCTGTTCTTCTTTTGAAGGATCGTCCAGCTTCACCCCGATCAACAAATCGGAATCACTGGTGTCGGCAAACAAATCGATCAACAGGCCGGCCGCCTGGAGGATGGCCTTGTTTTCATGGGTGCCCATGACGATTGCCGCGTCAACCACCCCCTCCATGCCGCTGAGTTCCCGCCCCATGTTCATGAGAGTTACGGAATCAAAATAGATTCCCTGTCGAATTCTTCCAATAACAGACATATGCGCTCCTTATACAAGTTATTCGGAAATACTCAAAGGTGTCCACCGGCGCAAAATGGCCGGTGACGGCTGAAAATGGCGGAATGCAGCGTCAGGTAGAGGCCGCTGGCGGTATCCGCGCCGGAGGTTTCCCCATGCCCGAGTATGGCCTGCGCGGCATGCGCCACCCGCGCCTCCGACTGGCCGAACAACGCTTCCACGAGCTGTTTCTGGTCGTGATAAAACCGGCCGTTCCGGGCCAGCGTCAACAGCGCATTGGAAAGGAGGTTGCCCCCGCGCGCGAGGCAATAGATGGTCTCCATCACCGCGCCATAGTCTTCGTTCAGGCCCAGCTCAAGGGCGTTGAGCCCCAGCAGCACGCCGATAATGAAATCGTCCCCGCTGGGAGTCAGGCCCAGTCCACAGCCCTTGAGCTTCTGCACACCCGGCCGGACCTGCCCGGCAAACAGCTCGGTAACGCCGGCTGATATCTGCTCGCACAGCTTTTGTTGGAATCCGGGTTTGAATGCCGAGATGCGTTTGGGGTCCAACAGAAAGGCCAGGCTGGCGGGATGCGCCTCCTCCTTGAAGACCTGGCAGAAACGCGAAAGGTTCTTTTGCAGGATATCGGTATGCCAGTCCGTGTCATCCAGCAGCGAACGATAAACCTGTTCATGGGTTACCTCACAGACCTGTCCATCCACGGTCACCCGTTCGCCGGCCACCACCACCCCGCCCGCGCCCGCGGGCAATGGCCGAACCACGATATTGACCGGGCCGTCACCGACAGACGCGGTGACGACCGAAAGCAGGTGATCACGGTTCACATAGTTGATCACCTGCTCGAATCGGGAGTGCTCCTCGTAAGCGCCGTCAACAATACTGTCGCCAATAGTCAGCAGTTCCATCATGCCTTACTGAACACCATACCGTAGTTGCGGGAGAAATCTCCCGTGCGCACCACCTTGACAACGCCCTGAACGGCCATGCCCAGTTTGGGCTTGCCCACATCAAGCTGCCCGGTAATACGCACCCCGTTTTCCAATTCCACGATACCCAGGGCCAACTTGGAGACCATGAAGTCCGCAGGCAGGTTATACAGCTCGGTAAAGGTCAGCAACTTGCCCTTTTTGGGCAACGGCACCGGATCGAATTCGTTGTGCTCATTCTCTTTGCAGCCTTTACAGACCATCCGGTAGGGGTAATGCAGCGTGCCGCATTTCTTACATTTGTATGCATAGATGTCCATCGGTTACTCCTCCCTGGTAAAGGTTAGGCAGACCACGTTATTGCCAAAGCCGCCAAAGTTGCAGGTAAAGCCGACTTTCGCCCCTTTGACTTGCCGTTTTTTAGCGTCGCCGCGCAATTGCGTCACGATTTCGTGTGCCTGCCCGACGCCGGTGGCGCCCACCGGATGGCCCTTGCCTTTCAAACCGCCCGAGGTGTTCACGGGCAACCTGCCGGTCAATGCCGTCTCGCCCTTCTCAAGCGCGATATGGCCTTCGCCTTTCTTGAAGAAGCCCGCCTCCTCACTCTCGACAATCTCGAGGATGGTAAAGGCGTCGTGCAATTCCGCAACGCTCACATCCGCGGGTTTAACGCCAGCCATATCCATCGACAGAGCCGCCGACGTGCGCACCGCGAGCAGATCGGTCGGCTCCGCGCGCTCGTGTACCGCGTGCGTATCCGTCGCCTGGCCGACCCCCGCCAGCCGTACCAGTGGATGCTTCGCTTTCTTGGCCACTTCCTTGGTGGCCAGGATCAGACACGCTGCGCCGTCCGACACCGGACAGCAGTCAAAGAACCGCAACGGGTCGGCGACGAATGGATTGTTGGTCATCGCCTCGGGGGAATCCAGGATGCCCTCAATCGTCACTTCCTGGTGCAGGTGGGCAAACGGATTGAGCATCGCGTTGGCATGGTTCTTCGCCGCCACCATGGCCAGGTGCCGGTCTGTAACACCGTACTTGTCCATATACAACCGCGTAAACATGCCCGCCAGGGAAGGCAGCGTCACTCCATAGATGTATTCCGCCAACGGATGGGTCAGCGTGGCGATGAAATCGGTAGCCTCCAGGTTGTTCACCTCGCGCATGCGCTCGGCGCCGATCACCATCACGACATCATGCACGCCTGAAGCGACGGCCATGAACCCTGTTTTGATGGCCGAAGCGCCGGAGGCGGGTCCGTTCTCGATGGTCTCCGCGCCCGCGGGGGTCAGGCTCAACGTATCAATCACCGCGCTGGCCAGTGCCGTCTGGTGATTGACACGCCCGCCGCCCATATTGGCCACATAGAGATGGTCCACCGCCTTCAGTCCGGCATCCTTCAGGGCCAGCATGCCCGGATAAGCGGCAATTTCACTCAACGGATATTCCAGCCGTCCAAAACTGGTAATACCGATACCTGCTACATAGACTTCACGCATGATCAGGCTCCTCCTTCCAACTGCCA
>RZZM01000280.1 GCA_009929845.1 Spartobacteria bacterium
TCCGGTCAGTCGGCGACCAGTTCGCCGTGGGAGGTTTTGGCGGCCTGGCGTTCTTTCATATTGATTTTTTGGTCGACCAGCTTTTCCCAGGCGGCCACATCGTTGGGGGCCGTGTCGGTAAACTCCACGCCGACGGCATAGGGAGGCGCCTGGTCCGTATCCTCTTTGACCCAGACCACTTTACCGATATGGCGGTAGGCGCTGATCGGCTGGGAAAACGCGACACGGATTTCCATCACCGTCCCGACCGGCACGGGCGCCGACACATTGAAGCGCAGCCCGCCTGCGGAAAGATCTTCTGTTGTGCAGAAGTACGTCTTTCCTTCGAGCGCGTCGGCTTCCGGCGCTGAGAGTATGCGCACAGCCACGCTGTTCTGCTCATTCAGTCGTTGATGTGTTCTTCGATCATCCATATTCATAGCATTGCCATCCGCGGAGAATCATATACACATCCACGCCAATCTCAATAGCCGTTCTTCTTTTTTCCCGGTTTTTTTAACCGGGGCGAACGACCGCGCCACGGGGGCGCCCGGCGGTTACAGCGCTTCCACGCGTTCTTCCGGCTTGAGAATCTTGGTGATACGCACCCCGAAGTTTTCATTGACGATCACGACATCCCCCCAGGCGATCAGCTTACCGTTGGCAATGATATCCGCCGGTTGTCCCGCCATCCGGTCCAGTTCCACGACCGATCCGGTGCCCATTTTCAGAATATCCCGAATGGCCGCGCGTGTGGTTCCAATTTCCACATGAACATCCACCGGAATATCGAGAATCATCTTCAGATTCTCATCTTCCGTGTCCCTCGCCGAACGCCTTTCCGGGGAAGATTCCACGGTGGGCAGTTCCACGGGGCTCACCTCTACCGAATCGTCGAAATCCTCATCCAGACCCAATTGCGACAACATCGCTTTTTCCTCATCCGACACCGCGTCCTCTGCGAGGTTCTTGCCTGAATTCATCAAACTGTCGATCATGGCCTGTTCGTCATCCGAAGCCCCACGCCCGGACTCGTCCGCATCCAGACTGTCCAGCATGGCCTGTTCGTCATCCGAAGCCCCATCCACGGACTCGTCCGCATCCAGACTATCCAGCATGGCCTGTTCCTCGGGAGAAGGGGTTTCCTCCCCGCCGTCGACGTCCGCCAGTATCGGTTCCTCCGAAGCGCCGCCTTCATTCTCCGGCGATTTTGCCGCATCGTCCTGCATGGGATCATTACCTAACGTTTCATCATTTTCAGCCATAATTTTCACCTCCCGGCGTTTTAATACACCGAGTTACATATCTTTACTACCTTCTTCAACATGCGGATGCCGCGTCTCTGATATTTTTACAGCCACCCGTCCCTTGGATTGTCCGGGATCACCCAGATAGCATAAACGGTTTCCCACATACATTTTAACCGGTTCACTGATATTCGTGTCCAGGCAAAGCAGGTCGCCTGACCTGAGGTGCAGCAGATCATCTGTTGTGATGGAGCTGTGCCCCAGCACTGCACGGATATCCAACGGCACATCCTCGATCGCCGCATTCATATTTTCCTGATCGCCGCCACGTCGGCCCCGACCGGAACGGGCCTGCACCCGGGCGCTCAAATTGGTGAGCACGGGTTGGATGACGCTGTACGGATAGCACATGTTGAGGATGCCTGACGCCCCCCCCAGGTGCAGGTCAAGCGTCACGCTGATGACCAGGGCTTCCGAGGTCGTCAACTGCATGAACTCGGGATTGGATTCGTAGGACTGCACCTGGAACGTCGTGTCGGTTACGGTGGCCCAGGCGGCCTTGAGTTCAGCCAATACCGCCTCCATCAGTCCGCCCGAGACAGAAAGCTCGATCGCCGTCAGCGAACGGGGTTCCTCGACATTACTGCCGTCGCCGCCCAGGAGGATATCGATGATCGCCATCACGATGGGCAGGTTCAGCTCGATGCAGATTTCCCCCATGCCCGCCGACATGTACAGCACCGACATGTAGGTGGGGTTTGAGAGCGACAGGACAAATTCGCCATAGGTAATGACATCGACCGCCACCAGCTTGATTTCGATGGTGGTGCGCAGATTCATCAGCAGACTGCTCTGCAATCCGCGCACAAACGAATCATGGATCATCTGAAAGCCGCGCAACTGCTCGCTGGAGATCAGCCGGGGTTTTCTGAAATTGTAGGAAGTGACCTTGACCTTTTCGGAGGAATCCATCTGGGCAACCTGCTCCGTGGTCACATCCCCGGTCTTAATCGCGCCTAACAGGGCATCCACTTCTTCCTGTGATAAGGTTTTATCCATGAATCGTTCCTCTGCCGACCCTACTGAATCAGAAACTCATTAAAATACACATCCACCACCGCGCCTGACATCCTGCCCTTTATTGCCGTATTGATCAGCGTCATAATGGACCGTTTCAGGTTTTCCCGGCCCTGCGACCCCTCGAGTTCATCAATGGTTTTCGTACTGGCTGCCGCGAGCACCTTATCACGGAGCATCGGGGCCATGCCGGTGAGCACCTCGTCAAGGCGGGGTTCGCTCAGCACCAGATAGGGTTCAATCTTGAGCACGCGTGTGCCCTTGGTTTCTGCAATATTGACGTAAATAGTGCCCAGGTTAAAGGTCGTGGTCTCGCCGGGTTTGGCATCCAGCTCTTCCCGGGGCGCGGACGTAGACAACGGGGGCGGCACCGTGGCCTTGACCACAAAATAGGTGGTCAGCGGCGTTACAATCATGATGACAAAACCGACAATGACAACGATAAGGGTGCCGGATTTCCCTTTGGCCGGCGCGGCCGCGGAGGATGGATCCGGCACGAGTTCATTGATACCTTCAGATTTTCCTTCATCTGCCATGACGCACACTCCTTAAGTCGGTTCTGCTTACCGGGCAACCTGTTAGGTGCCATTTTTTTCCTTGTTGACCCTTCGAATCAGAAAAAAAACCGCTTCTTCCGTTTCCGGCGGATCCAAATAGCGTTCATTCGCATAGCCTACCGGTAGCAGGTTCGATGCCGGGATTTTCACCTTCTGCACCAGGTAGCGTGTTACCGCCACGGCCCGCTCAACGGCCAACCGTTGGTTTTCTTCCATTTTTTCCGGATCATCCGTATTTACCAGACAGCTTACCGTAACCCCGCATTCTGGCAAGTTATAAAAAATGGCCCCCATACGATTCAGGAACCAACGGTCATCACGGCCGAGAAACGCGTTCCTGCCGCTGAAGGTGATCGGGGTGGCCATCATGACCGTTTCGCCGAGTTCATCATAATCAATACGGATGATAAACGAATCGTTCAGTCCTTCCCGCCAGAGGACTCCCTTGAGGTATCCCACCAGGTTGGCGTCTTCGTCTTCTTCCTGGGAGACCTCGGGATAGTCGTTGGCCAGCCACTGACTGATACTTTTCCAATACGAAAGGATGCCGAAGCCCCCGCGCAACCCGAACGCGTCACGAATCTCGCCGATGCCGGCATTGAATTTGCCGGTGGCCTCCTCGCCCATCGAGAGCAACGTCACGAAAAAGGCAAGCAGCAAGGCCATCAGGCTCGAATAGAGTACCATGTACCCAGGCGCTTCCAGTTCCTCTTCTACTTTTATTTTCGGGGCCATAGGCTCGAAACTTCCGTACTACATGTTACGTATGATGATCGATTCCGGCGTCACCTCATACGATGGACGATACCCCATGAGAATAATCTCAACGCGGTCCGGCGGCAAGCCTTTCAATACATCGGGCACTTCCTGTTCCCGCCCTTCCACCCGCACCCCGATACTGAATCGTTCGGGGTCGTATTGGCAATCCTCAATCAGCACATTCTCCACCGTCTGCGCACGCTCCGCCGCCAGCCCATAGGGGGTCTGCACATCTTTTGTGTGAACCTGCATGTCAGAGGGCACCACACCGACAATGCGGATTTCGCAGTCCAAACTTCCAGCCAGGTCGCCAAAACTCAACCACAAATCTTTCGCGCCCTCCACAAATTCCGCCGTCCCGCGTTTAAATACCGTATCCGTGTAGATGATCAGGGCCAACCCTTCATCCATGAGATGTATCATAATCTCAATCGGGGTTCCGCCGACATTGCTGCGCGCATACTTACGCTCAATAATCTGCTCATGCGAGGCGACCTTGGAGATTTCTTCCGGTGTGAGCAGTAATTGCTGCTTGGCGGACCCGGCCGTGACCTTCAGGTTCTGGCTGATGCGACTCTGCCCCGGTCGATCCTCCATGATCGGCGTCATCCCCAGCCCCCCTTTCAACGCCCCGATCAGCTCCATGAGCTTGTGCTCCTCCGTGTCGGAAAAGGCGATAAGCATGACAAAGAAGGTGACCAGCAGACTCATGCAATCGCCAAAGGTAAGCATCCACAACGGACACCCAGGGTCCTTGCTTGGTTTGGGGGGTTCTTTGCTCATTTCTCTTCAAGATCTGAGTCGTTACGCGCCTGCGGCGACAGATAGCTGAAGAGTTTCTCGCGGACCACCCGCGGACTGTTGCCCTCCTGAATGGCGATGATGCCCTCAAGCACCATGGCCTTGGACGATGTTTCTTCCCGGCTGCGCTGTTCGAGCTTGCCGGCAATGGGCAAGGCGATCAGGTTGGCCACCATAGACCCGTACAATGTGGTAATCAACGCGGTGGACATCCCCACCCCGATCGCGCTGGGATCGTCCAGCGCGCGCAACATCTGCACCAGGCCGATGAGCGTGCCGATCATGCCGAAGGCAGGCGCGTACATGGCCAACGCCTTGAAAATCCCCTGCCCGGTCATATGCCGATCCATCATGGAATTCATGTCTTCTTCAAGAATATTGCGGATGATGTCCGTGGAGTTGCCGTCCACCGCCATCTGGAATCCCTTGCGCATGAATTCATCATCCATCTTATCGATGTCATCCTCCAGCGCGAGAATCCCGTCACGGCGCGCGCGCACCGCCAGATCGGAAATCGTCTTTACAATCTCCACCTTGTTTTCATTGCCGCCCGCGAAGGCCTTTTTGACCACCGCCATGGTCTTCATGATTTTGGGCAGCGGAAACTGCGTCAGCGTCGCCGCCAGCGACCCGCCCACAGTAATCATCAGGGAAGGGACATTCAAAAACCCCGCGCCGCCGCCCGCCGCAATCGCGATAATAATCAGCAACCAAGCCAGTATAATACCAATGGTTGTCCCTAAATCCATAATACCACCTTACTTCATTATCCTGTGTTCTCTTCACCTTGCTTGACCGGCACAGGGCTCGTAAAAAAGACGGAATAACAGTCCTTCTTATAGGCCATGACTTTATCGGCGACCTCCTGGGGGGTCATCGCGGTGTAAAAGCGATGCCCGGAGGTCATCACGATTTGTGTATCCGGGTTGGCTTCGATATACTCGATCAACTCCGCATTCACAAACCGTGACTGCCCATGTAAGTCTGTGACATTTATCATAGCTCGTTCACTTATAGGCCGGCACACGCCGGTCAAACAGGTGTCAGTCTACACAGATTAACGTTTCAGTGCCAGTACTTCCTGCAACATCTCGTCGGCAGTTGTGATGGACCGGGAATTCGCCTGGAAGCCGCGCTGGGTGACAATCATCTCCGTGAATTCCTGGGAAAGGTCCACATTGGAGTTTTCCAGGTACCCCTGGAACACCTGGCCGGTGCCCCCGACGCCCGGGTTACTCATGGCCTGCAAGCCTGCGGCATCGGTTTCCCGGAAGAGGTTATTGCCCATGTTTTCCAGTCCATAGTTGTTCGAGAACCGGGTCAGGGCCACCATGCCAATAATGGTCGGCGTGCCGCCAGCCACCGAGGCGCGAATAATCCCATCGAGCCCGATGCTGTAGGAGGTCGTATCGGCGGGCAGCGCAATATCCACCAGGTCGGCGGGGGCCAGCCCCGTCGCGTCCGGATTGGCATCCATCACGCCGCGCAGCCGGTAGCCGTTGCTGGTGATCAGATAGGTCTCGCCAGTGGCTTCATCAAAGTCATGGACAAAATCACCCGCCCGGGTGAAGAAGACTTCACCGGCCGCCGCGCCGGGTTCAGACACGGTATAGAACCCTTCGCCCGTAATACCGAGTTGCGAGGATAAGCCCGTCTGCATAAGAATCCCGTCCGACCAGTTCCTGGTGATCTGACTGACGGCAGAGCCCATGCCCACCTGCATGCCCGGTGTCCCGGCAGACGGTGTGCGGATGGTATCCACCAGCGTCTCTTTAAATGTACACTCACTTTGCTTGTAGCCAATGGTATTCACATTGGCCACATCGTTCGAGATCACATCCATCTTCTGGGCATGTGTCCGAAGACCCGCGATTCCGTTCAACATAGGTCTTATCATTGTAGTGCTCCTTTCGTGACTTCAGCGTCCCTGCCTGTTAATTTCTGTTGTATGTTCACACAATATTTCCCTGGCATTTTTTTATAATCCGGCTTCCTCAAGTTCCGAGGCCACAGGCTTGCGCATGCCGCTGATATC
>RZZM01000281.1 GCA_009929845.1 Spartobacteria bacterium
GGGTTGGGGTCGGTTGGGGGGCGGAACCCAGTTCAAGGATGTAGCAGGAGCGGGTCACGTCGCTGAGGTCGTCCCAGAACCAGTCGCCTTTGATGGTGGATGTGCAGACCGCGTGTCCATAATGCTGGTTGCCGTTGGCGTTGTTGGGCTGGCCCGCGCCCCATTTGGCGTAGGACCAGGCTTCACCGGTGATCCATCGCCAGTTGCCTTCATCGCCTTCATCCGTCGCGCCGATCCAGGCGTCTTTGTTGACAAGGGCGCTGCCCAGTTGGTTGATAATATTGGTCCATTCGCGGCTGCTGGTGATGGTGGCCAGGTAGCCGCCGCGGCCGGCGGCATCGTTTTTCGCCGCCTGCCAGGAGAGTTCCGACTCGATGAGCTGATAGGTGTTGTTGGGCGGGGTGGGTTCCGGGACGGGGGTCTTATCGTTCACCACAACGCCTACGCTGATATGGGTGCCTTCCACCGGAAAGCACACATTGACCGTGGGCAGTTCCTTGCTCCAGGGGGTGTTCCAGCCCATCTCCGGGTACGAGCCGCCCCCGCCATAAGTGTCCCCGAAGTCAATGAGCCGGGCGACGTTATGCCGCGTCGCGCCTGTCTTGGTGACGACCCAGCGTCCATTCTGGTAGTACATGCCCATGGTGAAGATGGCCTCATAAGGAAACTGCTCGGGGGTCCACCGGAAGGCCAATTCGCCGTGATCATACTCCCAGCGCGGATACCCGGAGACCTTACGCATCGGCACGAGTGTCGAGTTGGCGCTCACCCGCTTCCAGGCGGTCTCGGCGCTGCCGTTCTGGTAGGTGATGGCATCCAGGATGGGCCGGACATCGACAACCTTGTACCCGTTGACGACATCCAGGATCGGCATTCCCAGATAGGAATCCGCGGCGACAACTTGGGGTCCGCATGTGGCAACGATGAACGCGCAAGCGACACATGCTTTTAAGAACAATAGCAACTTCTTCATATTCAGTCTATTACGCGATAAAGCGTCCCGATTGTCAAGCGAGAACCGCATGGAAATGTTGTATTTTCCGTGGACCTTTCAGATTTTTATGCGTAAACTCCCCTGAACGAAATGCCGGGATGGTGTATGTAGATACCGAGCCGTCAAGTTAAGAATATGGAGGTCGAGATGCGTTGGCAGAGTGTATGGGTCAGTGCCCTGTTGCTGGTTGCAGCCGCGGGTGTGTTTGCGGATACCTTTCCGGAAGTCATGTTTATTTTAGATGGGTCGGGCAGCATGGCGCAGGCGGATCGAAGCGGGGAAACCAAGATGGACGCCGCCAAGAAGGTGCTCAACCAGGTCGTGCCGGAGATTCCCCCGGAAGTGAAAGCCGGACTGACCGTCTATGGCCATCGCACGCCGAAGGACTGCCAGGACGTGCAGGTGATCATTCCGCCCGGCAGCGACGACCGCGGCGCGCTGTTGACGAAAGCCAATGCGATACAGCCGACCGGAATGACGCCCATTTCCCTGGCCGTTACCCAGACCGCCGAGTTGCTGAAAGGGCGTGACGCCGAGACCACGATTATTCTCATCAGCGACGGCGAGGAAACGTGCGGCGGGGACCCGTGCGCGGTGGTGCGGGCGCTGAAGGCGGCGGGCGTCAAGTTTGTCATGCATGTCGTCGGGCTTGATGTCAACGCCGTGGCTAAAACGCAGCTTGACTGCATGGCGGCCGAGGGCGGCGGCGAGTATTTTGCCGCCACGGACGCGGCTTCGCTGCTGGCCGCGCTGGAAAAGGTCAGGGCCGGTATCGTGCAGAAGGTGGAAAAGGCGAAAACAACGGTGGTGCGCAAAAAGACCAAGTTGGGAAAACTGCAAATCACTATGCCGGGGGAGGCCCTGCGGGCGCTGGCCGGGTTCCGCCTGATCCGGGCGGCGGACGGCAAAGTGATGAAGGAGTCGGAATTGTCGTCGACGGACAGTACCCATCCGCTGATCGAGGGCGCCTATGAACTCGAACTGCTCTTTGCGAATCCGAATTACAAACCGGCGGACGTGGTCCCGATCGGACAATTTAATGTGGTAGGCGGCGAGGTGACCACGGTGGCTTTCGGGGGTATCGCCTTTAACATCGCCGACGGGCTGGAGGACAACAACGTGCAGGCGGTGGTGGTGATGGACGCGGCCACCCAAACGCCCCTGTTGCAGACCACCTACAACGGGAACGGCTATTACCTGTTCAAGCCCAAGGCGCTGCTGCCCGGCGCGTATGATGTGGCCATCCAGTACAGCCGCAGCGAAATGCCGACGGTGATGGCCGAAAACCTGGAGGTCGCCGCCGGCGCCCTGGCGTATGTTACGCTGGACACGGGTATTGAATTGATTCAGCCGCCGGAGACCAGTGTGACCGGGTGGTCGCTGATTCCCGCGGGCGCGAAAGAGCCCATCATCCAGGTGACCCGCCGCCACGACAACCAGGAGCCGCTCTGGCGCCGGTTCATGACGCCGCCGGGTGTGTATGACTTGTATGTAACGGTCAGGGGCATGGATGAACCCCTGCCCGTCGGCGAGGGCATTGAAATCAAAAAAGGCGAAACATTACGATTTGATACCGGGCTGTAAGTCAGTTCGCGCAACGGTAAAGAAGGAGACTGGTTATGAAGATATTGATCGCGGATAAGTTGTCACCCAAAGCGGTTACGGCACTGGAAAATCTCGGGGCCGAGGTAACAGTTAATGCGGAGTTGTCGGCAGACGACCTGCCCGGCGCGATCAGCGACTATGAAGTGCTGATTGTACGCTCGACAAAGGTCACGGCGGCGACCATCGATGCCGCCACCGACCTGTCGCTGATCATCCGCGCGGGCGCCGGGGTGAACACCATCGACCTGAAAGAAGCCTGCCGTCGCGGCATCCACGTGGCCAACTGCCCCGGTAAAAATACCGACGCGGTGGCCGAACTGGCCATCGGGCACCTGATCGCCGCGGACCGCGGCATCGTCGATGCCACCTGCGAGATGCGCGAGGGCACATGGTGCAAGAAAAAGTACGGCAAAGGCCGCGGACTGAAGGGCCGGACCCTGGGGATTGTCGGACTGGGCTCCATCGGCAAGGCGGTGGCCCGCCGGGCGCAGGGGCTCGACATGAAGGTCATCGCGTGGTCACGCAGCCTGACGCCCGAAATCGCGGAGCGCCTGAACATCGGGTTCTGCGCCGATGCCATGATGGTGGCCGAACAGGCGGATGCCGTGAGCGTCCACCTGGCGTCCAAGCCCGACACCAAACATTTTATCGGCCAGGATTTCCTGGCGAAGATGAAAGACGGCGCGATCCTGGTCAATGCGGCGCGCGGGGAGGTGGTGGATACCGCCGCCCTGAAACAGGCGATTGCCGACAAGGGCCTGAAGGTGGGCCTGGATGTCTACGAGGATGAGCCGGGCGCAAGCGACAAGGTGTTTAATGATCCGGAACTGGCCGGGCTGGTCAGCGCGACACCGCACATCGGCGCGTCGACCGACCAGGCCTCCGAGGCGATTGCCGAGGAGTCCGTGCGCATTGTGCAGACCTACCTGGAGACCGGCAAACCGGTCAACGGCGTTAATGTACAGGCGAAAACACATGCCGTGATCAACCTGGTCGTCCGGCACTACAACCGCGTGGGCGTACTCGCCGGTGTACTGGTCGAGTTACGCAATGAAGGGATCAACATCGAGGAAATGGAAAACATGATCTTCGAAGGCGGCGAGGCGGCCTGTTGCACCCTGAAACTCGATGATACACCCAGTGAGGCCCTGATCAGGAAAATCTGCGAAAACGAAAATGTCATCTCGGCGTTGTTGAAGTAAATTATGAACATACTGCATTTTGACAGTGTGGGCGGGGCCTCCGGCGATATGGTGCTGGGGGCGCTGGTGGCGCTGGGGGCCGATGTCGGGGAGTTGACGTCGTTGCTTTCCCGGTTGCCGATTGACGGGTTCCAGATCGAATGTGTGCCGCATGAGAGCCATGGGCTGACCGGGGTACAGCTTCGCGTGCATGTGGAAGAACACGCCCACGATCACCACGATCACCATCATCGGTCCTACCGCGATATCCGCACGATGCTCGAAGGGAGCAACCTTCCGAAGCGGGGACAGGGGTACGCGCTGGAGGTGTTCCGAAGGCTGGCGGTGGCCGAGGGCGAGGTCCATGGCAAACCGGCGGAGGAGGTTCACTTCCATGAGGTGGGGGGCATGGATTCCATTATTGATATCGTGGGGTCCTGCGTGGCGCTGGATATGCTGGGCGTGGACGAGGTAAGTGTGGGCCCCCTGCCCTTAGGCTGCGGAACCGTCACCTGTCAGCATGGCGTCTATCCGGTACCGGCGCCGGCGACCCTGAAGCTGCTGGCCAATCATCCGGTGACGCATACCGGCGAAGAAGGGGAGATGGTGACCCCGACGGGCGCCGCGTTGCTGACGACCTGGGCGACCTCCCATGGCGTTGCCGCGCGCCATTACTGCCAGCGCAGCAGTTACAGCTTCGGGCAGCGCACCTTTGCCGGGCGCCCCAATGTCCTGCGGGCCAGCCTGCTCGCGACAGGCGAGGACGCCTCGGCCCCGACATCCTGCATGGTGCTGGAGACCAACATCGATGATTGCAATCCCGAGTTGCTGGGGTGCCTGGCCGGAAACCTGTACAAAGCGGGCGCGCTCGAGGTGTATTTCTGCCCCGTGCAAATGAAGAAATTCCGTCCGGGCGTTTTGCTTACGGCGCTGTGTCGCCCGGAGCATCTCGATGTGATGCTTTCGCTGATCTTCAGGGAAAGCACAACCTTCGGCATCCGGTATTATGAAATGGCGCGCGCGTGCCTGGTCCAGGATATCACCGATGTCGAAACGCCCTATGGTGATATTCCGATCAAGGTGGGATGCTGGAAAGGGGAAGCGTTGACGGCCGCGCCGGAAATGGACGCGTGCCGATACGTCGCGGACCGCCGGGGGGTCGCCGTGCGGGATGTGTACGCCGCCGCCGCGCAAAAGGCGCACACGCTGCTGAAGGGACACGATCAAAAACGCTAACTTCGCATTACCCCTGGTTGGATTGAATACTTCAAAAAAATTGTTCCATCAGCATCAAAGGGTTTCGTTGTGTATGATGGTGGTATGACGCCGGACCTGAAAGTGGCGAAGGGTGTAAATTTCCAGGCGATGAATCAGATTTTTACTGCAGAGGAGTGATAATATTCCGCTCTTTTGTTTCGGTTGCGTTTGACATCTCCGGTCTTTAGGTCACAATGTTCACTTGTTTTGTGAGATAAATGACAGGGTTATGGAGAACAGGACGGAATGAGAGCGCCTGCATACGGTGTTTTGGTATTTCTTTCAGGTTGCCTGGCAACGTTGGGCGGACCGTCAGGGCAGGACGAGGTGGCGTGTGATCCGCTGACTGTTCCCGAGGTGTTGCTGGCGGACGGGCGGTTCTACCTGGAAGCCCAACCCTTCTGGATCAAGGGGGTGGGCTACTCTCCCTGCCGTCCGGGACAGCACCCGTGGAAGGATAACAATTATCAGCCCATGTATGCGCTGTGGGAAGACATGCGCCGCATCAGGGCGGCCGGGTTCAATACGTTGCGCTGCTGGATGGAAATGCCTGATTATGTGTATGAGCTGGCGGCGGGTGAGGGATTGCAGGTGATGGCGGGGATCAGCCTGCCGCTGGAAGATATGTGCGATCCGGCGTTCCGCGCCGAGGCCCTGGAGGTCCTGCGCCGGGAGGTCCGACGTTTGCGCAAGCATCCGAACATCATGGCCTATCTGGTCATCAATGAGCCCGAGGTCGAATACATCGAAACCACCGACCCGGCCTGTGTGCGCGCGTTTTTCCGGGAGCTGGTGGATGCCTCGCACGCGCTGGACCCCTTTCGTCCGATCACCTGCACGCCCTGGGCGATCATGTGGCCCACCGATATGTCCATGTGGGATCTGCTCACCTACAACACCTACCGCTATTTTCCCTCCGTGGTCTCGACAAATATGACCTATGCGCAGTTCGTGGCCCATACCCGCCGGGAAAAAGCCGCCGGACGTCCGTTTATCATCACGGAATTCGGCTATCCGGTCAACAGCACTGGCGCCGGAGGCTTGACTTACGGGGGCAATACGCTGGAGGAGCAGGCCGATGGGATCGTGGATTTGATTAACGCGCAGGTGGCCGGCGGTGCGGCGGGCGGGTGTGTATTCGAGTGGAATGACGAATGGTGGAAGCCCTTTAATATGGATGATGATGAGTATTCCCACGAGGATGACCCCGAGGAAAATTTCGGCCTGATCACGTTCACCAATGAGACAGATGTCATCGGAACGCCCCGCCCGGCCTATTATGCCGTCAGCAACCGCTATCAGGCGTTGACAGTTCATCCGGCGCGGCAGCGTATCTATACGGCGGATGTCCCGGTCCGGGTCTATACGGCCCATGCCCTGGGGCCGGGCGCGGTCGAG
>RZZM01000027.1 GCA_009929845.1 Spartobacteria bacterium
CCATTTTCGATCTGAAAACCGTAAAAATTGCCATTTTTGGCGGATTTTTGTCGCTTTTTGCGCTGTTTTGCGCGTGCGGCGCGGCATGTGGCTCGCCGTACGCGGCAGCCTAAAGGCTCTGTACAACGAACCCTGAAACGTGCAACCTGCACCCACCGCCCGCCGACACCTTGGTGTCACTTTAACTCCCACGAGGTAAGGAGTTCTGAAATTATGCCATTTCAGGCAATACTTAAATACTGGGACTGACCCTTAAATACTTAAATACTGGGACTGACCCCACTTACGGGGCGGTTATGTACCAGCCGGGGTCGGCGAGGCCGTCGCCGTCATAATCGCCGACGACCGGCCGCATGGCGGCGCCGGTTGGGATGGGGCGGGTCTGTGTTCCGCTGCCGGTCTGGATGTACCAGGTGCCATCGTTCGGGTCGCAGACGGCGATATCCGCGAGGCCGTCGCCATCAAAATCGCCCGGCGCGGCCTGCGCGTCGCTCCAGCCCCATTGCCGGTGGTCCACGCTGTCGTCGCTGCTTTGCAGGATATACCAGTCGCCGGTGGGGGCGTAATAGACTGCGATATCATCTGTTCCATCGCCATCATAGTCGGCGGGTACGGCGAGCGCGGCGCTCCACCCCCATTGCCGGTGAAGCAGGCTGTTGTGGAGGCTCGAAAAGATGTACCAGTCGCCGGTGAGCTGGAAATAGACGGCGATATCATCCAGACCATCGCCATCGTAATCGGCGGGCCTGGCCTCCGCGTCGCTCCACCCCCATTGCCGGTGGGTCACGGATTGGTCGGAGCTTTGGCGGATATACCAGTCGCCGGTGGGTTGATAATAGACCGCGATATCATCGATCATGTCACCATCATAATCGGCGGCCACTGGCACGGCGTCGGCCCAGCCCCACTGGGTGTGTCGGGAGGTGTCGTCGCCGCTGAGCAGGCTGTACCAGTCGCCGGAGGGCTGATAATAGACAGTGGGGTCCTCGACGCCGTCGCCATCAAAATCACCGGTAACCGGCGTGGCCGCGCCCCATCCCCAGTGCTGGGTGGTAATGCCGGAGGTGACGTGCTGGACCCAGTCCCCGGGTTGGACCGCGGGTGTGGGTGTGGGTGTGGGCGTCGGGGTTGGCGTGGGTGTAGGTGTAGGCGTCGGAGTAGGCGTTGGGGTAGGCGTGGGGGTGACCTGTCCGCCGTCCCATCCGGCGATACGCGCCATCATCCACCAGAACGCGCGGGCCTTGTTTTCGGCGCAGGTTTGATTGACGTGGCCCCATCCATCGCCATCGCCGCCATAGGCTGAATTCAGCAACGGTACCTGGACACTGTTGTACCAGTAGGAATTTTTTGAACCGTTGTACCAGGCGTCCAGGTCGGCGAAATCGAAGAGGATTTTATTGTTGTCGCGGCAAAACTGGCGGATTTGTTCGTTGCGCAGGTAGCGATGGTAGCCTTCTTCCTCGCCGCACCAGAGGTTTTGGGCATTGCCGGTAAAGTAGACGAAGGTGACGCCGGGGTTGGCGGTTTCAAAGGCCTGCATACGGGCGAGGTAGTCGTTGACCTGGGCGACCTCGTAGTATTCAAGCTGGGTACACCAGCACCACATGGAGACATTCAGTGTGGGGACATTGTTGAGGACCCCCTGGGTGTGGGTGCGACCGTCCACGGATTCCCAGTACATCTCCGGGGTGATATAGGTATCCCCCGGGTAGCCATTGCCGTCGAAGATGCGCAGCGCATTGGCCGTGGCGGGCAGCGCATTTTCCTGGATAGCCACGGCAAGGTCGGGATTGGCCACGGCCAGCGCGTCGCGCAGGCCGCGGGTGATTTGTTCGCCATGCGAGGTGTGCGCGTAATGCACCCGCACATTATTCTTCGCGGCGGTGATCCACGCGGCGGGAATCTGGCTCATATCCGTGCAGGTGTGATCAATAATCATCCCCTGCGCAAAGAGCGAAAAGGGCAATAAAAACAGGGCCAGGCAGCATCCATGAAATTTTCTCATCATTTCCTCTCATTCCCGTTATTGACAAGGGCCCCTGTTCCATGTAAACGGCCCTGCTAAATGGTAAGTTTACCCTTGATTTCATGCAACGTAAAAAGGTTTCTTGAATAATGATCGAAAAGACAGCAGTGATAAAAAACAGTGACGGGATACATTGTCGGCCCTCCGCCGTCATTGTAAAGGCGTCCAAGTGCTATACTGACTGTCAGATTCGAGTGTTGGCGCAGACCGGGAGTTGCGACCCGCGCTCGGTGCTGGCGTTGATCTCCCTGGCCTTGAGCCCAGGAACCATTATACGGATTCAGGTGGAGGGACCGGAGGAAGAACGCATTTGCGGGGAACTGGTGGAACTCTTTGAAACCCATTTTGACTTTCCTCCGCTGGGGTGACTTCTCAATTAAAGCTCCTTTTAGACAGGATGACTTTCTTAGAAGGTATGAAGTGTGGAAATTTTCGTTTTTTACCACGGATGGCGCTGTAAAAAAATAGGGGGTCAGCGAAGGTAAAAAATGACACCAATAGATGAAAATAGCTGGTTTTTTTTGTCTGATGGCAGATAATGCGGGTATGCGTGGAAAGCTTCCAGAGGGCGGACCAGGGATCTGTAGGTCTGTTTGCAGGGTGTGTATCTTGGTGTTGTCGGTGTTTTTCGGGTCGGTTGTTGACTCGGCGGCCAATACCACCGTTCCGGTTCGGGTGGGGTTGTATGAAAACCGTCCGAAGATTTATATGGATGAAGCGGACGTGGCTGCCGGATTTTTCCCGGCGTTGATTGACGGTATTGCGCGGCGCGAGGGGTGGGACGTCAAGTACGTGCCGGGGTCCTGGCCGGAGTGCATGGAGCGTCTCGAACGGGGCGAGATTGACCTTATGCCGGATGTGGCGATGACGCCGGAACGGCGGGACGTCTATACATTCAGTGATGAGACGGCGTTGATCAGTTGGGCCGTCGTGTATGCGCGAAGCGGACTGAACGTTTCATCCTTTTTCGATCTGGAGGACAAGCGAATTGCTTTGTTGCGGGGCAGTGTCTATCACACGGGGCCGCATAGTCTGTGCAGCATCATGGAGCAGTTCAATATCCCCGCGACGTTTGTTGAATACGATTCCTACCTGGAGGTCTTTCAAGGGATTGAATCGGGGGCGGCGGATGCCGGGGTGGTCAATAATATCTTCGGTTCTTATGCCGAAGAAAAATTCCAGGTCGAGCGTACACCGATTGTGTTCAGTCCCTCGCGACTTCATTTTGCGTTTCCGAAGGATAGCGGCAGGACAAGGGCACTGAAAGAAGGCGTGGATCGACAGTTGCGCGAGATGAAAGCAGACGCCACTTCGGAGTATCATGAAGCCATTGACACCCATCTGTACGGTGCCCCACAACGTGAAATGGACGCAGAAGTTGATTTCACTGCGGAAGAAAAGGCCTGGCTGCGCGCGCATCCCGATATACGACTGGGGTTTGACCCCGAATTTTTTCCGTTTGAGTTTTTGGATGACCGGGGCCGTTTTTCAGGCATTGCCTCTGATTATGTGGATATCCTGGAGGATCAGTTCGGCGTGAAAATGCGGGCGCTTACCGGGCTGGACTGGTCGGAGGTGATGAATAAAGTGGCGCGCCGTGAGGTGGATGTGCTGGCCTGCGTGGGGCAGTCCGCGGAACGTTCCGGATACCTGCTGTTCTCGAAACCCTATTGTGCATTTCACCGTGTCATTCTTACACGCACGGACATGCCGTTTATCACGGGGGTATCCGACCTGGCGGGCATGCGGGTGGGGGTGCAAAAAAGTTCATCCCATGACGCCTACCTGCGGGAAAATACGGGACTTTCCTTTACGACCTATCCGACGGTCAAAGAGGCGGTGCTGGCGTTGTCGGGGGGAAAGATCGACGCCTTGATCGGAAACCTGTCGTCCTGCACCTTCTGGATACGGCGCTTGAACCTGACCAACCTGAAAATCGCTGCGCCGGCATCCTCAGAGGTGTATACCCTGCATTTTGCGGTGCGCCGGGACTGGCCGGAGCTGGTGGGCATTATCAACAAATGTCTGGACCACATCAGCGAAATCGAACAGAACAAAATACAGCAACGCTGGGTGGGGTTGGAATACGAGCCGGAGGCCACACGGCGGGTCGCCTGGCGCGTGGCCATCCGGACCACGTTGATTGCCGCCGTGGTCCTGGGGGCGGCCATGCTCTGGCTTGGACGGCTCAAACAGGAAATTTCAAGACGCAAAAAGGTGGAGGCGGAACTGCTTTATTTCGCGGATGAACTGACGGAGGCGAACGTCAAACTTGAGGAGATGGACCGCCTGAAGAACATGTTCATCGCCTCGGTTTCCCATGAGCTGCGTACGCCGCTCAATTCGATTATCGGGTTTTCCGGGGTCCTGCTCAAAGGGATGACCGGCGAGCTGACCGAGAAGCAGAAAGACCAGCTTTCCAGAATCCATTCTTCCGCGCGGCATTTGTTGGAGCTGATTACGGATATTATCGACATCTCCAAAATTGAAGCCGGGGCGGTGGATGTACATCCCGCAAGTTTCCTGTTGCAGGAGGTCATCACGGAATGTGAAGATTCCATCCAGCCACAGCTTGCCGCCAAGCCGCTGTCGCTTTCAACGGACATCCCCGAGAACGTGGAGCTGCACACGGATCGAAAGCGCCTGCGGCAGTGCCTGCTGAATTACTTGAGCAACGCGGTTAAATACTCTGAGCAAGGCGATATCCGCGTCACAGTCCGTCGCCTGTCGGACGACCGTATCCGGATTTCGGTCAGCGACACAGGCATCGGCATCGCGGAAGATGATATCCCCCGTCTGTTCCAGCCGTTCGAGCGCATGGATTCACATTTGCGGGTCAAGGCCGGCGGCACGGGCCTCGGCCTTTACCTGACCAGGAAAATTGTGACGGACATTTTGCAGGGGGAGATTCATGTCGAGAGTGTGAAAGGGCAGGGGAGTGTCTTTTCGTTGACGATCCCCCGGAACGTGCGCACGCCGCCGGCGTCCGGTTCCGCGGGGGCCACTGAAGAGGAAGGCGCAGGATGAAAAAGCGGGCGTTAATTATTGAAGACAACGAAAACAACATGGAGTTGATCACCTTCATTTTGGACGCGTACGGGTATGAGACACTCATGGCCGTTACCGGGCGGGAAGGCTACGAGCGCGCCGTGGCCGAATTGCCGGATTTTGTCATCCTGGACATACAATTACCCGATATTCTCGGCACCGAAGTGCTGCAAATGCTTCGCGCCACGCCGACGACCGCGCATATCCCCGTGATTGCCATGACCTCGTTTGCCATGGCCGGGGATGAAGAACGACTGCTGGCCGCGGGCTGCGACGGATATATTGAAAAGCCCATCAATCCGGATAATGTCATGGAACGGATTGGCCAAATCATTGAGGTGGAAAAATGAAAATACTGATAGTTGATGACGACGAGAATTCACGGATGCTTCACCGCGCCATCCTCGAGACGGAAGGCCACGAGGTTACTGACGCGAAAAACGGACGCGAAGCCCTTGAATTGGCGAAGCAGCATAGCTATGACCTGATTGTTTCGGACATCCTCATGCCCGAGATGGATGGCTTTGAGCTTTGCCGCAGCCTGAAAAGCTCCCGAGACCTGGCTGAGATTCCCTTCATGTTCTACACCGCCACCTACACCGCGGCCGATGACCGCGAATTCGCCGATGCCATTGGCGCGGAGAAGTATCTGCTTAAGCCAATGGATGCCGATGAATTCCTGGCGGAGGTGGATACCATGCTGCAGACGCGCAAACGCAGGCCATCGCTCAAGGCGGATAATTTCAATGATCGGCATACCAAGACGATGTTGCGGAAGCTGTGTGAGAAAACGGACGCGCTGGACTATACCGGTAAGCTGTTGCAGACCACGGAAACCCGCTATCGGCAGATTGTCGAAGCCCTTAACAAAAACTATTTCTTTTACATCTATGATCAGTCGGGCGAATTGAACTATGTCAGTCCGTCATCACTCGTGATCCTGGGATGCAAAAATGATGATGAGATGAACGGCCTGATGCGACAGCTTGTGGGGGGACCCTTCGACAAATCACCGCGTGAGAGGTCCACGCAGCAGGATTACGAGCCGGTCAGCTACGAGGTCCTGGTCCCGCGGGGCGATGGTTCGGAAGCGTTTCTGGAAGTCCTTGAAACGCCCATATTTGATGATGATGACCGGCTGGTCGAGGTGCTGGGGGTGGCTCAGGATGTCACGGAAAGAAAACACATGGAAGCGGACCGCCAGCGACTTGAGCAGTCGCTCCACCAGGCCAAAAAGATGGAGATCATCGGCAACATGGCCAGTGGCATCGCGCACGATTTCAACAACATGCTGCTCTCCATCACGGGGTACACCGAACTGTTGCGGATGGGGTTGGGGGAACATGATGCGGAGAGCATGCACATTACCGGCGAAATTTTAGCGGCGGCGAAACGTGCGGAGCTGCTGATCAAGCAGATGCTTACGATCAGTCGGCGGGGCGAAGCGCCGAGGAAACCGGTGAACATCAGTAAGACCGTGGATGAGGCCATGAGCCTTGTACATGCCGCCATGCCCAAACAGATAAGCCTGGAATATCGCAGCGCGTCCGAACCGCTGAACATCATGGCTGACGAGACGCAGATGGTGCAGCTCATCATGAATCTTTGCGTCAACGCCATTCACGCCATCGGGGAGCATCATGGCACGGTGACCCTTTCGTTGGAGCCCTTTCGCGGATGTCTTGAGGAGATGGACACGCCGAGCGCCACCTACGCATGCATCCATGTGCAGGACACGGGGTGTGGCATGAACAGAGAGACGATGGACCACATTTTTGAACCCTATTTCACGACGCGCAAGCGGGACCGGGGCACGGGCCTGGGGCTGGCCATGGTGCAGAGTATAGTGCAGCATCATGGCGGCACGGTTCATGTGGCCAGTCAGCCGGGCAAGGGTAGCTTGTTTTCCGTGTATCTGCCCCTGAATAAGGCAATGGACCCCGGACAATCCATTGTTGATGAATCGACCCGGGCATGCATCATGTTTGCGGATGAACAATCGTCCATCGCCGATGTCATTTGCTCGATGCTTACCCTGCAGGACTGGGTGATTACAAACGCGGCAACGGAAAACGAAGCGCTGGAGCATTGCGCGGATGGCGGCACGAAGTTCGACGCCATGCTGGTCGATAAATCCGGCGCGTTTGATGTCGGGACATTCATCCGGCAAGTGCGCGCATCCTGTCCGGGGCTGCCCGTTATCCTGATTCAAAATGCGCGGAACAACGTGGCTATCGAGCAGGAGGGGGTGCATTTGCTGCGGCCCCCCTTTACCGGAGAAGAATTGCTCGCCTGCATGGAAAAGACGACCGTTTAAGTAGCGCCAGGAGGATGATCACAGACGATAACGAAGAATAGTTTTTTTGCAGTTGAATGGCGGGTTTTTAATGTAGCCCGGATTACCAAAACATAAAAAAATATTATAGACGTGTTGGGTAAATACAGGTTGACAAAAATTACCAAACGAGCTATGAATCTATTCATTATGTTGGGTATCCTGTAAGGTTCGTATCATGTTTGTCAAAGAAATGCTGAAGGAAGAACTTGAGAATTCGTTGCGTATAAAAGCGGATTACGAGGCGGCGCTGGGTGCGCTTCCGGCGGGCGCCTTGGTGCGCAAGATGATTGGAGGGCGCCCATATTATTATTTGGCTGTGCGTCGCGGGAGTAAAGTGTGCTATGACTATCTGGGTAAGATCAGTGATGCAGAGGTGCTGCGTTATGAGGAGGCCAAGAAACAGCGGGCTGTTTATCGGAAGCAATTGAGTGAATTAAAGAAGCAGATTCGCTTTCTGGAGAGGGTGTCCCGTGGATAACAAGCAGTATCAGTTGATCTGCAGCGTATTGGAAACGTTGCAGCATGCGGGGGTTTTAGCGCACTGGGTGAATATCCATTAGCTCACAAATGGATGGATATATTCGATGAAAATGAATGAAACGAAGCTTGGGCTCTGCTGGATTTTACCACCCGCTTCGCTGGAGGGCACGGAGTGCACGGAGATATTTGAATCAAAATTATTTTACTTTCCCTCTCCGTGTCCTCCGTGCCCTCCAGCGAAGCGGGTGGTAAAAAAAAAGAAAGTATAGACGTTAGCCCAGCGGGGCTATGTTGTGCTTATCATCCTTGCAGGAGGGTATACACCTTCCAGGAGGAAACATATTGATTGTCGTTTGTGCGGTAAATGCCGATATGTTCCCTGGCGGCGGCCTGCTTCATGTCGTCGGGGACGGGGCGGTTATGGCAGATCAGGACGGCGCGGATATCGGCGTTGAACGCGACGGCGATGGTGTTGGTGTGGGCTTGTATGGTGATCAGCAATGAGTTGGATTCCGCGTGGGCCATTACATCGCTGAGCAGGTCGGAGGTATAGGCCGTTTGGATGGCGATGTCCGGTCCGGGTTGAATGGTTTCAGCCTGCATGCGTTTCATCAGTTCGTCGAGTTTCATGGCCACTCCTTTCGTATACGTGTGGGATTATGTGGCGGGGGCATCCTGTGGGTTGAGGTAGATGACAGAGCGAACGCGGGTGCCGTCGGGCGACGACTCGATATCAAACTCATCCGAGACACGCCGGGCATTGGGCAGTCCCATGCCCGCCCCGAAGCCCAGTGACTGTATCCATTCATTCGCGGTGGTGAAACCTTCGCGCATGGCTTGCTCGACATCCGTGATTCCGGGGCCGTGGTCCACCACGTTGATTTCGACTTTTTCTTGGGTGACGATAATGGTGAGTGTGCCGCCGGTCGAATGAACCACCAGGTTCATTTCCAGTTCGTAGGCGGCTACCGCCGCGCGGCGCATGAGGCGGGTGGGGTGCTGATGTTCCTGAAGGAATTTTTTGAGATTGTTGGAGGCCTTGCCCGCCTCGTCAAATCCATACTGTCGGACATGATATTCCTTGAGCATATAGGTGTTGTCCGGCGTAGGATGGGGTTCGATGCGGGATTCCAGTTCATGGATTTCCTTGATCAGGGCCATCAGCAGCGAGATATTGACGTTGCGCGTCGTGATGATCCCCACCACCTCCTGACGCGCATTGAGCACCGGATAGCGGCCGAACCCGTACTTGTCGAAGTAGTTGATGGCAAACGAAAGGGGCATATCTTCATCGAGCACGACCAGGTTTGTCGTCATGTGTTTTTCGGCCGGGTCATCCCGGTAGCCGTGTTCGAGGGCATTAATGATGTCGTCAATCGAGATGATGCCGTACAGTCGTTTGTTTTCGACGATGGGTACC
Organism: Spartobacteria bacterium; assembly: GCA_009929845.1. Classification (GTDB taxonomy): domain Bacteria; phylum Verrucomicrobiota; class Kiritimatiellia; order RZYC01; family RZYC01; genus RZZM01. The sequence continues at coordinate 9,313 of RZZM01000027.1, forward strand.
CCCGTGATGGAGTTATCCTTCATGAGTTGCTGGATATGGTGCATCGAATCACACCGTTTGGCGCTGATCAGCCCGCGGGTCATGACATCCCTGATCTTCAGCTTAAAGATCAGGTCCATGACCACCAGCGAAGATTCGTTGATATCTATGGGAATGTTCTTCATGGAATGCGCAGCATGCGGCTGAGGATGGCGCAGGTTTCAAATTTCGGGAGCTGTGTGCGCAGGACGCAGATATCCAGTTCCTCGGCCACCTGCAGCATCGAAGAGGGCAGGTTTTTTCCATTGGCGATAATCACGGCGACCGCGCCGATGATATGCGCCGTTCGGATCGCCTGGTCGGAGGCCAGGGAAGTAACCAGCAGGATATTGTCCTTGTCCACTACCAGCACGTCGCTCATCAGGTCGGTGGCCGTGACGTTGCAGACCATCAAGGCGCTTACATGATGGGGTTGATAGAGGATTTCCGCTTTCAGGGCGCGGGCCACTTTAATCAACGGACAACAGACACTTCGGGCATCATTCATTTATCGCCTCGTCCTTCTCCTGAAAATGAATCAGGCAGAAAAGATGTTCAATTTCCATGCGGATATTAATATTACGGATAATGCAATTGGAAGGGCCTTTCAGTTGGATGGGGGCAAAATTCAGGATACCCTTGATCCCGGCATGGATGAGGGTGTCGGCTGTATGGGCCGCCGCGCTTTCCGGAACCGCCAGAATGGCTATTTGAATCTGTTCCCTGCGTATAAATTCTTCGAGTTCACTGATATCGTAAATCGGCGCCGGGCCCTCGGTCGTAATTATATCCGACGCCACATCAAACCCCGCCACCACCTTGATGCCGTCCTGTTTGAAGTTGTTATAGTCGATCAGCGCGGTGCCGATTTTTCCGCACCCGACGACGATAATCTGTTGACTGCAGTTTTTCCCCAGGATTTCGTAAAGCTTTACGAGCAGCGCTTCGACCTGGTAGCCGCCCCGCTTATTGCCGGTAATCCCGAACGACGCAAAATCCTTCCGAACGAGTGAAGCCGATATTCCCAGCGCATCACCCAGATTATCCGAAAAAACTTTAACGAAACCCAGTGACTTCAGGCGTTTAAGGACCGTCTTATAACGTGAAAGTCGTCTGATCATGTCATGCGTAACCGTCATAAAGTTATCTCCGTAACAACAACGTGTATATTTAATGTTTAATTGTCATTTAATAATGTTTATTTGTGTAATATGGACAGCTAATAAAATCAATATAAAAATTTTAAATTATTTTTCTTGATTATAACACTATTGAATATCATATTCCGTCGAAAAGTGGTCACTACTGTAAATATCAGTAGAAACGAATAGCAAAACGAACAGAAACGGCCAATGAGCACAGTTATGGAAAAGAAAACCGATGTTACATTGACACCCGAGCTTAAGGAGTTTGCCAGGGCGTGGCAGGACAAGCCGGGTAACTTAATTATGGTGCTTCATCGTATCCAGGAGCATTTTGGATACATTCCACGCAACGTGGCGTTTGAAGTGGCGGAGATGCTGGATGTACCGGTGGCCAAGATATATGGCGTGGTCACATTCTATCATTTGTTCAAACTCAACAAGCCCGGCCGCAACCGGATTCAGGTGTGCATGGGCACGGCCTGCTACCTTAAGGGCGGGGAAGACCTGATCCTTGAACTGGAGCGGCATCTGGGGGTCGGACTCAACACGGTGACTCCGGATGGCGAGTTCTCCATTGAGGCGGTTCGTTGCATTGGATGCTGCGGATTGGCGCCGGTCATGACGATCAACGGGGAAGTCTTCGGTTCGGTGAAGAAGAAAGATATGGCCAAGATCATTGCCCGTTTCAAGGGAAGATAGTCATGCACCATTCTATCTGTGATTTCATTTCTGATATTGCCGGGAACGCGGTCGATGCGGGCGCCTCCCTGATCGTGTTGGATGTCGCCGACCTGCAGGGGGTGGTGTCTGTCTCCATCGCCGACAATGGCAAGGGGATGGATGAACAAACCCTGGCGAAAGCGATGGACCCGTTCTTTACGGACGGAAAGAAGCATCCGCGGCGCAAGGTCGGACTGGGTCTTCCCTTTCTCAAGCAGATGATTGAGCAGGCGCATGGTCAGGTGGATATTCGTTCTGAAGTGGACCTGGGGACGTCTGTTTTCTTCCAGGTCGACATGACGGACCCGGATGCCCCGCCCATGGGCTCCATGTCCACCACACTGGTGAGTTTGTTATGCTATCCGGGGCGGCACGAGATGGAAATCACCCGACATCAGAACGAGCACTCCTACCGGGTGATGCGTTCCGAGCTGCATGAGGCGCTGGGCTCGCTGGAAGAGGCGGCGTCCATCCATCTGGCCCGGCAGTATATTGAAGGATTTGAACATGAGTTATGTAATCACCGCTAAAACATAAGGAGCGGCCATTATGACAAAATTAACACTTGAAGATTTACGCAAACGCAGAGACGAGAAAAAGAAGGAAATGCAGCGGCGCGAGCCCGCCAAAGGGAGCGTTGAAGTGATCATCGGCATGGGGACCTGCGGGATCGCGGCGGGGGCCAAAGAGGCCTTTGACGCTTTCCTGGATGAATTGGACAAGAATGATCTGGGCGAGGTTGTCGTCAAGCAGACGGGGTGCATGGGATTGTGCTACTCGGAACCCACGGTGGAAATCCGGGTTCCGGACATGCCCGATATTATTTACGGGAATGTGAACGATAAGGTGGCGCGTGATATTGTCAGGACGCACATCAAGGAAAAGAAACTCGTGGATGATCACATCTATGACAAACCCGCGGCAGATATTGTCGGTTGAAAGCAGGTAGAGCATTATGGCATATAAGAATTATATTCTGGTTTGCGGGGGTACGGCCTGCGAGTCCAACGCGGGCATCGAACTGTTTGAGAACCTGACACAGGAGCTGGAGGCCCAGGGTGTGGCCGGAGAAACGCAGTTGGTGCGGACCGGTTGCTTCGGGTTCTGCGAAAAAGGGCCGATTGTAAAAATCCTCCCGGACGAAACATTCTATGTGAGTGTGCGGCCATCCGACGCCAAAGAAATTGTCGCCGAGCACATTGTCAAGGGACGTCCCGTTTCCCGCCTGCAATACGATTCGGGCAAGAGCAAAAAACAGGTCCGCCTGGAGGATATTGATTTCTATCAGAAACAGGTGCGTATTGTCCTGCGCAACTGCGGGGTGATTGATCCGGACTCTATTGATGAGTACATTGCGCGGGATGGCTATGCGGCGCTCGAAAAAGTGATTTTCGAGATGAGCGCCGACGATGTGATCGGGGAGCTGGAAACGTCCGGGTTGCGCGGTCGCGGTGGCGCCGGATTCCCGACCTGGCGCAAGTGGATGTTCTCCAAGGGCGTGAAGAGCGACCAGAAATATATTGTCTGCAATGCCGACGAAGGCGACCCGGGCGCTTATATGGACCGCAGTACGCTTGAGGGCGATCCGCATTCCATCCTGGAGGCCATGATGATCGCCGGACGGACCGTGGGCGCCAACCGCGGATATATTTACATCCGCGCCGAGTACCCGCTGGCGATCCGTCGTCTGGAAAACGCGATTACGCAGGCGCACGAACTGGGCCTGCTCGGCGACAACATCCTGGGCAGCGATTTCAGTTTCGATATCGAAATGCGTTTCGGCGCCGGCGCATTTGTCTGCGGCGAGGAAACCGCGCTGCTGACCTCCATCGAGGGCAATCGCGGCATGCCGGTGCCCCGTCCGCCGTTCCCCGCCGTCAAGGGCCTCTGGGGCAAACCCACCGTCATCAACAACGTGGAGACATTGGCCAATATTCCAATGATTATCCTCAAGGGCGGCGCCTGGTTCAGCAAGATCGGCACCGCGACCTCCAAGGGAACCAAGGTCTTTGCCCTGACCGGAAAGATCAACAACTCCGGATTGGTCGAGGTGCCTATGGGCACCACGCTGCGAGAGATTATTTTTGATATCGGCGGCGGCATTCGGGGCGGCAAGGCCTTTAAAGCCGCGCAAACCGGCGGTCCGTCCGGCGGGGTTATCCCGCCACAATACCTGGACACGCCCATCGACTATGAAAACCTGGCTGCCATCGGCTCGATCATGGGCTCGGGCGGACTGATCGTGATGGACGAGGATGACTGCATCGTGGACGTGGCCAAGTTTTATCTCGATTTTACGGTCGATGAATCCTGCGGAAAATGCGCGCCCTGCCGGATTGGCGGGCGTACGCTCTACAACATCCTTGCTCGCATAACCAAAGGGCAGGGGAAGCAGTCGGACCTGCAACAGATGAAGGACATCGGTCATGCCATGCAGCGCGCGTCGCTTTGCGGCCTGGGCCAAACCGCATCGAACCCGGTGATGTCCACCCTGCGTTTTTTTGCCAATGAATATGCGGCGCACATCGATGAACATCGGTGTCCGGCGGGCAAATGCCGGGATTTGATCAACTATGCGATCGACGTATCGAAATGTGTGGGATGTACAGCATGCGCCCGTGTTTGTCCGGTCAATGCCATCACCGGTGAACGCAAGCAACCGCACGTCATTCATGCCGATAAATGTATAAAATGTGGACAGTGCTTTGAGGTATGTAAGTTTGATGCCGTCAAGCGTGGATAAGGATTTCTCAACTAGAGGAGAACAGCAGTCATGGGAATGATTGAACTTGAAATCAATGGTATACAGGTGCAGGTCCCGTCGGGCACCACAATCCTGGACGCGGCCAAAAAGGTCCAGATCAAGATTCCAACCCTTTGTTATCACCCCGACCTCGCGCCATGGGCGGCCTGCGGTATCTGTGTGGTGAAAGTCGAGGGCTCGGCCAAGATGCTTCGCGCCTGCGCGACCCCCGTGGCGCCGGGCATGAAAGTCATCACGCACGACCCGGAAATTGTGAATGTGCGGCGTACCGTGCTGGAACTGATCCTTTCGACGCATCCCAACGACTGTTTGCAGTGTCCCCGCAGCGGGAACTGCGAGTTGCAGAAGCTGGCGGCTGATTTTGGTATCCGGGATGTGCCCTATGAGCACCGGGCGATGGATTTGCCGACCGATGAATCCACCCCGTCGATTATTCTTAATCCGGAAAAATGCATAAAATGCGGTCGCTGCGCGCTGGTCTGCCAGAATATGCAGAACGTCTGGGCCCTGGAATTCCTGGGGCGGGGCGAGAATACCCGCATCGCGCCCTCCGCCGATGTCAGCCTGGCCGAAAGTCCCTGTATCAAGTGCGGACAGTGCAGCGCGCATTGTCCGGTGGGCGCCATTTATGAAAAAGACGACACCCGCGCGGTATGGGACGCCCTGGCGGATGACGATCTGCATTGCGTGGTGCAGATTGCTCCGGCCGTTCGCGTCGCTATCGGCGAGGCCTTCGGGTTTGAACCGGGCTCGCTGCAGACCGGACGCACCTACGCGGCCCTGCGCCGTTTGGGATTCGACGCCATTTTTGACACCAACTTCGGCGCGGACCTGACCATCATGGAAGAGGGCACGGAGTTTGTGGAACGGTTTGTGAACGGCCATGGGGCCTTGCCGCTGATTACCAGTTGCTGTCCGTCATGGACCGATTACATGGAAAAATACGCGCCCGATTTTATCGACAATTTTTCGTCGGCAAAGTCTCCGCACGAAATGATGGGCTCCATGTCCAAGACCTATTACGCCAAAAAAATGGGCCTGGACCCGGCGAAAATCTACATGGTTTCAGTGATGCCGTGTACCTCCAAAAAGTATGAGATCACGCGCACCGACGAAATGTTCTCGAGTGGATACCAGGACATTGATACGGTGGTCACCACCCGGGAACTCAGCCGGATGATCAAATCGGCCGGGATTGATTTCCCGAACCTGCCGGAAGAGGAGTGCGATTCGATTCTCGGCGAATACTCCGGCGCGGGCACCATCTTTGGCGCGACGGGCGGGGTGATGGAGGCCGCGCTTCGGACGGCGTACAACCTGATTACGAAGAAGAATCTTGGCGATGTGAACTTCATGGATGTGCGCGGCATCGAAGGGGTCAAGGAAGCGACCATTGATGTCGATGGCACCCCCGTCAAGATCGCGGTGGCCCATCAGATGGCCAATGTCGAGCATGTGCTCGACCGCGTGCGCGAGGCGCGCGAGAAGGGCGAAGAGATGCCCTACCACTTTATCGAGGTGATGGCGTGTCGCGGCGGCTGTGTCGGCGGCGGTGGCCAGCCCTATGGCGCGACCGACGAGTTGCGCAAAAAGCGCGCGTCCGGTCTCTATACGGACGACCGCGGATGCGCGCACCGGTGCTCCCACGAGAATCCCGAGATCCAGAAAATCTACAGTGAATTCCTGGGTGAACCGCTCGGACATCTCGCCCATCGCTACCTGCACACCACCTATCGGCCCCGACACCTGTACGCCAAATAACTCTTCATGCCTGAAGAAGTTCTTTGCTGACAATTTTGGATGCAACGAATATGGAGTCTCCATGAAGGCAAAAACTAAAAAGATACACCTTTTTGGCATGTAAGGGGATGATTTGATCACGAATTTCACGAATATTTTGACATTTTTTGGGCTGAGAGCAATGTGTTTGCCGTGTATGGATTGATTGAAATTATTGCTCCTGTTTTCAACAGTCGCAACAGGGAATTTTTAACCACAGATGGACACAGATGGACACAGATAAAAATGCGCATAAGAAATCATTTTTCTGATATCTGTGTTAATCTGTGTGCATCTGTGGTTTGTTATATCGTAAAAACAGACATTGCGGAGATGCGTAGGGGGAATAAACAATCCGGCGCAAGCCGGTCATTTTTTTTGCGCAAAAAGCCTCACGGGGTCAAGAGGAGTAAGATAATTCCTCAATTCAAAATGCAGATGAATTTGATTTTTTCGTGTGATTTCGTGTCTTTCGTGGTTGTAAAAATGTGTAGTAGAACTAGCTTGTAGTTCTTTAAGCATTCTTGGTTCTATGCCGTTACTTTTTCGCATTAGCAGGTGGCATCAGCCTGATTTCTTCTTAAAATGCCCATTTTAGGGGTGAATTGCCTGTTTAAGCCTATATAGAACGATAATTTTGGCGTAGCTTGCTCTTGGGAAGCAAGTCGCATAGGTCCGACCCGATCCATGCGCAGACAACCCTATGCGTGTACTACTCATTACTCCTGTTGGGCGAACTGTATAAAAAAAACCGGAGCAGATGCTCCGGTTTCTTCAAAATTGGTAGCGGGAGTTGGATTTGAACCAACGACCTTCAGGTTATGAGCCTGACGAGCTACCGGGCTGCTCCATCCCGCAGTCAAACTATGTCGCGCACAACCTTCCGGCTGTTTGCATGTGCGTAATCTATTCAGGTTTGAAATAAAAGCAAGTGGAAAAAAAGTTTTTTTTTCAATGACAGTTCATGGGGAAATAGAAATGTTGGAGCCGGAGTGCAGGGGCCGGTTTTAAAATTGACAGTGGGAGTTGGATTCGAAGCAACGATCCCGCCCTGGGGGGGCGGGATTATGAGTCTGACGAGCTACCGGGCTGCGCTATCCCGCAGTCAAACCATTTCGCGCACAGCCCTCTGGCTGTTTGCCTGTGCGTAATCAATTCAGGCTTGCTATTTATACATGGGAAAAAAGATTTAATTAGTTATTTGACAAAATAGCAAATAAGAAGTATACGGGTTCATGATGAAAACAGAAGCGGAAAAAATGATGCATGCCCGCGCAGAGGTGTTCAAGGCGCTGGGGCATCCGGCGCGCCTGGCGATGGTGATTGCGCTGGGGAAGGGCGAGCGGTGTGTCTGTGAGTTGCAGGAGTTGGTCGGATCGGATATGTCCACGGTGTCCAAACATCTTTCGATCCTACGCGCCGTGGGACTGGTCGACAGCGAAAAGCGCGGGCTCCAGGTGTTCTATTCGTTGAATTGTCCCTGTACACTGGATTTTGTGAGTTGCGTCGACCGTGCGCTGGCGGAGCGGTAAAAACAGATAATTTTTTTAACATTATATTTGGCTAAATGGACAAATAGAAATACAGGAGAAGGTAATGGACTGGAAGCAGGAGTGGCGCAAGTTGGCGGTAATCGCCGGGGTTTTTCTGGCGTGTTTCTATTTGCCGGTGGGGTGGGCGCGTTTCGACAATGCGATCATGGAGTCGTTGCACCTCGTGAAGTGGTACGCGCGTGAACATGTGGTGTTGTGCCTGCTGCCCGCGTTTTTTATCGCGGGGGCGATCGGTGTCTTCGTGAGCCAGGCCTCGGTGATGAAGTACCTGGGCGCGAAAGCGAATAAGGTGTTGGCCTATGGGGTGGCGTCGGTGTCCGGAACGATCCTGGCGGTGTGCTCCTGTACGGTGCTGCCGCTTTTTGCGGGGATTTATCGTATGGGGGCGGGACTTGGACCGGCCTGCGCGTTTCTGTATTCCGGTCCGGCGATCAATGTGCTGGCCATTGTGCTGACCGCCCGTATCCTCGGGGTCAAAATGGGGGTCGCCCGCGCGGTGGGGGCCGTGCTCTTCAGTGTCGTGGTCGGGTTGTTGATGCATTTCTTCTTCCGGAAGGAAGAGGCCGAAAAGGCGGCGGCGCAGATGGCCCTGCCGGATGAGGCGGTGGCGCGTCCGCTATGGAAAACAGCGATCTACTTCTTTACCATGGTGGCGATCCTGGTGTTTGCCAACTGGGGAAAGCCCATGCAGGACTCCGGGCTGTGGCATGCGGTCTATGCCGCCAAGTGGGGCATCACAGCCCTGTTCTCGGTGGCCCTGGCGGTCATCCTGGTGCTTTGGTTCGGCATGAAATGGTGGAAAATGCTGCTGGCGGCGCTGCCCGCGGCTGTAATGGCGGCTGTCTTCCCGAACTATCCGATCCTGGCCTTTGGCGTGGGGGTCATGGGCCTCTCTGCCGTCACCAGCACCAGCAAGGGGGAGTGCGGCGAGTGGTTTTCCACGTCCTGGGGCTTTGCCAAGCAAATCCTGCCGCTTCTCTTCGGGGGGGTCCTGGTGGCCGGCCTGTTGCTCGGACAGCCCGGTGGCGAGGGCCTGATCCCGTCCCAATGGGTGTCAAAATTTGTGGGGGGTAATTCGGTGCAGGCCAATCTCTTCGCCTCGGTGGTCGGCGCGTTCATGTACTTCGCCACGCTTACGGAAGTGCCGATCCTTCAGGGATTGATGAATAACGGCATGGGGGAGGGCCCCGCCCTGGCCCTGCTGCTGGCCGGTCCGGCCCTCTCCCTGCCCAATATGCTGGTTATCCGCAGCGTGATGGGCACCAAAAAGACGGTGGTTTTTGTGTCTATTGTCGTTGTAATGGCCACCATAAGTGGTGTTATTTTTGGCGCGGTAAGCGGATGAAGGCCGTGAAAGAAGTACAGGATGACTTTTTGAGAAGATACCAATGAAAAAGAAAAAAATATTGTTCTTATGCACGGGGAATTCCTGTCGCAGTCAGATGGCCGAGGGCTGGGCGCGGCATTTGAAGGGCGATCTCTTTGAGGTGTATTCGGCCGGTATCGAGACGCACGGGTTGAATCCCCGGGCGGTCAGGGTGATGGGCGAGGCGGGGGTGGATATCTCATCCCACCGTTCGAAACATGTGGATGAGTTGGGTGATGTGTCGTTTGATTATGTGGTCACGGTCTGCGGCCACGCCCATGAAAACTGTCCGTATTTCCCCGGCAAGGTCATGCACGTCGGCTTCGATGATCCCCCAAAACTTGCGACAGACGCGATAAGCGAGGAAGAGGCCCTTGAGCATTACCGGCGCGTGCGCGATGAAATCAAAGCCTTTATCGAAACATTGCCGGACGGATTGAAGAACACATAAAAGGAGAATAGTGAGATGAAGAAGATACAGATATTGGGAACAGGTTGTCCAAAATGCAAAACGTTGTTCGCCAACGCGGAAGCGGCGGTACAGGCAACGGGGGTCGAGGCGGAACTCAGCAAGGTCGAGAAGATCAACGACATCATGACGTTTGGCGTGATGGTAACCCCGGCGCTGGTGATTGACGGTGTAGTGAAGTCAAGCGGCAAGGTGCTCAGCGCCGATGATATCGCCAAGATGTTGGCCTAGTCGAGTGCGCGGTCTCCGGAAGGAAAGGGAAGATAATGAAAAATATGCAGAAATGGGGCATTGTGGTTGCCGTGATTGTCGCGGTGGTCGTGGTTTTCGCAATGAAACAGAAATCAAAGCAACCGGAAGCCATTGTCCTCAGCGCGTCGGAGGCGCCCCCGTCGGAGGGAACCTCGGCGGTTGCCGACCAACCCGCCACGGCTGAAAAGCCTTTGCCGCAATTGATTGATCTGGGCGCCAAGAAGTGCGTGCCCTGCAAAATGATGGCGCCTATCCTCGAAGACCTGGCGGCGAATTATGCCGACCGGTTCACGACGATCTTTTATGATGTCTGGGAAAACCGGACGCCCGCGCAGCAATATGGCGTCCGTACCATCCCGACCCAGATTTTTCTGGACCCCGACGGCAAGGAACTCTTCCGGCATGAAGGCTATATTTCCAAGGAAGATATCCTGAAAAAATGGGAGGAATTGGGCTATGGTATGACCGATGGGGGCGCGGCGTAAATTTCCGGCCACGCTGCCGAGTCGCCACGAACATTAAGAAGGAGCATGTATGGACTGGCTGTTTTCACGATTAAGTCACGCAGTCGAGGGGGGCTGGGCGCTGGCGCTGACAGCATCCTTTGTCTGGGGGATACTCAGCATTGTGCTCAGTCCCTGTCATCTGGCGAGCATTCCGTTGATTGTCGGATTCATTGATGAGCAGGGGAACATCACCACAAAGCGCGCCTTCGTCATTTCCCTGCTGTTTTCGGTGGGCATACTGCTCACCATTGCGCTCATCGGCGTTGTCACGGCATTGGCTGGACGGATGATGGGCGATGTGGGACGTTACGGGAACTATTTTGTGGCCGTGATCTTTTTTTTGGTGGGGTTGCACTTGCTGGGTGTCATACCCAATCCGTTTGGCGGACCCGGACAGGTCGGGATGAAGCGGAAGGGGTACCTCGCGGCGTTCCTTCTGGGACTGATCTTCGGCATTGCGCTAGGTCCCTGCACGTTCGCCTACATGGCCCCCATGCTGGCGGTCTCCTTCCAAATGGCCGGGACCAATCCCGGCTACGGCCTGTTGTTGCTTTTAATGTACGGCATCGGCCACTGTGGCGTCATTGTCCTGGCCGGTACCTTCACGGAAGTGGTGCAGCATTACCTGAATTGGAACGAAAAATCCAAGGGCGCGGTGCTCCTGAAAAAAATCTGCGGTATCCTCGTTATCCTTGGCGGGCTTTACATGATCTATACAGCGCCCTGATGCGGCCGCGTTATGGACGAACTCACCGTTCCGGCGGGTTGTGCCCGTGGTGAAATCTGTTGGTTATCTTTTCCGTCCGGAGGCTGTTCGGAAGAGGCTCGTTGTCCAGGCTTTAGCCTGCCGCGCACGGCGAGCCGCGTATGCTTCGCGCCGAAAATGCCGAAAAACAGCCAATTTTCGTAGATTCTCAAAACCCATTTTGTTAGCCACGGATGAACACAGATGAACGCGGATAAAAACGTATGAAACAGCGAAACCAAGCCGCATTTCCCTGTCCAAAAAATTTTCTCATCCGCGCTTATCCGCGCCCATCCGTGGCTCAAAAAAGGGTTATTGAGAGGGCACCTAATATTATCCCAAATTTCGTTTTCTCGCGCAAAATTTATACTAAATTCGGCGAAGAAGATGAATTGTGTTTACGGGCGGGGGATTTTTTGATACGAACTCCCTGGTTTCTGGTTCTGAACACTGAACAAAAACATTGGAGGTAGTAATGAAGATGATGAGATGGTTTCTGTTGGCGCTGATTCCGGTGGCGTTATTTGTTATGGGCTGTGATGATTCCGGGAGCGGGTCGTCAGATGATTATCGTGAATATACGTTTATCAACGATACCGGGGATGAGATTCACGTCTATCGCGACGGGGGTGTAGAGTGGGAAGGGGATGACGACTTTAACCTGAAAGATCGCGGGGATGAGCATACCGTCCGTTTGGAGCATACCGGTGAAATCAAGTACCGTTGGATGAATTTGAATTCGGGTGAAATCGACATCGAGGAATCCGGCAACCAGATTTTCTTCAAGGAAGGGTAATTACGATTACTCTGGGCCCCTTATGCCTGAATGGACAGTTGGCCGGTGGAGGGCAGTTCGTTTCCGCCTTCAATAAAGCCGGCGTATTGTTCAACCTCTTCGAGGGAGGCCAGTTCGGCTGGCGTGGGCGGTGTTTCGTAGGGCTCGCCGCGTAACGCCGCGGAGGCGTCGGCCTTGATTTGATTGGTGATGGCCGCGCCGAGGTCCTGCATGGACGCGATGTGGTCGGCCGCCTCCTGGATGGCGAGTCCCGCTTCCGCGGCGGCCTCTGCCGTCTGCAGCGTGATGTTCTCCACGTGTTCACCCCAGGAGTGCGCCCCGCCGCCCCGGTCCCCGGTAATTCGATCTCCGCGGATGCGCAGATCGGGCGTGCGGAATGAACCGCCGCCCACCTGGATGTTTCTGCCCTGAAACAGCGGAATCCCGTTGAATTGAGCCAGCGGATTGGGACCGGAAGTGATGGATTGGATGGCCTGCTGCATCTGGGAAAACTCCGTCTGCAAATTGAAGCGGTCCCGGGGTGATTTCGTGCCGTCGCTTGCCGAAACAGCCAGTTCGCCCATCCGGCCCATCATGTTGTTGATGGTTTGCAGCCATCCATCGGCTGTTCGCAGGTACGAGATGGCATTTTCCCGGTTGGCCTGCGCGGCGGACTGTTGCAGCGAGCGGGCGCCTGCCCTGGCCGCCATGCCCGTCAGCGCCGCATTGCGCATGCGCGGCCGCGTCTGGAACCGCTGGGATTGCTGGTAGGACAAGAGGTTCCTGTAGGAACCCAGCTCGTTCATTTGTCCAAGTATTTCATTCATCGCGCCGCCCGGCCCGGCGTGAAACCGCCGGCCATAACCAAAATCAAATTATTCAGACAGGATCAGTTGTACATTACCCCATTGCGGGGTTTTTGTAAATCAGGAAGACGCCGTCATCGCCAGCAGTCGGATGCCGTGTTTCTTGACCTGCCGGAAGGTGGCGCCCTGCGTAATGTAGCGATTCACGATCGCGGCGTCGGTTACTTTAGACCCGCAAATAACATCAATGCCATAGTCGAAAAGCAGCGGCGTCATCGGGGTCGTGGGCCCGGTCAGCACAATGAAGCTGTTCCGGCACAGCCCCAGGAGTTGCCCGATGGTGTGATTGATGAAGCTGGTGCTGGTCAGGCAAACCACGTCGCAGCGCGGTAGATATTTTTCCGCGTCGGATTCCGGGTAATCCCCCGGACGTTGGCGGCGTTCGATCACCCAGAGATTTGCCGCCAGCTCGCGCAGTTTCGGGATGAAGGGGAAATGTCCGACCACGCCGATATTCTTGCCGGCCCCCTTTTCGGCGAGAACCTCATAGGCATTGATCGGCCGACAGGCCGCTTCATCGATTGCGATGAGGGAGTTGATGGCGGCCATTCCGAGCGAGGCGGATACGGTGTCGTCGGAGAGGGCATACGCCGCTAGGTCCCCGGCGGTTTTCCCGGTCAGTTCCCCCGCGTCCCGCACCATGCAGGGGTGGTCGCTGTGTTGAAGGTCGAGTTCCCGGTAGGTTGAGGACATGCCCGTAAAACGGCTGGTGACGGTGGTCCAGAAGGCGCCGGCACAGACGTTTGTAACGGGGATGTCGGTGTGGGTGAGGCTTGCGGTCAGGTCGTGGAGTATCTGCATATTATTACCTCCTCGGCTAGGCGAAAACCAGTTCAGGTTTTCTGCCGTCGGCCAGGGTCGTTTCCATGAAATCGGCGAGTTGTTTGATCAGGGCGCGGATCGCCGGATCGTCGGGCAGGTAGGCACTGCTTCGTTTGATGATATTGCGCCGGGCCATGCGCGCGTACGACGGCACATAGTTGAACGTATAAATCCAGCACAACTGAATGAGAAAAATATCCGCCAGCGAGCGTGCATGGGTGTAGGAGCAGGAGCCGGTGGTTCTTAATTCTTCCACGAGGACCGGATTGGGCGGGGCATGGATATCGACTCCGGGCAGCATTTCGGCAAAACGTTCAGATTCGCCGGATTCACACACCTCGTACACCACGTTGTAAATATCCAGCTTGTCTGCGTCGCGGATCAACATAAGGAACCGAAGGCATTCGCTGTCGATATCCGCCGGGAGTTCACGGGCATTGTGATGCCGGATACCGGTGAGCAGGATATGCTGGTCGTAGGGGTTCAGGGTATCGAGTATGTCGTGCTTCTGCAGGTCTTCCCAGCCGCGCAACCCGTGATTCACCGAGATGGCGTCGTGAAAGCACTGGAAATCACGGAACTGTGAGAACCGTCCGATATCATGCAGCCACCCCAGGGCCTCCGCCAGGCACACCTCTTCCCGGGGCCAATGCAGGTCACCCGCCAGATCCCGGGCCTCGTCCGCCACCCGGGCGCTGTGTTCATACTTCAACTGCAGGAAGCGATGCAGTTGTCCATCTTCGCGGAAGGTCGCCACATAATCCGTAAACCAGTCGCGTATCCGTATGACGTCGTTGCTGTTCATCACAGCATTTCGATGATCGGTCGCACGGCCTGCATGAAGGCCTGCGCGGAAGCGCCTTCGGCATGGGTGTGCACGTGGGGGACCCCACTGTCCGAGGAGCGCACAATCTCCGGGTCGATGGGGATTCTGCCCAGAAAGGGGACATGCAGTCGCTCCGCCATGGTCTCGCCGCCGCCGCTCTTGAAGATGTCGTGCCGTGCGCCGCAGTCCGGACAGACAAAGCCGCTCATATTCTCAATCACACCCAGCACGGGCATGTTCAGTTTATGACAGAAGGTGATGGATTTACGCACATCGGTGATGGCCAGGTCCTGCGGGGTGGTCACGATAATGGCCCCGTCGACATCACCCAGCAACTGGGCAACGGCCAAGGGTTCATCGCCGGTGCCCGGAGGGGCATCGACGATCAGAAAGTCGAGTTCACCCCAGGCCACGTCAGTCAGAAATTGCTTGATTACCCCATGCTTCATGGGACCCCGCCAGATCAATGCGTCGTCGGGGTCTTTCAACAGGAAACCGATCGACATGACCTTCAGTCCGCCCAAAGGCATCGGTTCGATGCCGTCTTCCGAGGAGACCAGTTGCCGGTTCTCGAGGTTGAGCAGTTTGGGGATACTCGGACCGTGAATATCAATATCCAGCAGGCCGACCTGCCGTCCGGTTTTTTCGAGCGCCAGGGCCAGGTTGGCCGCCACGGTGCTTTTGCCTACACCGCCCTTGCCGGAGAGGACGAGTATCTTCTTTTTTATCTGTTTGAGCCGGTTCTTAAGGACCTGCTCTTCGTCGCGCGCGGGCGCCTGTTGCGCGCTGGGACAGGCCGCGCCTGGTTGCTGTGCGCTCGGACACGTGCTGTTATCGCCGCAACTGCTGCATGAATTCGTCATAGTCGATTTATCTCCTTTAATTAAATTTTATCCAGGGCCTGTTTTAAATCGTTGATCAACCGGTCCGGTTCTTCTATGCCCGCCGAGAGGCGGACGGTGTTGTTCAAGACGCCGAAGCCCAGGCGACGCTCGGGCGGCAGGTAAAGCATAGTGGTCAGATAGGGGATGCAGACCAACGTTTCCGTGGCGCCGAGGCTTACCGCGTGATAGATGACTTCGAGTTCCGTGATGAATTTCTTGGCATCGTCCTCGGTGTCGCCTACATCAAAAGAAAGCATGCCGCCGAATCCGTTTTTCATCTGACGGCAGGAAACCTCATATTGGTTTGCGTCCGGCAGTCCCGGATAGGACAGGTGAGATATCTTCGGATGTTGCGCCAGAAATTCGGCAATCGCCAGGCCGTTTTCGGCCATGCGCTGTGCGCGCAGTTCGAAGGTTTTCAGGCCGCGTTCGAGCAGGGAGGCCGAGTAGGCGTCCAGGGTGGTTCCGATGGCCTGGCGGGTGAACCAGAGTTTGTCGTAGTCATCCTTGGACCCGGCGATCGCGCCCGCCATCAGGTCATTGTGTCCGCCCAGCGCCTTGGTGGCGCTGTGCACGACCAGGTGGGCGCCCAGTTCCAGGGGCCGCTGGTGATAGGGGGTGGCAAAGGTGTTGTCCACGATCAGCATGGCCCCCACACGATCAGCGGCCTGGCGCATCGCGGCGATGTCGATCACCTTGCACAAAGGATTGGTCGGGGTTTCCAGGAAGATCATTCGGGTGGTGTCTTTGATGTGCTCATCGATCAGGTGACTGTGCGCGGCGTCCAGCCAGGTGATATCGATTCCCATACGTTCCAGAATCAGGGAGACCTTGTAGTGCGCGCCATAGACATCATGAAACAGGATCAGGTGATCCCCCGCGTGCAGATAGGTCAGGTAGACCATCGTGCAGGCGGCCATGCCGGTAGTGCAGATAATGCAGTCCTCCGCCCCTTCCATGGCCGCGACCGTTTTTTCGACGGCGCGCACCGTAGGGTTGTCATCCCGATGGTAGGTGTAGCCGTCCACTTCGCCATCCGTGATCTGGCGCAGCACCTCGAAGGATTCGTATTCATAATTCACAGCATGCACGATGGGGGTGACCATCGGCCTGTTCCCGTAGGGGGTCAGCGGGTCTTTTGGCATTCTTTAGCTCCTTTACTACGAAATAAATTCATATAATTACTCTGACAATATTGCATAAACACAATTGAAATGGGCGTACAGATACTACGATTTCCATGAAATATCAAATACTTCCAGTGTATTTTTTGCATTCTGCGCTTGGCAAATATTCCAAGCGGGAGGGTCGCTGCTTGTCCCGCCGTAATTTATGAAGGCGGGTCCTCAGCGACTGGATTATCCAGCCCACTTCAGGATTAGCGGAAAGCTTCCCGGTGCATCCGGGCATTGAGGACAATGCCCCTCCCCGTCGCCAATTTCAATCGCACTCTTTTCATCGCTCATCCCCGCGAACTGTGTTTGTCCAAATGCTCAGGAAGACGCCATTTTCAAATAGGTGCCGTCTGCGCGTGGGTCCTCGATAATGGTCCCGGCGGCCAGCAGTTGTTCAATCACCGGCCGCAGGGCGCTTTCCGGTAGCCCGAAGGCCTCGCACAGTTGGGGCAGGGTGCAGGGGCGTCGTTCAAGGATGGAACGGATGCGCGCGGCATCTATCCGGATGGGGCCGCCTGTGGAAGGACGGAAACGGGCGGTGATTTCGGCATTCGGACCAAATACCGGCAGCAGTCGCTGAAGCGTCTGTTCCGAAACAGGCTGTAGAGTGGCCTGCGCCGGGGGACGAACCACGGTGTTCAGATGAATCCTGTCAGGATGGATCGTTTGGGCAATC
>RZZM01000714.1 GCA_009929845.1 Spartobacteria bacterium
GTAGGGGGGAGTTCAAAAAAATGAACTTTTGCTCCGGGACCGTATACGGCTAAGGGGGGCTACTGCTAACCTAAATTCCCAAAGGGCTTACCAATGAAACGCAGACGTTCAGACAGTTTTGCAACCGAGGGCGAAATGGCACGGGCCGCACCGCCGCACCCGCCGTCACATATCACAGTTCCGGAGCATGCCATGCCTCACTGGTGGGCTATTGTTTCGTGCAGAGAATACGCCGCATGGACCGCACCGGACCTTGAGCATGCGGCAAGCATGGCCTGTGCACTGGCCGACATTGAACGGCTTCGCAACGAGATTCGAGAGGAAGGCGACGTAATCACGCCTTTAAACAGCAGGCCGATTGTCAATCCGAAGCACCAGCTGGTCGAAATGCTTTCCAAAAGGTCAATCGCCATTGCCCGGCTGATTCACGTTCACGCCGAGGCCACTATCGGCAAAAGTCAGGACGAGGTCTCCCGCAACAAAAAACAACGGGAGGTCGCCACCGCCGTTACCGCCTACGACGACGACCTTATCGCCCGCCCGGCCCGACTGAATGGCTAAATTGCCTCAGCACATCGCAAGCGCTGTCCGTTGCGGCCCGGTTCCGAAGCTGCGTAACTGGCGCAAACTTCCGGTTTCCCGGATGACCAGGGCTGAGCGCAATATGTGCTTTATCGAGCGCTGCTGCATCGTGCCTGAAGGTAAATTTGTCGGCAAGCCGCTTGTGCTGGCCGATTTTCAGCAGGCCTTTTTCTACTCCGTTTATGACAACCCCGCTGGAACGCAGATGGCTATGCTGTCAATTGGCCGCAAAAACTCAAAAACGGCCACTATTGCCACGGTTGTTGTTCTGCACCTGGCCGGACCCGAAGCGGACCTCAACAGTGAGGTCGCGTCCGGCGCCCGTTCCCGTGACCAGGCGGCGCTGGTGTTTCGATATGCCCGAAAAATGATCCAGCTAAATCCGAAGCTGTCTGATGTGGTGCGTATCGTTCCAAGCGGCAAGCGCCTGTATGGCCTGGCGTTAAACACCGAATATCAGGCCCTGTCTGCTGACGCCACCACCAACATCGGCGGCTCCCCGAAGGTCGCCATACTGGACGAGGTGGGCCAGGTGCGGGGGCCACGTGATGATTTTGTGGACGCCATCACAACCGCCCAGGGCGCGCACGACAACCCGCTGCTGTTTGTGATTTCAACGCAGGCCCCGACCGATGCCGATATGCTGTCGGTGTGGATCGATGACGCCATTAAACCAAAAGACCCGCACATTGTCTGCCACATGTACGAGACACAAAA
>RZZM01000282.1 GCA_009929845.1 Spartobacteria bacterium
ATGATGACGATGGTGGCGATGCCCGCGGGAATGGGGGAGGTCAGCGAGGGAAAAAAAACGGACAGGTAATCCACGCCGGTAATGGCGATGGCCAGGTTCCCGATCCAGCCCGCATGGAAATAAAGCAGGCCGGCCTGATAACCGAAAATAGGGGCCACTTCACCCGCGTAGGCCACCGGCCCGCCTTCCTGGGGGTCGGTGGTCCCCAGTTTGGCGTAGACAAAAGCCAGCGCCAGCGCGCCGATGCCCGCCAGCAGCCAGCCCCATATGGCGATGGAGCCGATTTTTGCCAGGCTCGAAGGCAGCAGGGCAATGCCCGAGCCCATCATATTGCCGGCAACAACCGCGGAACAACTGAACAACCCCAACCTCTTTACGTCATCTGATGTCATCGCAGACCCTTTCGTTGAACTTATTTACCGGGGGAAATGCTAGCAGAAACCGGGTCGGTTGTCATCTGTTAATCGAACTTCTCAATAACCCTATTTTTTAACCACGGATAAGCGCAGATAACCCCGATGCAACACAAAGGGCGCTAAGCTTGCCTCCGGCGAGGGATACGTTGAGTGGGAGGTAATAGTCAAGTGGCCCGTGGACAGAGACGGTCCTTGCCTGTGGCAGGGGGCTGTGGCATCGTATCGGGATGAAGGATGAACTCTCAGACCGAAGCCTGCTGCTGGATTTAGAGACCACACTCACCGCCATCACCGCCGCGCACGTACACGCCATCATCCACTGGAGCAAGGACCTGTTCGACCAGCCACCGGACGATCATTACCCGGAAGAGTGGGAGATTCCCCTGCGGGAGATTGTTCATACAGCCTAACGGCCTTTCAGAAGCTCAGGGGGCCGCCGGCGTCACTGTAGATGTCGCGGAGGCGGGCGGAGTCGTCAAAGCGCTTGAGCCCTTCGTCCAGGATCAGTGCGATATAGACTGAATCAGCCAGGGCGCGGTGGAAGCCACCGTTGTTGACGTGCAGGTGTTCGGCCATGGCCTCGAGGTTGTGGCGCTTGACCTCGGGGTACCATGCGCGGAAAAGGGGCAGGCTGTCGATGGTCTTATTGGGCGGGAGGTCGGCGCCGATACGTTTGATCTCTTCCTGGAGGAAGCCGACATCAAAGGTCGCGTTATGCGCCATCAGGACGCTGCCGTCGATGAATTCGAGGAATTCCGGGTAGATCTCGGCGAAGGTGGGCTGGTCGGCGAGCATGGCATCGCTGATACCGTGGACGCGTTCCGCCCAGTAGGGCATCTTGCGTTGCGGATTGATCAGCCAGGTTCTACGTTCGATTATTTCACCGTTGCGGTATTTGACGCCCGCGATTTCCACGATGCGGTCCTTCTTGGCGCTGAAGCCGGTCGTTTCCGTATCAAAGGCGACAAAGGTGGTGTTGGCAATCTTGCGGTGCCCGTACGGTACGCCTTTGGTCGGCTGGCACTTGACGGATGCCGCCGCGCCAACGGCGCTCACGCAGACTAATCCACAGACTGCTAAAACGCTTAACAACCGGACTGTTGCCCTGTTCTTATCTATTTTTTTCATGATTATTTCACACCTTTTCTATTCCAAACACCTAAGCGTACGATGGGTTTTTTGAAATGTATAGCATTTTTGGCAAGTTTTTTTTTGTTCGTGAGGCGTCTTGACGCGGGCTTTTTCTTCTTTCCGAATATAATGTTTGATTATTTGCGCGATTTTGAAGATGCTGTAGGCCTTATGATTAATAGAAAATTGATATTTGTTGTTCTCGCATCTTTAAGCCTTATCCGCTGCTGGGCGCTTGCGCCGGTGGATGACGATACCCGGCGGTCGTACGAGATTGCCTCGTCGATTGTCGCCCGCCAGTTGCCCTATGTCCATCTCTTGCAGATTCCCTGCGATGACCACATTGCCACCAATGCATTGAATAATTTCCTGAATGCCCTCGACTACGATCACACGTACTTTCTTGCGGCGGACATAATGGAATTTAACAGCGAGGCGACCAACCTGGACAACCGGCTCCGTTACGGGAACGTGGATTTCCCGTTGAAGGTCTATTACCGCTTCATGAACCGGGTGAGCAACCGGGTTGCGTATGTCAACACGTTGCTGGACGGGGAGTTTGATTACGACATGGACGAGAGCTACCGGTGGAAGCGCAAGGAGGCGCCGTGGCCGACGGATGAGGCTGAATGGGACGATATCTGGCGCAAAAAGGTGAAAAACCAACTGCTGGCCCGCCTGATTTCGGAACAGTTGGCCGAGGAAGAGGAGGCGGAAATCGGGACAAACAGTGTGCCGGAGGGCGGGCTGACCAACGAGCTGGTGACGGTGGAAGAGAAGCTATCGCCCCAGGATGAAATCCGCAAGCAGTACAATCAGTACCTGGAAGTCCTCAGCGACAACGACGGCCACTGGCTGTATCCCCTCTTTATCACCTCGTTTGTGCGGGCCTACGACCCCCATTCCGAATATATGTCGGCGAACAACACCGAGGATTTTGATATCAATATGAAACTTTCGCTGGTGGGGATCGGGGCGTTGCTGAGCATTGAGGATGGCGCCGCCAAGGTGGTCAGCCTGATCCCCGGCGGTCCCGCCGAGCAGGAGGGTCAGCTCAAGCCGGGCGATAAAATCGTGGCGGTCGGGCAGGGGAAAGAACCGCCGGTGGACATCACGCATTGGCCGTTGAGCAAGAGCGTACGGTTGATCCGGGGGGAAAAGAACACTACGGTGGTGCTGGTGGTTATTCCCGCGTCGGATCCCTCGGGGACCACGCGCAAGAAGATTTCGATCGTCCGCGACGAGGTGAAGCTGGAGGAGCGCGCCGCCAAGGGGCGTGTCGAGGCGTTCACCGGGCCCGACGGGGTGGTGCGCAACCTGGGGATTATCCGGGTGCCGGATTTCTATGCGGATGTGTTGGGCCGCAACGAGGGAAATAAAGAGGCGCGGAGTGTCACGCGGGACGTGGAGCGCATCCTGAAAGAATTTGCCACCAATCAGGTGGAGGGGGTGGTTCTGGATTTGCGCAATAACGGCGGCGGCCTGCTCAATGAGGCTGTTGAAATGACGGGATTGTTCATTGACAGCGGGCCGGTGGTGCAGGTTAAGAGCGCGCAGGGCGTCCAGGTGCTCAGCGATGCCGACCCGGTGCAGGTGTGCGATAAACCGCTGGTGGTGCTGGTCAACCGCCAAAGCGCCTCCGCTTCGGAAATTCTCGCCGGGGCGCTCGGTGATTACGGTCGCGCGGTGATTGTAGGCGACTCCAAGACACACGGAAAGGGAACGGTGCAATCCCTCATCAGCCTGCGCAAGTCGCGTCCGGAGCTGGGCACGCTGAAATTCACCACCGCCAGTTTTTACCGTATTGCGGGCGGATCGACACAGATGGAGGGGATACGCCCGGACATTGTCATCCCGTCCATGCTCGATTTCATGGATATCGGCGAGGAGTACCTGAACAACCCGTTGCCGTGGTCCCTGGTGGAGCCGGCCCTGTACCGGCAGGAAGTGGATATCCGGGCCGCGCTGCCGAAGCTGATCCGCCAGTCGATTGATCGCAGGGAAGCGGACGAGAAGTTCCTCGCCTACGAAAAGTTGCTGAAGCATCTCGGGGAAAAGCAGCGCTCGACGGATATCTCGTTGCGTATGTCTGACCGGTTGGACATGGCCCGCCGGGAACGGGAAATGGCTGAGCTGATGAAGGAGAGCGAGCCGATTGCCATCGAAATGTACGAGGAAGAGAATGACGAGGTCGCATCCGATGAGGAAGAAAAGGCGGCGGCGGATATCATCCTGAATGAAACATTAAACATCCTTTCGGACCTGATTGTCTTGGAACATCAGCAGACCGAGGCATCCCGGGAGCAGGACAAAGACTGAAAATCAGGAAGGGGGTTGTGGGCCGCCTTCTGAAATGGAGTCCGTGTGTTTAGCTTTCCGCCAAGAGAAAAAGAATGGGTTTCCTGGCTGTATGTCGGGGTGTGGACGGGTGTGATCTATCTGACGATACCGTTTGCGCGCTTCTTGCAACGGTATTTTTCGGATCAGTATGGCCGGGGCATTTTCCGTGACCTGGTGTATATGGGGATTGTCCTGGGCGCGGGGGCGATGGCCCTGTACGTGGTTCGTTTGCGTCAGGCCCGTTCCTGGAAAAACCTGCTGTGGCTGGGCGGGAGCGGAATGGTGCTCGCCTGGTACACCGCGCAATTGAAGTCTTCCCCGGAAGAGGCCCTGCATTTCCTGGAATACGGCGCGCTGGGACTGCTGCTGTTCCGGGCGCTGAGCCACCGGGTGCGCGATCCCTCCATTTATATCTCCGCCATTCTGGGGGGCACATTGATCGGCACGATGGATGAAATCATCCAATGGGTCGTCCCGCGCCGGTACTGGGACTTCCGGGATGTCTGGTTGAACAGTTTCGGGGTGCTGCTCATCCAGGTGGCCATCTGGAAAGGCATCAGCCCGGCCATCATCTCATGTAAGGCGCGTCCCCGGTCAATTCGCCTGGCGTGCGCGCTGGGCATCGCGTGCAGCCTCCTGCTGGGCGTTTGCCTGTGCAATACACCGGCAGCGGTTGAATGGTACACGGCAGATATTCCCGCCCTGGCGTTTCTGCGTTCCAACCTGAGCACCATGGCGGAATATGGCTACTATCACGACGACCCCGGACTGGGCGGCTTTTATTCGCGGCTGACCCGTGAAGAACTGATCGCCCAGGACCGGGCGCGCGGACCGGAGGTGCGTGGGGTACTCGAGGCGTACAGTGACCCCAAAAAGTATGTGGAATTCCTGGAGACGGTCACCGCGGCCGTGGACCCCTTCGCCCATGAGGCGCGTATCCACCTTTTCAGGAGGGACCATTATATGGATGTGCTGCCGAAGTATCGCGATGATCCCGAGATGGAAACCCTGCACGCGACGGTGGCTTTTCGGGAGAATCAACTGCTGGAAACCTATTTTTCCAATACCATGGCCGGATCGTCATATGTGCATCCGCGCGGACGCATCGATTACCTGGAAAAGCGGATGGACCCGGCGTTCAGGTATGTCAGCCCGGTCAGTGCCCACCTGATCACCTGTTGCCCGCAATGGGTCCTGCTGGCCGGGGTGGCACTGCTGGTTGTGGTTTTGGCGGGTATCGCGTTGAAATTCGGAAAGGAGCCGGTACAATGAAAAAAAGACAGGAATCACCGGCATGAAAAAGTGGATCATCGGATTGGGGTTGGCGCTGGCATGGCCGGGTGTTGTGGGTTGCGCCGCGGAGCGCGAGGCGACTTCGCTGGATTTTGTGTTCTTTACAGACGTCCACGCGCGTCCGCAATGGGATACACCGGAGGCCTTGCGCAAGGCCGCGCGCGTCATCAATGATTGCCACCCCGCGTTTGTTATTGCCGGGGGCGATCTGATTACGGATGGCTTCCAGGCCGCGGTGGGGACTACCGGACCATTCTGGGACGCCTACATGCACCTTCACAACGGCATTACCTCGCCGGTCCATGTGGTCATGGGAAACCACGACCTGGTGGGGGCCCGGCCGTCCGACGGAAGTCCGCCCGCCGGCGACCCGCGCGCCCTGTTCGGGGAAACATTCGGCCTGGAGCAAACCTACCGTTCATTCGATACGGGCGGGTACCATTTCATCCTGCTGAACTCCCCGCAACTGACCACCGCCAACCCGTATGGCTATGAGGGACGTATTGATTCGGCGCAGTTGGCGTGGCTTAAAGAGGACCTGCGACAGGTGGCGCCGGAAACCCCCATCATTCTCGTGACGCACTTTCCGCTGTTGACAGCCTTCTACCAGGCGGTCGACGGCGCCGACACCATCCCTGTCCGGGGCATGGTCATGAATAATGATGAAGTGCTTGAACTCTTTGCGCGGCATCATTTGCTGTTGGTTTTGCAGGGACACACCCATGCTTTCGAAGCGATTCAGTGGCGGGGCTCGTGGTTTTTAACCGGCGGCGCGATCTGCGCGAAATGGTGGCGCGGTCCCTGGCTGGGCACGGAAGAGGGCTTCCTGAATATCCGGTTGCGCGGCGATACCGTGACCTGGAACTATATCGACTATGGATGGGACGCGCGGCGTCCACCCGATCAGTAGGTGCGGCCATCGCCCCGGTCGGCAAGGATACTCAGTTGTACACCTATGACATTAAAGACCGAGCGGTCGAACGTCTTGTCTGGTTATGATATATGAGATGGGTCTGGCGCAATATAAGCAGATAGCTCGGTCAATTGGCAAAGGTGAGCGTACCATTCAATTGTGGGTGGAACGGTGTACAGCACACGTACCAAACGGATCACCAAAGCCCAAACCGAAAACAACGTTAACCTGCCGGACTATGGCGGTCTATTTCTGGTTACCAGTCCGTTTAACGAAGGACTGACTGGAGTGATCGAAGACGTGGTAGAACAGGCCTGTA
>RZZM01000028.1 GCA_009929845.1 Spartobacteria bacterium
TGGGGGTCAAGATGATGTAGCCAGTCATTTTTAGATCGAATTTCGACGTTATTACTTGCATATAAGGGAGATACACAAGACCGCTAAAAGAATGTCCGTATAATGCCTACGGCATAAAGCATCCACAATCCCAAAAAAAACCTGTTTCGCTCCGATATTGAACCCGGGAATGTGAAATCCAAAATGCGTCAGTCGATCATCTCCACCTGTACCCGGTAATATTCCGTGCCATCGGGGTCAACCGGGCAGCTCATGACGGCGCCGGTGCCCGATATCTGAATGTAGCCTGTTACATCGTCCCAGGGCAGGCTCAGGCTTGTGCGCTTCTGCACGGTATAACGGCGGTCAAGCTGACTCTGCCATCGGAGGATTCCACTCCCCGACTGGACATCGGGTTCACAGCCAAAGAATTCCGACGCATCAAGCGGACTGGTTCCGGCAATGACTTCCGCGCCATCCAACTGTCCGTCATTATCACAGTCGGGATTGAGCGGGCTGGTCGGATAGGTGTCAATTTCAACACGGTCGGACAGACCATCTTTGTCGGTATCGGCGGTGGCGTGTACAAATTCATGGGCGCCGATATCCAGGGCAGGCAACCCGTTGTCGTCGCCATCCAGCGGCCTTGGTATGCCCGTTATGTCTTGTGTTTCGGAAAGGATGGCGTCCACTCCGTCCATATCCGACACCCCGGCATCAATACAGGAGGAACCGGTTTGCAGCTCACAGGTTCCCGCGTTCAGGACCGGGTCCGCGGTGATGATGCCCGTGCCGGGGTATCCGCCCTGAACACAGGCGGAGGCCACACTTGCGCCCGAACCGTAAAACTGCGCGGGACTGTTGCCCCAGACAATACTGTTGATGACCTGTGGCGTCGCGCCGTCGTATACCGTCACCCCGCCCGCATGATTGGCGGCGGTGTTAAAGGCAATGGTCGAATTACGAATACGCACATTGACGCCGCAGCAGATCATACCGCCGCCATAGGACCCGTAGTTGCCGGAAATAATGCAGTTCTCCACCACCGGGGTTACATAGGGGTCGACCCAACTGTTCCAGAATACCATACCGCCGGCCCAGCCGCCGTGATTGTTCTGAATCCGACAGTTCACGAATTCGCCGGAGGTCATCGGGCAGTCAATGCCCGCGCCGCCGCCGGTTCCATGATTTTCGGTAACGAGGCAATCATACACGGCGGGCAACCCGTTCTGGCACTTGATGCCCGCGCCATCATGCGCAAAATTGGTCATGATGGTGCAGGCCGAAACCAATCCGCCACCAAACATGTACACACCGCCTCCGCCATAGGTGGCCGTATTATCCGAAAATGTGCAATTGGTGATCACCCCACCGTTGAAACAGGCCGCGCCACCACCATGCATGGCGCTTCGGTTATCATAGACCAGACAATTTCGCAGGATGCCCCCCGCGTTCAGAAAAACTGCGCCGCCCATGTTGTCCGGCCAGTCACCCTGGGGGTTGCCATGCGTCAGGGTCAGGCCATCAATGGCCGCCTCTGTCGCATGAACCCGGAAACAACCGGAGGTGTCCATGCCATCCACCACGGTGGATGCCAGCCCGTTCCTGCTCTGTATGGAAATATTCCGCATTACCAGCACCGGGGTTGAGCATTCATAGACACCATCGTCAATCAACACCGTGTTGCCGTCATTGGCTTCCGCGACCGCATCATGGATATTGGTCGCCGCCGTCGCCCAGTCGGCGTACGGGAAGAGGTGCGCGCCGGTTTTGGCGACATGAAGGGTACGCGCCTGCGCGCCGACGCCCTCAAGGCGCAACGCATCAAATTGCAGGGCCGCCTTTTCGCCGATGCCGGACGCATGAATCACGCAACGTACCCAGCGCGTTCCCTCGGGCGCCACCCCTTCCAGGTAGCGGTACTGCCAGGTTTCATTGATATCGGTCAAGTCCAGTTCGACGGTTGAAAGGATCGCGCTCACGTCCGGCCCGTCGGCCCGGAACTCCAATGACATTTTCTGTTCGTCCGCCGTCCAGGGCCCCGAAGGCTCCGTGGTATCCGCGAAGAACCAGCCGGAGAAGCGGTAGCGTCGTCCGGGATAGACCGGCAGTTTCGCGTCCTGCCACCAGCCGCCCTCGGTATCGCCGGCAAACCAGCTTCCACAGATGGTGCCGCACCAGGCCCCGGACGCGTATTCCGGGTAGTGCCGCCAATTCCGGCGGCTGGCCGACCCCCACTTCCCGCCATGTGTATCGGGATTGTTGTACTGCCAGCTTCGCGCCTGGTAGGTATCGGTGCCCTGCAATTCAAAACTGCCGTTATCGAGCATGTTGACCCCCAGCGCCATCACTTCGGCGGCGGCGGTACGTTGCGCATGATATCCTGAGGTCACGTTGCTGAAAGCGACCGTGCCGTGGTACAAGCCCGGTGGAAGCTGCGCGGCCAGGCTGTTGAGGCGCGCGGTTACATCGACATCCTGTCCGGGTTGCAGCAGTCCGCCGGACGGCGTCACATCCACCCACGACTGCGTGCATAAGGCGGTCCAGTTCAATGGTGCGGCGCCCGCGTTGTGCAAATGGTACTGTTGTTCGACGGGCTCAAACGGCCCGCCCTCGTACGCCCGGCCCGTGAAACTCAGCGCGGGCGTAAGCATCAGGTCATCGGCCAGCACATACATGCAGACCGGGACCGAAACGACCGGATGGTTCACATCATTGCCGGAGAGGATGATCGTGCCGTAATAGGTCCCCTCGCCCATATCGGTGGCATCGAAGGTAACCGTAAGGTTGGTGGCCGATGACACCTCCACGGTACCCGCCTCGGCCTCCGGGATCATCCATTCACAGACATCCTCCACCTGCAGACGTAATTCCGGATCGCCAAAGAGATTCAATTCATAGTAACACCAACGAATACAAGAGCCATTGATATCCCAGAGATTGTCCTCCTTGCTGTCCTGATTGGCGCGGCCCAATTCGAGCATGTTTTCATCCAGCACCGCATCCCAGAACTGCCGGTCGAAACGCTGCGACGGCCCATCGGTACTGTACGAGCTGCCCCATCCGTACCGGGCGTTCATGACCACCGCAAACGCGCCGTATTCCATCGCCGTTATCTCCTCGGCAAAGCAGTTCGCGGAATCCAGCCAGCCGGGATTGCACCCCTGGGAGTAGGCGAAGAAGTATTGCGTATTGGTCAGCGACAGCAAATCGGAGGTATAGAGCTTCATGTCATAGGTCTTGTTGGCATGCCCCAGGTGATTGATGATATGCACCCCCTGGTTCATGTGCGCGAGAAGCGTTGATTTTGCCCAGGTCCCGTCGGCGTCATAGAGGTTGGTCTCCGTATTGAAGTCGTAGAAATGCGACTGGGTGTTATTCTCGAAGCCATAGGTGAAATACCCGTCATAGTCCCCGCCCGCACGAATCTGCTCCATGGCGTTTTTGGCATAGTCGGCCACCCCGCCAAAGCCCAGATATTCGCCCACCATCATTACATTCGGCAGGTAATCGCCCCGCTGCATTTCATAGGTTAACGTCTTGCGCACAAAGTTGGCCAATTCAGTTGTGTTCCCCACGGCAGCGCGCCCGACATAGAGTTCCGCGCAGAGGTCGACATCCCCGCCGCCGACACCGTCGTAGGGCTCGCCATAGACCCCGTCGGCATCGTAATCAAAGGTACAGGCCACCGGATCCAGGCATCCATAATACATATCCACCGGCATTTCCGTCGCATAACTGGACCCGGCATAGGGGTCGCACCAGAATTTGCGCGCGGGGACCGCCGGATCAGTAGCGCCAAGCAACACATAACGCGTGCCCCAGGTCTGGTAGGCATCAATCAGGAAGTTTCGGATACGCGTCTGGTTGTCCGTACCGCCATCGGGACGCGTGCCGGGATAGTTGGCATATATCCAGTTGGTGGTGACAATCAGCGTCTTCACCCCGCGCCCGTTCTTGGCGCTTTGCAGGGCCTGGAAGTTGTACGGGCCGGGCGCCGCCTCCAACTCAGGGGTGGTGATGATAATGTAGTCATAGGGTCCGCCCGCAGGCAAATCCGCCAATCCCTCATGGGATGAAACCGGCTGTTCAGGATAAGTATCAAGCGCCTCGGGATTATCCACACTCCCTGCAAGCCGATAAACAAGCTCACGCGTCGGCTGCACCGATTGCGCACTGTCCGCGTCGAGCCATTCCACGGAAACGCGCATTCGCTCCGCCCAGGAGACTGCGCCGGAAACCGGATTGTACTTGACCGGGAACAGGTTCAGGACCAACGCCTGATACCCGCGTTTGGATTGCGTGCCGACCACTTCGTAGTCCACGGTCGGCCAGTCCGCGTCACTCAGGTAGACCGCCGGGTCCGGCGCGACAGACGCCGGTATGGCGTCCGCGCTCAGGGGGACCGGGGGCTGAGCCGGAGGCAGTTCACACGCCCCGTCCAACAAGGTTGTTGATTCCGGGGTCACCTGAATCCGTCCGGGTTTCTTTCCATAGGGAATCAGCAGGGTGACGGGTCGTACAGGAAGAATGGGCAATCCCGTACGCTGATATTGCTCCATCCCGTCCATCCGTATTCCCTGCATCGACTCATAGACGGGAGATTGGAACGAATAATCAAGCGCGAGGCTGTTCCCTGAAACGCGCACATCGACATCGCGCGCGTCATCCCGTTCACGGCCCGTTTCCCGCGCCCTCAGCGTGAACTGCAGAGTCGCGTCCCCGGTGTTCGCGATGTGTATGTCGCGATCCATCGTCTGCCCGACACGGTTGGTTATATAGAGACTTGCCGGGGTCAGGACGATGTTGGGACTGGTGTAGACGTCGAGTGTGGCCTGAAGGTGATGGTCCAACCCGGTCAGGTGATTCGAAAACACCACCGTGGCGTTGTACGCGCCCTCGGGCAGACTGGCGGCGGAGGACGCAACCGCAAAGGTAACCTCCTGCGTTTGGCCGGGCAGCAGGACGCCGGATGTCGGCGACCCCTGAAGCCAGACCGCGTCGCTTTGCGCTGTCCAGTCGAGATTGGAAAGACTGGCGTTCCAGAGAGTGTACACGGAGGCCGCGGGCTCGAAGGGGCCGCCGGGGTGACCGCGCGATTCAAACCGGGACACCGGGGTGATATGCAGGTAATCCTCCACCGCCGTTGCGGAAACGCTCACCTCCAGTACCGGCTCGTCTTCGTCCGTGCTGCATAGCGTGATCATGCCCGAGTCCGTTCCTGTGGAGAGGGGTTCATACACCACATCCAGAGAAACCGAGGTGGTCGGGGAAATCGTTATCGGGAGCGAGGGATAATTGGTTATGGAAAATCCGTTTCCGCTGATGGAGAGATTGGTGACCAGCAGATCATGGGTGGCATTGGTGTTGGCCAGAGTCAGCGTTTCCGACCGGCATGAATTCACCACCACCTCCCCGAAGGGGATGGACAGGTCGTTGAACGGCGCCACCGAATCGGTTACATGGATATCCCCGACAAACATGGTGGTAAACCGCCAGACCGGCCCGGTAACGCACCCGGCCATATTGCTGGCCGTCACCTGCCAGTAATACATTGTCCCACGCGACAGTCGATCCATCTCCAGGAACGGGAACGAATGACCCTCCGCCGCGATGGCCACCGGTGGATTCACTGTATCGAAACGCACCTCGTAGGTCATGCCGCCAACCTTTGCGCTTTCAATGCAATTGGCTATCAGGCGCGCCTGATCAGTATTGTAGCTGAAAAAGTCGCTGCCGATGAGGACAATATCGCCCTGGCCATACTCCCGGTAGATGACGGAAGGATTCCCGCTACTGGTCTGCTCGACCAGTTCTATACCGTCGTGGCTCCCCGCGTAACAGACACTGCCGTTGGCCAGGTAATAATTGTAAGCAACCCCCTCGGTAATCGGATGCTCCCGCGTAACGGTTCCGATCTGGGACGATATGCTGGTAAGGTAATTGACATTCATCAGTCCCGCATTCCGAAGCAGGGAGGGATAGCCATCAAAGGGCGTGAAATCACATACGACCATGCGCCCGCCCCGCGCCACAAAATCGGACAGAACCGTCGCCGCGGCTGTACCGAAACTGCTCATGCCGGACAAGGTCCACCGCTCCTGTTCGGGCATCAGCAACACATCTTTGCCCAACAATTGCGAGGACAGGACCGCCGGGTCCAGCGTCGTCGTATTGGTCACGGTAAACCCGGTATAGTGTTCCGAAATGGCCTCCAGGGTTTTATCATATTCACCCCCGACATACATATCGACATACGGGACAAAGGCCAGCACCTGGACCATCGTGTCTATCGGTTGCGCTCCCGCCATTTCGCCGGTTGTCGCGTAAACCGCCTGCGTGGCGCACCACGACAAGTCCGCGTCCAGGTCAACCTGTTGCGCCAGGTCGGCCGGCGATGGATTATAGGGGACCGCTGGCGGATCGGGTAGCGCCTCTACCGTCAGCGCGATATGCCGCTCCCGGGTAATCGCCGTCATGACATTACTGAACGTGATAACAATGTCATACTCGCCGGGCAACACGTTGGTGACCGCTTCATTGAACGAGGCGGTTACATCCAGCGCGGCGCCGGCAGCCAGGCTTCCGCCCGATGTGGAAAAGTCCAGGTACGACGCCGACGAGGACACCACCCAGTCCACCCCGGATAGCCCGCTGTTGGAAACCGCATACACAAAGCTCCCCGGCGCAAAGGGGCCGTGTTCATAGCCACCGGAGGAATAGTCGGCAAACGGGACTACAACCAAATCGTCACATATCTCCCCGAAGACAGAAATATCGTCAAAGGCGAATCCATCGATAGTCAGCGAGGTGTCGTCATACTGCTGGAACTTAAGATACACATAATTATCACGGGACAGCCCAAGCCGTTGAAGATTGGTTTCGACATTGACCTCAAACAAACGATAAACGCTGGTAATGCCATCCGCCGTAGTCAGTCCCTGCAACTTGTGCCAGGTGATTCCATCATCACTGATGGCCACGCCATCCGAATTGTGATGTCCGACAAAGGAGGCAGCCATCAGATGGTCTTCATCGTTGAATTCCTTGTGGTAAAAGTTGAGCATCACATGCTGCATCTCACGCATGTCCATCGTCAGGATCAATTCGCTCAGGTTTCCCCCGCTCGTATAATTCGTCATCCCCAGCACCGCGTGGTAAAGACCGGCATACGGAACATAATTCGACATGACGCCCGCATAGCCGTTGGACCCGGATGTGTAGGTCTGCCAATAATTCGAGAGTGCGCCGGATTCAAAGTCCTCAAGAAACGGCAGAGAGGCATGAGGAACCTCGTCGCTGATAATGGTAATGACGCTGTTGCTGACGTCCCCGAGACGACTGCTTCCCGTAGGATTGCTCAAATGGAACGTAAAGGTCTCCGGGCGTTCCTCCAAGCTGTCGTCCAGCAGGTTCACATTCACCGTCTGCGAGGTAACCCCGGCGGCGAACGAGAGCAGCCCGAACCCCGCTTCATAATCCTCGCCGCTTATCGCCGTTCCGTCCGACATGAAATAACTGACCATCGCCGTTCCGTACGAACCTTCACGGCGCACAACAGTAATCGCGTGTTGCCCATCCGTTTCCATGCATGTCGATTCCGGCGTGACGCATTCGAATATGCCCGGCTCCTCCAGGTCAATGATAGTTACGACCGCGTTGCTTACAAGACCCACATACGCGTTTTCAGACGGCTGCCTTAATGTCAGACAGAAGAATTCCGGCCCCTCCGGAATCCCGTCCGAGATCAGGGGAATGCTGATGCTGTTGGAGGTCACCCCGGATGGGAACGTCAGCATCCCGGACACAAGACTGAAATCCGAACCGGCGGTGGCCGAGCCATTGCTGACCACATATGCAATACTCACTTCATGACTGCTGCCATTGGTCCTGGTTACGGGCAGCACCAGGGTCTCCCCTTCAGTCCCGATGTATTGATTGCTGGAAAACTGCATTTCGCCGAAATTCTGCTTCAGTTCGATATCATCAAACGCAAAGCCGTCCGTGCTGATCGAGAAATTGTCATATTGCTGGAACTTGATCTGGAAATCAGCGTTGTAGGCCAGGCCGTGCTGTGCAATGACATCATCCAGGATAACGCTGAATTTTTTGTAAGCATTACTTATCCCGTCACTGTACGTGAGCCCCTGCGCCTTGTACCAGTTGGTCCCGTCCGCGCTGACCGCCACACCGTCGGCGTTGTAATGACCGATGAATGACGCGGGCATGGTCTCGTCTTCATCGGAAAATTCCTTGTGCCAAAATTCGAGCATGACCCCGTCCTGGCCGGCAAGATTGACGGTTAACACGGCTTCGTTGAGCGAGTACGTGCCGGAAACATGGACATCCATGGTAAGGTGATAACTGCCGCTGTGCGGCACGTTGTATCCGGTCACCTGAATGCGCCCGTTCGAGGACGAGGAGTAGGTCGCCCAACAGTTAGACATCGCGCCGGATTCAAAGCTTTCAAAAAACGGGAAGGCCGCGCGCGGCGCTTCATCACTGACCACCATGACCTGCGCCGTGCAAGGCATGCCCAGCGACGCGCCTCCAGTGGGATTGCTCAGAAGTACATCAAATACCTCGCTTCGCTCTTCATCCATATCATCCATAATCTGGATCTGTATATTTGCTGAAAGCGCCTGGTGCCCGAGGGTCAGGGCGCCATTGGTCGCCACATAATCAGACCCGGCAAACGCGGAGCCATCCCGCGTCTGGAAATCAACACTGACCGGCCCGTCACTGCCGTTGATCCGTTCTACGGTCAATGTCACGAATCCGTTGGTTTCGTATCCCGCATAGAGACTTGAAGAGAAGACCAGCTCCCCGGCCACATCATCATCCGTGATTGTGACAGCCACATTCGTCTGCGCGCCCAGCACTACACCCCCCGAGGGATTGCGCAACGAAACAAAAAACGTTTCCGCCTCCTCGTCATTTACATCGGAGATGATGGGAATACTGAACAGGTTAGTCCGTTGCCCGTCCGCAAAGGTGACGGACGCCGCCGTATGGGTGTAATCCTGTCCCGCGACAGCCGAACCATCCGCTGTGCAATAGCCGACACTCACCGCGCCATGCAGTCCATTGCGTCGCACGGCCCGAACCGATACACTGCCCCCGTCCTCGGCAACCGTCAACGCATTCGTTCCTACCAGCACTTCCCCCGCCCCGTCGTCATCCTCGATCTGAACCACCGCGTTGCTGTAGGGCCCGAATACCGTGTCGGAGGAAAGGATGGTCAGGGTCAGAAGAAACTCCTCGCCCAGTTCATCCACACTTTCATTAAGAATCGGCACCGAAAACGACTGCGCCACTACGCCGGGGGCAAAGGTCAGCGTGCCGGAGACCGGCGTGAAATCGATGCCGCCCGTTGCCGAACCGTCTACCGTGGCGTAACTCGCCTGCGCCAGCAACGAGGTATCGCCGGAACGCTGCACGGTAACCAGCACACTGCCACCATTCTCCATCACCGGATAGGCCGACCGGGAAAAACTCAATACACTACCCGACACCTCAATGGTCCCCTCATACGGACGACGTCCCTGTTTGGTCACCGTCACATACACCGTCCCGGTTTCCACCGGAGCGATACTCAACGAGGCTACGCCGGACGCGGGCGTGTTGGTCACCCGTTGAATGCCCAACGCCTCGCTGTAAAGGCATACCTGCGCGTCCGCTTCCCCTGTCGATATCTCGATATCGGACATGCCCACGCCGACCACCGGAGGATGACTGACCGACGGAATCGTGGGCGTATGAAGCTGCAAAAAAGATTCCGGGTCCCCGAAGACATGAAACAGACGAAAGGTGGTTTCATCCTGCGAGTAGTTCTCCGCCATGTACATCTTCCCGTAATTGAGAATTTGACCCAGGCGCGGCGCGCTGCCACAAGCGCCATAGGCCCCGCCCGGCAGCGGCAGGTCTTTGGGCCAGTTCGGAGCAACTGCTGCATTGTGCCAGGTAATGTAATCATTGAGAAACGCAGCGTAAAAACCATGGGTCAGCCAGTCATTCAGCCACGAATAACTGACATCGGTCGGGGAAAACACCGCGTATGCACCTCCGTTGGTATGCTCCAGCCACGCGCGGGTGAAATTGTTGTCCTGGTGATAGGACCCGGTCAGACAATTGATCGAAAAGACCGCCGGACGTTTCACCCCGTTGGTCAGGGCGCGCACATCCGCGCTTTGAAAATTCGGATCGCCCCATCCGGTGATCCCGCCATGATCACGATGCTGCAGGAGAATAATGCCCCTGTTCAGGCATTCAAACAAACGGCGGCGCGCCTCCGAGACACTGACAAAGTGATCAAATATCCGACTCCCGATCTGGTCCCCGCCATTCCAGAGAATCGAGGGCGGGGTGTGATGCCAGTTCCAGGCGCAGGTCGCCGTAACGTTGTTCGGATTCACAACGGCGCGTACGCAGTCATAGTCTACCCCCCCGGCATCCTGCTCGAAGTAGCAAGCCAGGGAGTCCGCCGTTTCACAAAACAGTCGGTCCGCTTCATTCGCATACGAATCCTGATAGTCCTGAATCTGTCCGGCCACACAAATCTGCTGAAAATAATCCTCCGTTGGCGGCGAACGATCCATCTCGTACGCCTTGCTCAGCATAAGGGTCAGTTCATCATTGTCACGCGCAGGCAAGCGCCCGCAAAAGAGATCAGGAAAATAATCGATCCCATCCCGGCATGTGATGTACAGGTCGCTCCATCCCCCATAGTACGTAGAATAATAATACCCTTGCACCCCGTTATTGGCCGTGTGGTCGCCAATGATCAGGAGGTACTCAGGATACTCCGCGGCAGGCAGCGCACGCATATAGGCGACTATCTGACTGTTGGACGGCGCCCCGCCCGCGTCGATGTCCGAGGTCTTGATCACCTGCACATCATACCCCTTGCGCTTTTTCCAATCCACAAAATCAAGGAGCGTCGTGTTGGTTGCAAACTGGTCATCCAGCAGAATCGCATACTTCCCCGGTGTACCGTCCATGAACCCCTCGGGCAGGTATTCCAGCGGGGCCGACGTTTCGTCATCGCCTGCATCCTGCTCAAAAACAATGTCAATCTCTATCCGGTCGGCCAGCAGCGCGGATTGATCGACGGGATTGACCTGCACCGGCGCCACCTGCACCGTGAGGATGCGCGTGTTGCGCATAGCCCCGGTTTTTGTATCTGCAATCACCGAAGCCGGATACATCGCAGACGTACTGTACACATCCATTTCCTTCTGGAACGGCTCCGGATCAAGCTCCGGCACCGCATCGTTCGGCAGGGGTTGCGCCGGCCACATGTTCACCATCCCGACCGCCATCTGCGAAAGCGACGCAATCTGCACCACCGGCCGTACCCCCGCGGGGATTTTAAGCATAAGATTGCGCATGGGAACCGACGGCTCCCCGACGCGCGTCTGCTGACTGAACCCCGGAATCTCTATCGTGTCGTACACCACCCCATCCTCGACGCGGTTCATGTGCGTGAACCCGGGAATATCAATGCGGATATGGTAGCCGTTAGACGTTTCCGTAATAACCGGCGTGACCGTCGTCGGCGCGGGTTCGTTGGCATTTTCCAACGCCACCCATTCAGGGAAATCAACCTGGGCAAGCACAACCTTCCGGTCGACACGATCAACCATCGTGGACTCGCCAACCCGCGGCTCCTTATGCCCAACGGCCGCCAGTGCGTCGTCATCAGCGACAGACGCCGCCACCACGACTTGCGTGGTTGACGCATCCAGATTCTCCGCCGCGAAATCATCCGTATTCCCCTGCGTGGGCCCTGCGCCCGATGACACAACATCATCACCCACAAACGGACCTTCCGTCTCTTTTTGGGCCCTGATCAGCACCAGACAGGAAAAAGTGAGCACCGCTCCTGCCACCAACAACACCAGCCATTTTCGTCCATTCATTCTACACCCCAACTGTAATTTTTTCCGTGCAAAGTTACGGTCTTGACGTGAGAGCGTCTAATGCAACCGTTCTCAATACCCTACTTTACCACCAAATAGGCTGTCAACACCAAAAAAATATAAACAATCACCTTTTTGCAACTTCACGCATTGTTACAGGTATCAGCGTAAAACGCAAGCGAAAATAATGAGATTTTTAATAGAACACCCTTTCGCTTAGGACCAGTCGCCAGTCGTTCGTGTCATAGCGGTTCCTCCCGTTGCCATTTCCATCCAGCTTCAGCCGGTCCCGCGAGTGCGACAGCACAAGCCACGCATGCTTGGCCACCACAAATGCGCCCCATTACCCATTAAATTACCCATTAACATTATCTAATTACCTATTACCTGCCAATGCGCATTCCTGCCCCGCCCAACACACTGAATTTCGTTATCGCGGCTCATATCCTTCATAATTTTGCGGATCATATCCAAACTCACTTCAGGACACCGTTGTTGCAATTCACGAACATGGAAAGGCGCCTTAAAGCCCAGTATTGCTCGTCGAACTGCTTCAGTTTTCTCACCCCTTACAACCGGGGTATGATCAATGGAATACTCAAAATCAGCATAGAGTAACTTCAAGATATACAAGAGATAATTGATATAAGGCCAAGGATCATGCTTTCCTTCATGCCACCCCTGTGAGCTGATTTTTAATGTTTCATCGTAGCGTTCTTTATTTTGCTCGATTAATCGTTCTATACTGACGTAACGACCGGCGGCGAATCCCAAATGGTACAACGTGAGTAATAGCAGTAGCCGGGACACACGCCCATTTCCATCACGGAAAGGATGAATACATAGAAAATCCAGATTATGTGCAGCCCAAACAACCAAAGGAGGTATCGTTTTCTCTTTTATTAATCGTTCTAAGGATTGAGATAATCCTTCAATGGCATCAGGCGTTTTTTTTGCGGATGTTGGCTTAAATCGTATACTCACACGTCCATCAACATGCTTTTCGATTATTTCCCCATCTTTTTCTTTAAACAATCCACTATCCCAGATGGTTGGGCACGATAATGAATGCATTTTTCTAATGGAGTCAGCATCAAGAGAGATGATGTTGTGATCCTCATGAATCCAGGACAATGCAGATTGATATCCACGTATTTCTTCTTCATTTCGGTCCAATAACAACCCTTGACCAAAAACTACGGTACCAACGCGTTTCGCATCAATTTCGACACCCTCAATTCTATTTGAACAAACAGCACTTTCGATTAGTGCATGCTCTAATAGACGTTTCAATTTATGAGGGGCTTGCTTAGTAAATAACTCCTGTTTACCTCTATACTCAGCTAACTCATTCAGTGACCAAACCGTTGCTGTTGGAATGATAAGATCAGGTGCCAATAATTGTTCAAGGGTCTTCATATATAAATAGTGTTACTGTCTCAACTTTCAGTCAATAATCTTCTCTACTAAATAATTTAACGCACAGAGACCACAAAGCAACCACCGAGACTCGCAGAGCAGTCAGATTTGGCAGAATCATTTTGAATTCACCGCAAAAGAACTTTTCTAAACGCTTTATCATGACCCAATACAAACAACGCGCCTGATTCCGGCTTCTCCTTGAGCCAACGACCAAGTTTCAATACGTCGTTCACTTTCGTGATGCGTACGGTCGCTCCCCCGGATAAACGGATCTCCATGCATGTACTTTCGTGACTGACCCCTATGTCCTTGCCACCAAAAAGGCTGTCAACACGAAAAAGCTACACAATCATTATTTTTCATTATGACGAATGAAGTGTTACAGGCATCATCTCAAGGCGCAAGCAAAAATACAGGTGACTTTGGGGAAATTTTAAAAGGCCCATGGAGGATCAGGACACGGTTCAAAGTCACGCATATACATGAATCTGGCACTTCCGCGAGCCATATAGTTTGAATATGCATCGTATCCGAAGTAATGTATGTCTTCGACTTGGCCCCAGTAGAATTCAGGCGGGAGGTTCTCCGGTTCCGTAACGATATAAGAAGGGGCGCTTGAACGGGTCCATCGGTCCTCCTCCTCCATTTCACGCCATGGCGTTAAAAGGTTAATCTCCCAATAATGCACCCCGGGAATATCCGTCCACTGCATAACAAACGGCCATGGCCGTCAACACATGTCTCGTAGGTCGGATAGGTCACAGGCACACCATCATATATAGCGCGGGCGATATGTCCTGTGATGTTTCCGGGGGCGCACGGCAAACCGCCACGATCCACAACGCTGAAAATGGACAGGTCGTTTTTAGCGGCCTCATACATTGAACCATTGTTTGTGTAATTATAGGTAATCCAATACGTAGTGCTGCATGGCGAAATCTGTCCGAAACCAAACTGGCCCCATCCATCCGTAAAGGTGGTTCCAATGATGGTCCAGTCCTGTAGACGCAGGTCTAATCGGATATTGGGCAAGGGGTTGGTTGACCACATGGCTATGCCGCTAACCGCGAAGTAATCATTGGTTTCATCGATGTCAACCCACACCCGATGAACTTGACTGGTTATTTTGCCACTATGCGTTGAGTACACAGGGGGCGGGACTTTCTGGACACCCGAAACAGATAGGCCGATCAGGCACTCAACATTGAAATCGCCGCTTATGTAGCTGTTCGTCCAAACGAGCCATCCGGAGTGATCAAAAGAAACAATCCGGGATTGTGGCGGCTCGCCAGCCGAATAAACTACAATACGAACAAATTCGTGAAGCGGTCTTACTCGATGCCGCAGAATGAAGAAATTGCAACATCTTCCATACGTGTATGTTAGCTTCACAGCATCTCGATCACCAACAACGTGCAGTCGTCCTCCATATCCCGGCCCCCGCGGTGACTGAAGACGCTGTCCATGGTTTTTTCTACGATGACCGCCGGGGCTTCAGGGGCGTGTTTGCGGAAGATGTCCAGCAACTTATCTTCACCGTATTCTTCCGCCTGCTCATTCATTGCTTCCGTTAATCCATCCGTGAAGAGCATGAATTTATCCCCGGTATGAAGTTGTGCCGTTTCCACGTCATACTGACCGCCCGGAATGAAGCCGATAGCCGGACCGGCATTGACCGACAAGGGAAAACACCTGCGGGTATGACCTTCAAAAAACAAGGGGGAGGGATGCCCGGCGCTCGCAATGGATAATCGCTGTTCCTCCAGATCCAGTATGGCGCAGGCCAACGTGATAAAGGTATCTTCAGGGATCAGCTCAATGAGAATGCCATTAATCGAGCTTAACAGATGCCCAGGGTGCGGCATGTTGTTTTTCCCGGCGAGAAATTTGTCCTCAAGGCCTTTGCGAATGGATTCCATGGCTATTTTCAGTTGCGCGGAAATCAGGGCGGCGCTGACGCCATGTCCCGCCACATCGGCAACATACATCACAACGTGACGGGCATTGAACTGGAACACATCGTAAAGATCACCACCGAGCATTGTTGATGTCTGGTAATGTTTCCCAATACGCAACCGGTCTTTGCAAGGATAATCCCTGGGCAGGAATCCCAGTTGTACAAACTGGGCCAGTTGCAGTTCCTCATTAAGCTGCCGGTTCTTCCGCTCCAGGTCCATGCGTATGCGCGTGAGTTCAACGGCATTGCCGAGAATCCGGCTGAAAAGAGTCAGGTAACGAAGTTCCCGTTCGGTGATCAGGCGCGCCGACATACGATTATCGACACTCAGAATGCCATATATTTTCGGCCCAAACCGCAGTACAACCATGTAGGCCTTGAGGTGCTCCTCACCTTCCCGTGGCGGCGGTTGATCCAGCATCTCCTCGATGAAGATATCTCCCCGCATGATTTTTTCCGTGGCTTCCCATCCGTCAGCTACCCAGTAAAGATCATGCTCATCACATGTCTTACCATCCAGATCAGTCCCGTAGGTCCCGTGAAAAGACCGGGTGTTCTCATGCCACAGGAACAACCCGGCCCGGTCATACCCAAGCACATCCCGAACCCCTTCGACGATGGCGCGGCTTATATCATCGACCGTTTCCTTCTCGGTCACATACCCCAGCAGCTCCAGAACCCGTTGCATGGCAACGTAGTCATCTTCATAATCACTGCGTAACTGTATCCAGTCGGTAA
Source organism: Spartobacteria bacterium (assembly GCA_009929845.1). Lineage (GTDB taxonomy): Bacteria > Verrucomicrobiota > Kiritimatiellia > RZYC01 > RZYC01 > RZZM01. The sequence continues at coordinate 16,018 of RZZM01000028.1, forward strand.
CCCCATCAATACGCATAACTCTACCTGACTTCCATATTGCGTTAGACTGTAGCTTATCCGGTTTCGATTGGAAAGATACTTTTGCCAATTTCAGAACTCCTTACCTCGAACGTTAGCCGCAGAACGAGAATTTCATTGATTCGCAAGTAATCGCGGTGTTTTTTTGATTTTATCCGTGAAATCCGCGCCATCCGTGGTCAAAAAAAGCATAAAAAAAATCCGTCCCTGACTGCTCAGGGACGGATTTAAGGATGGTCAAGCTGACGACCGGAGCCATCAGTTTTGTTGATCAATAATATTCGGAACCGTACTGTTGGGCCAACTCGGCGGTGGTCATGCCGTTGGCCCCATCCACACCATTCCATATCGCAAAAACAGCACCAGCACACGGAATCAGTATACACCATTCACGCCAGTGAATATCTTTGCCTTCGTTGTAATCACCCGCCGCGCGGATGCCGAAACAACAGCCGGCGATGAAACCCATGAATCCACCGCGCCCGGAACCCGCAACACTAATGTTCACGGCGCCCAGGAGAAGCAATCCTACAAGCATATATGTCATGACTTTCTTCATACTGCCTCCTTATCTAGAGCCTGTCCCAGAAGCCGGGCCATAGATGTGCATTGCGCCGCGAAGGTCTAACGGCAAATCATAAAGTTCGAAAAAGGGGATAAACGCGAAAACCGGGTCTTTATATTTTTCCCGAGGAGGAAAACCCGGCTGCGGAGCGCGCTTGGATGCGCACCATAATCGGCCATGACACGGGCGTCAAGATCGAATCGAAACGGATAAGGACATGCTCAACGGGAAGGATTTCCCGGTCGGGCCGCCATGACCGGCCAAAAAATTCTTGTCATTTTTTTCTTGAAAATAGCTTATATATGCTATATTTAGCCGATGACATGAAAAAGGAGGCCATGAGCATGACTATTCGACAAATAGAACGGAAAATCGAGCGGATCAAGGAACAGTTGATGACCTTGGGTCCGATGCGTCCCGGAGCTATCAGCCAACAGTACCGCAAGCCGCGAGAGAAAAAGAATCCATATTATCAGATCAGTTACACCCATCAGATGAAAAGCCGGAGCGAATATGTGAGAAGGGAACACTTGGCCACTCTGCGTGCGGAAACGAAAAATTTCCGGCGTTTTCGCGAGTTGACAGAGCAATGGGTCGATTTGTCCCTGGAGCTTTCACGGCTCAAGATCGGTCGAATGAAAGCCAGGGCGGATTCCGTCGAAACTCGCGCGTATTCAGGCCAACGCCAGACCCCGCCTACCATCAGAGAAAGGAGCTTATCGTGAAGATGACGATCCAGGAATGTTTTCGTCCCGCTCTTTCCACTGTCCACGGCCATGTGGATTATCAGGAATTCCGAGAGCAATTGGAGCATATAGATCATATTTTGTGCGCCGGATTCGAACATGACGCCGTCATGCGGGAATGCCGGATGTGGGCGGACTCTCGGGCCAAAGAGGGCCATGCTCAAAATCTGGGCGGCATTCGGCGTCATTATCAAACCGGTCGCCTGGCGTTACGGTGCGGCATTCTCCGAAGCCTGTGCAGTTTGGATTTTCGTGAAATGAGCTTGCGCCTGGCCGACAGCGAATTGAGCCAGTGGTTTGTCGGATGCCGGGATATCGATGGTGTGCGTCCGCCATCCAAAAGCAGCCTGGAGAGGTATGACAAATGGTTTCCCGAAGAAGTCATCACGGGACTGATCGAGGATATGCTCAAACGCTTTAAAGACGATGAAAAATTCGCTCAAGACATGGGCCTGGAGCAAGCCATCGAGATCGAAGCGGTCTTTGCCGACAGCACCTGCGTTAAGGCCAATATCCATTTTCCCGTAGACTGGGTTCTGCTGCGCGATGCCGTGCGCACGTTAATCTTGGCCATCAAGTTGATCCGGGCTCAAGGTCTGACCCATCGGATGCCCGACCCCGATTCTTTCCTGCGAACCGTGAATAACTTGAGCATCGAAATGGCCAATTGCCGTCGGCGTCCGGACAGCAAAAAGCGACGCAAAAAAATCCTGCGTCAACTCAAGAAATTAAACAAAACCGTTGGCAAGCACGCAGAGCGCTATCGGACCATGCTCCGTGAGAATTGGGAACAGACGGACTGGAGCTTGGCACAGGCACAACAGGTCATCGACCGGATTGACGGAGTTCTGGATCAACTGCCGGCTGCCATCCGGCAAGCGCATGAACGGATTATAGGCGAACGGATGGTCGCCAACAAGGACAAGATATTCAGCCTTTACGATCCCGATATTCATGTGCTGGTCCGGGGCAAGGCGGACGCGGAAATCGAGTTCGGCAATGGCTTGTATCTGGCCGAACAGCAAGACGGCTTGATTGTGGACTGGGACTTCTTCCAAGACCAGCCGCCTTCTGACAGCCAACTGGTTAAAGTGAGTGTCGAACGCCTGATCAAGCGTTTGGGCCATGTTCCAGCCTACTGTACGGATCGCGGTTTTGACAGTCGCCGGAACGACCGCTTTCTGGAAGATAACAATATCTTCAATGCCATCTGTCCGAAAAATGTAAAGCAGTTGGAAGATCGCATGAAGGATGAAACGTTTCGTCAATTCCAATCCCGGCGGGGACAAACCGAAGGCCGGATCGGCATTTTCAAAAACCAGTTCTTGGGACGACCGATGAGAAGCAAAGGTTTTGCACATCGCAACAACTCTGTCTTGTGGAGCATCCTAACTCATAACCTTTGGGTTGTGGCCCGAATGATTCGGAAGGCCGTGGACGCTCGAAAAGCCAACGCGGCTTGAGCCGCGCGATGATTATTCCGGTCCTGATTTTTATCGCGCAAGAGGTCTGCCGTTTTTCGACGAATTTTCGCATGGGATAGGTTGGATGCTCTTTTTTTCTCGGATTGCTCAGAAAGATGGCGCGGCTCGATAAGGATTGGGATCGGTTCCATGCGCTGGAGATATTTTTTGCCCCACTTTTGGGACAAGCCCTATCTAACCATCTGTGCTTCCGCACAGCTTCTTTACCGTTGGATAGTGTGTAGAATTCACCCCGTTTACACAAGCCTATATCACAAGATTTTTCAGCAGGACAAACCGCCTATTCATACATCTTTTCAAAGCTGTCCTCGTACTCGACATCTTTTAGAAACAACGTGTTGTCAAACAGCGTCGGTGAAATCGGTTCATTGACAATATAGTTTGTGACACGGACGGTCTCGTGGTTTTCCACGTCGTCCATCTTAAGAAACCCCTTGTGCATCATGGGAATCCATGCCCCCGGCAGCACCTCTTTGAAGGCGCTGTACTCATAGTGTCCGGCCGGATCGGTCAGCGCCTCATCCCGGTAAAAATCCAGCCGGGCCAGGCGGCCCTGCGCATCCAGGGCCAGCACCACATACAGGGCGTCGCGCCGGTAGAGGCGTCGGACCGGATAGTCGGAGGTGGCCGGAAGTTCCTGCCCCTCTACGCCCTCCAACCGGAGCAGGTGCTCCATCGAACTGCCCGGGATTTTCCGGAGCTGCAAGGCCATCTCCTCATTCAAATCCCCGACGGCCCGTGAGAACCCTTTTTTGTCGCCCTCGATGTACGAGTAAAAATTTGCCCCGTCGGCGATAATCCTGCGCTTCAGGGGCGAAAAGTTCTCCACATGCAACCGGTTCGGCTTTTCATAATACACCCGGCTGAGCATCCGCACCTTGTTTTCGCCCACCTCGTTATCCTTCCGGATTTCGCAGGACACTGTTTGAATGGGCGCAAGTTGCGCGAGCAATTCATCCACCAGGGCATCGCCCCGCCCGCTCACGCCGCTCATCACAAGCGCCACAACTGCCAACACCACTGCTTTCATATACATACCTGACTCCTTACCTTAACGCACAACAAAATGGCCGATCAAGGGCATCCTCACGGATAACCCGGCCCCTGTCAAGCGGCGGCTTCTCCGCCAGCGACGACCGCGCATGGTGGTCTCGCCATTCACGGCACGTCCTCTTCCCGCAGGTCGGTCTGTTCCAGCAGTTCCTGGTACCCATGCTGAAAAGCCTCCGAAAGCTGCTGCCCCATGGCCTGCCGCTGTTGCCGTCGCTCTCTCCACGGCGGAAGCGCCTTTGGCAAAATGGGCGCGCCCGCGGCAATCCAGATGTGTCCGCGCCGATGCGGCAACCACGGGGGCACACAGTTGAGCTTGTGGGTGCCCACCACCACCACCACCACCGGAGTTATGGGCGCCTGGGCATACTGCGCAATAAAACATGCCCCAAGCTTGATGGGCCCGCCACGAATGGCGGCCTTGTCGCCGACGGCCACGCCCCCCTCCGGAAAGATGCCGACCACCTCGCCTGCTTGCAGCAACTTCAATGCGTAACGCATCGTTCCCAGGCAGTTCCCTCTCCGGTTCACCGGAAAGGTCAAGTTGTTCGCCAGCAAAAAACGCGCCGGCCTGTTGCGGTAAAATTCAAGACGTGTCATCCAGTGAATCGCGGATTTTGTGTTTACGGAAACCACGAACGGATCGAGGTGGCTCAGGTGCGTCACCGCCAGGATGGCCGGACCGGAAGTCTGCAAACGTTCCGGGTGGAGCTTGCGACTGCGAAGACATTGGTGATTAATGAACCGCACCATCCGCGGTTGCAAAAAAACACAACTCAAGTAGCTAATTATAATGTTAGAATTGAAACTTGAGCATGACCTTCAACTGTCCGTTTCCCTGTGTAACTCCAAGCCTTTCGATCCAGTTCGAGATGCGCTCATCCCGCGCTCTGCGGTTGTACTTGTGAGCAGCGCTTGTGGCCCCGTAGATGTTGCCTGAGTACCACGAAAGCCCGGTCAGCGTTGTGACGGCGCCCACCCAATCCAGATCGTGATCGAATGCCTCATAGCTCGCAAACGCAAATGCGCCACAAACAACAAACGCCCAGAAGCCTTCTTGATAGCGCCCACAATACACTTGCCCACTACCAGGAACAATGGCGGAAAGTGTTCCGGCGAGAGCCGGACTTCGAAATGGGAAGTCCTCAGTCATTTCGCATCGAATGGCTTTGGCCTGAGATGTGTCAATACGCTCAAGAGTCGTTGCTGCAGATGGCCATTTATCCGCCTCCAGTTTACTTTCAAATGAATAAGCTGACAGAATCTCTGATGCATCCTTGTCTTGGACGACAGCAATCGCCTTGTCGAACGCATCAGTCGCCGCATCGAATAGCTGTCGTTCGCGGAAGGCAAGGCCCTGCGCAAAGTAAGCTATGGCCTTGTGTTGGGGCGACATGCTCGCGTCTTTGAGGAAGGAATCGAGGAATGCTGCGCATGCCTCTGGTTCGCCGGCCTCAAGCAGGCTAAGCGCAGCGAGTAGAGCATCGTTGGGTGATTGGTCCCTTTGCCATAGAGAGACCAACAGCGTCGTCGCCTGGTCAGATGCACCTGCACGCAGCAACGATTGTCCGGCAGCACGCAGGTCTTCTTGCACAAAAGCATCAATCTGACGAGGGGCACTTTCTGCTACGTTGAGCAGATTCTCTCGTCCTGCCTGCACGATCTCCTGTGACCTCTCGTCCGCTTGATGCGCCCACCAGAAGTCGTTGTCTTCCACACGATCTACTGCCTTGAGCTTCCCATTTCGGTACGTCACCCCGTGCGCTGTACGCTGTGCCTCAGTCCCTTCGTGGCCGAACCGATCAAACGCCATGATCCACCCCGTCAACCAGCCGTGCTTCCGGATTGCCTGCTCCGCATAAGCGGAGCAGGAAGGCTCCATGGGACAGCGATCACCGTCCGCCTTCCCTATCGAGCTTTGATAGGCACGCCACAGAATGCCATGCGGAACGGGCCCAACGTTCTCGATATTCCTCGTATTAGCTAGTCCAGATAGCGTGCGAGGGACCGCCACCAGAAAGACAAGCATGGTCACAGCGAGAAGTGCAACAGTTAGGTTACGGCTCGTCATTTCGCATCCATTCTGCAATCTCGGGCGCCAGCCGTTTGGCAGCCTGTGCTCTCACACCACTCTCCATCTGCTTGAAGTCAAAGTCTTGAGCAGGGCTGCTGGCATTTGGCGCACGGCCCCAGACTGTACGGGAGCACGTCGATGATACCGCAAACTCTCGTTTCCGTGTCGACGTTTCCAGGGAGACCCTCATACGGCACTCAACACGAATCCGAAAGGAGAGCGGTAGGTAGCCTACGGGAACGAGACATGCCGCCCACCAGTTCGGTTTCCGACGATAAAGAAGCTCGTTGTGGCTCTTGACGCGAACACCGCCTGCCTTTGCAGGAGGCAATTGATCGAAAACGGGCGAAAGTGCTTTGTCTACAATTGGATCACGCGTAAGGGGCTCTGTCGCCGTTGCCACTGCACTGATAGACGAGAGGCAAGCAACGAGGTAGAGAAAGGCGACTGGCCGGCTAGCAGCCAGCCGCAAACTGAGCATATCCAGATACAATCTACTTTCCTGCCGCCTGCATGATCTTGATACGGTCCTTCTTCATATGTACGACGAAGTAGTCCATAGCCTTGAAGAACTCTTGCTGGAATATGGAATCATACCACATGTAGTTTCCGAACGGTTGTTCGTACAAGGTCACCCCATCTTTGCCGCTGCCGCTTGTTTCGTAGCGAGCAATCTCCTTGCCCTCGGGCGTCTCAATGATTGCTTCGAGATCATACTGAATGAGGAATGTCTCCTGCTTCCCACCGAGTAACAACCAAACCGTTGGCAAAAGGCCAACGTATGGGATGAGTGATGCGTGGCCAATCACCGTTCCAAAGTCAGTATTTTCGATTTGGAAGTCATTCATCCTGATCTGGAATAGCAAGTCGACATCGTTACGATCAAAGGGGGCGTTGTAGCAATAGCTGAAGGTCTTTGTATCCCTGAAGTAGTCTCCAACTGCTTCGCTGAAATAGTCGACCTCAGATCTCCGCGGCATCTTAGCGTAGAACTTAAAGAACCCGCATTGGTTGCAAGTCTCGATATTCGATAGCTTCTGTTCGCCAGATTTCTCGGCCGTCAAAACGCCCACCTTGAGCGGGATGTCCGCCGTTCCGCCACGCTCGCTAGGCAACTGCAAAAGAACCGGGGATGTCGATGAACATCCCGCCAACACGACCACCATAACAATGAGCATTATGGAACCTACTACTGTCCTACACCTCTTCATCTGTATCTCCTTCTTGTTTGCAGATTTATTTGAGTAGCAAGCGGTTGCTCTTGATACGCCCAACCCAGGCGTACATCTCAATCCATCTGCTTCCCTTCTTGTAACCTGTTTCCTGGTTGTCATATTCCGCCGTTACGCAGTAATCCTCGCCTCGTTGAAGTGCAAAATAGTCCGAAAGGTCGATTGCGAGCTTGTGATACTCGTGTGGCTCCAACACCTTAAACATCGAAGCCCGCGAACTGCGACCGCCTAATGTCCAGCTCTTCTTTGAGGGAGATAGCCTTTCGCCGTTCGACGCGCGTTCAATGAGCAGGAATAGATTCGGACTGGCATCGTACTGCCCCAAGTCCACGACGAAATGACTGTTCACGCAGAGACGGCGGTCGCTTTCGTTTTTCAGCATCACGTCGATTACATGCGGGCCGGCTTCGTTCTTGGCAATCGCGAGAGAAAGTCCACGGTCCGGTCGACCGCCGAGAATCATGCCATCGTAGTCAAATGCTCTGACGGCCTCGACCGTTTCGAGGGGGCGAATAGATGCGCACGAGCACAGGAGCATACCTGCCACGGGGGCACCAAGCAGGACCAGCAGACGTGAGACGACGTTCTTATTCATAGATTCATTCCTTTGACAGCATGTTGACAACAACGCGAAAGCCGAGGCTCTTCTCCACGTTTTCCGGCTCGAAAGCCCGACGAGAGTGTACCGCGAAATCCTCTGCGCGCTCCGAGAAATAGCAGCCGCCCTTCACAACGCGGCGTGTGTCCCACTGCACACCGAGCACTGGGTTCCTCGCGCCGGGTGTGATGGTCTCGACAGGTTTGTCCGTCCAGCCATCGCGGCACCATTCGCGCACGTTCCCGCCCAGCCCCATGACATCGCAGATCGAGATATCCTCCGCAAGACGTGCCGCGCCTTCGGGCGCACCCAGCTTGCGCTGAGCAAGCGACGCTGTTGGTTTTGCATTCAGACCCCACGGGTAGTCAAAAGGAAACATAGACCGGCAAGCGGCTTCCCACTGTGCTTCGCTCGACAATTCGCATTTCCACTTCACCGTGGAATCACCGCCCCTGAATTTGATGCCCAGCCATTGAGCATAGCGCATCGCATCGAGTTGGGCCACGTGGGTGACTGGCTGTTCAGGTTGGCCAAAACCGGTGTTGCGGATAAGATGTTCCGGGATCTGCCACCCCCTTTCGTCACAGAACCGAAGGAAATCCTTGTTTGTGGTTTCTCTTGCCTGAACGTAGAATCCCGTCAACTCAACTTGCTTGCTTTGGCGGGCATCACCGAAGTAGGTCTCGCCACCTGGTACGAAACGAAACGGGATCTCGAACTGCCGGTCCTCCACGTCAATGCTGAGACCTGAGTCAGCATCAATCCAGACACCTTTGGACACCGCCCAGAAGGGGCAGGCACGATACTTCTCGGCGTATTCCGCGTAGGCCTGAACGGCGTTGGGCTGGCGCTTTTCCAAGGGGAGCAGACCCATCGCCTTGTCAAACTCGCGGCACCGGTTGAGAACAGCAATGAGGTCGCGTTTGTTCCCTCCCACCGCTGCGAAGTCGGCCTCAACTGCATCAATCCATCGGCGGACCGCGGCTAGGAGGATCTCGGCCAGTTGTTTGTCCGTTTCCGTTTGGGGAAGCCAGATGTTTACGGATGCCGAGATGGCACGGATGGAACGTTCAAAGTCTTCGCGAATGTCCGGGGTGATCGTCGAGCCCCTCGTTAGACTCCTGCAAGCTCGGCGAAGTAAGGCTGCATCACGTAGAATGAGGGAGTATGGTTTCTTGCCCATCTGTTCAAACATGTTCGCCGCTTCGTCCAGGCGTTCTTCCGCGGTGGCGTTGAGCGCGGAGTCTATCGTCGCGCCCTCGGCAACGGCCTGGCTAACGATGACATCAACAGTCACCGCAGTTGGCTGCGTGCCGCCAAACACGATTCCGCGCACGACGATTTTCGCTTTGTTGCTGCCGGGACCTCTGTCAAGCAACAGAATCAGGTCAGCGGCCTCAACACCGGCGTCCGTGCATGCGGCTTGCAGGGCAGCTTCGGCTGCCAGTAAGTCAGAACACTTCTTCCCGGTTGCACGAATCCACTCTTCAAGAAGCAGCCAGTCCTTCTGCTGCATGTTCAGTTCTGCTCGCGCCATCGCTGATTGGAAACTCCTGATGAACGGCGCTATATCAGGGTTGTCCCGCAGTGTCGGATCAACCAGGAGCGCCCAGCTTCCCTTGCCTTGCTGCGGCCGTGTTAGGGCTTTGATGCAACGAGTTGCCAAGACCTGCGATGCCATGTTCTGTGCCTTCACGCGAACGATCCTGAACATTGCCGGCGACGCCGAGCGGGCCGCGAGTGTGTAGTACTCAAGGGCGGTCTGCAAGTTCCCTGCACCGGCATACGAACGCGCCATGAGTTCGAGTGCTTCCGGCGTCTGACCGTCTTTCTCAAGAAACAGCTCGGCCATGGAAAGCGCCTTCATGTGGTCCTGCGCTGCAAGCAGATCGAGGACGGCGGTGCGACTCAATACGGTCCTGTCGGCAATGACCTCATCCGGGAGCTTGCGCCGAGCTCGTTCAAGAGCGGTCCTCGCCGCCTTCCGTACCGAGGCATCGGAAACCGTATTGAGAAGACGCTCATAGGTGTCCTTCGCCTTCTGGAATTGGTCCATGCCTTCGTAGCACTGTCCTGCCAGCAAAACGGCCTTCTCGGTGCGGAACAGTGATTGGCGGCCCGGATCTGTAAGAGGATACTGCTTCTCCAGGGTATCGAGAATGGCGAGCGCCTTTTGCCACTGGTGTTCACCTGCCAGACGGACAGCCATCTCGTATTTCTCGTCTCCGCCGGCTGCCAGTTTGCGGAGGTTGTTGAACTCGTCCTTTGGGTACTTCAGTATGATCCAGACATGGTGAAGTCGGCCCTGCTTCTTGTCATCACGAGCATGGATTGTCCAGCCTCGGACTCGGCCGAGAAGGTATTCCTTGGCGTCCAGGGGCCCGCCCACGCGGGCAACGATCTGGTCTAAGGCGTTCTTCTGAGCTTCTTGCAAGGCTGCATCGAAGCTGGCCACACTCGCTCCCGTCGAGGTGAAAAAGTAGTTTCCGGGGTCTTCCTTTATTGGGTCGTTCCACCACGCAGGCGGTTCAGCCGCCAGTGCCGCGCATCGAGACAAGCTAAGCGCCAAGAGCACGAATAGCATCCGGTGATGCTTGGGTACTATCCTGCAAATGGAAAACGTCCCCATACTATCGCCCCACAACCTTACGAATTTCATTCCCGATCATCTCGACGGGGATGTTGTAGGGCGTCCGATTGTGGATTGGGCCAAGCGAGATTACCGGCCTCGTGCTATCGTCGCTACCCAAACCGGACATTCTTTTTAAAATTCGTAGCATCTTCTTGACATGCAGTATGATATGGAAGATTTTCCTTTAAAAACGTAGCCAGTAATATATTCCATAATAAT
>RZZM01000715.1 GCA_009929845.1 Spartobacteria bacterium
CAGCTCCCCTTTTTCAGAAATGACGGTGTCGCCGATCTTGTATTCCATATCCCGCCGGACCATGGCCTCGGCCAGTTGGGTGTCGTGTCCGCCCTGTTCGGCCGCCGCGCGCACCTTGGCCGCTACCCCGGAAACCATTTTTTCCTCCACCTCGTCGGGCAGGTCCTGGACCCCGCCGCCCGGCGTCATCATCATCGGGGTGGCTGCGCCAATTACGCTGCCGGGGGCCATGTAGATGTGTTTGGTGCCCAGGGCAATGATGGCCCCCGCCGAGTAGGCGTCCTTTTCAATATAGGTGTAGGTCGGCACGGAGATGTTCTGAATGATGCGCAGGATGTCGCCGGTGACATCCACCCGTCCGCCCGGCGTGTCCATCACAAAGATAATGGCGGCGGCATTTCGGTTTTCCGCCTCGCTGACCCCCCGGCGGATCACGTACAGCAGCGCCGGCTCAATCATGTTGTTGATGGGGATGATGTACACCACGGGCTGGCGGTCGTTGTCCGTCCAATCCGAAAAGGGCAGGGTGGGCAGTTCGATGGCGGGCTCACCGCCATCGGCCCCCGGGATGTCGGGAAGCTGGGGCTCCGCTATCTGCGCGAACGTCATACAAGGCACGCAAACCATCACGCATACCAACAAAACCAGGATGTCTTTAATCATTTTCATCTACACAAACCCTCATTTACGTGTTGCATACTACAGGGTAGACTGGCACCTTGTCAGTAAAAATGAACCTCAGAGGTAAAACAGTACTGGTCACCGGTGGCGCGGTGCGTATCGGAAAGGCTATGTGCGCGGCACTTGCGGCGGAGGGGATGCGTGTGCTCATCCATTGTAACAAGTCACTGGACGAGGCCAGGATGCTGTGCGGGGATATCGAGCAATCCGGCCAAACGGCCTGGGTGCTCAACGCCTGTTTGGAGACGCGGGAAGACGGTCTTCGCCTCATGGCCAGGGCCCGCGAGTCCGCCGGACCGGTGGATGTGCTCATCAACAACGCCTCGGTATTCCTGCCGGACACGCTGTCCACGCTGGCGCCGGACGTTATGGAGCGGCAACTGCGCGTGAATTGCTGGGTCCCCATGTACCTGACCCAGGCCTTTGCCGCGCAACCCGGCGCGTCCGGGCACGTCATCAATATGCTTGACCAGCGCATCTGCCGGCATGACCCTGGCTATCTGTCGTACACCGCCAGCAAAAAGGCGCTGGCTGAATTTACATGCGCCGCCGCGCAGGACCTGGCCCCCGCGATACGCGTGAACGCCATCGCGCCGGGCGCCGTGCTGCCCCC
>RZZM01000283.1 GCA_009929845.1 Spartobacteria bacterium
CCAGGCCCGGTCACCTTCAGCGCGCCGTCCGCGTCCGAGACGGAAACCGAAGTCAGGTCATCACAAGGGATGTATTGCGTACCTGCTTGTTGCTCTTTCTTAAGGAAGGCCTGCGCTGCCGGGCTGGTGTATACCAGGTCCTTATGGATATTGTAGACCTTCACATCGGACAACTGGTGATGCGCCAGGGCGCCAACCTTGGTGGCATTCATGCAGCAGATACCGCTGCAATAAGGAATGCCGTCTTCGCGCAGGGATCCGGCGCAATGAATGACCGCGATCGAAGCGGGCGGCGCCCCGTTTTTCAACTGGATGGCGCTGCCATAAGGTCCGTTGCTGCTGGCGATCCGCTCGAATTCACTCGTGGTATACACATTATCGAGAACGCCATGGCCCAGCTCCTTGAAGGCCGACATATCCCCGGTATCGAACCCGGTAGCGACCACCACGGCGCCGACCGCCAGTTCGATGACTTCATCCTGCTGCTCGAAGTTAATGGATTCAAACGGACAGGCCGCCACACAGGCATTGCATGAACCGTCTACAAAATGCAGGCAGGCGTCCTTGTCGATGACCGCCGCCGCGGGAACCGAGCCGGGGAAGAGGGTATAGACCGCCTTGTGCGTGCCCATCCCGAGCATGAAATCACTTTTTACGCTGACGGGACATTCATCGAAACAGGCCTCGCATCCGATACAACTTTCCTCCACATAGCGGGCTTTTTTGAGCACACGCACGTTGAAGTTGCCGTAGAAGCCCAGGATATCCAGGATTTCCGCGTTGCTGATGACCGTGATATTGGGTTCTTCACTGATAGCGGACAGGCGCGGGGCCAGCAGGCAGGGCGCGCACTCCATGTTGGGGGCCACTTCCTCGGTCTTGATGACCTGGCCGCCCAGGGAGATTTCTTTTTCCACGATGTAGACTTTTCGTCCCGCTTTTGCCGCCATCAAGGCCGCCTCGATGCCCGCCATGCCGCCGCCGATCACCAGGACATCCGTCAGCACATCCATGGAGCGCTTTTCAAGATCCTCGCGCAATGCGGAGCGTTTGATGGCCGCATTGATCAGCGCCATCGCCTTGGCCGTGGCTTCCTCCTTGTCCGCGGTCACCCACCCGCACTGCTCGCGGATGTTGGCCATTTGCACACTGGCCATATTTACGCCGCATTCTTCCGCCAGCCCCTGAAAGGTTTTTTCGTGCATCTTCGGCGAGCAGGCCGCCATGATGATGCTGTCCGGTTTGTTATCGGCCACCGCCTGCTTGAAGGCTGCCTTGCCGGCCGGGGAACAAAAAAGGTCGTGAATCTGCACGGCCTGTATGTCATCCCGCTCATTCGCCCATGCCGCAATCGCGTCAACATCCACAAAATTCGCAATATTGGCGCCGCATTTACATAAAAATAATATGCCTTTATAGGACTCGTCACACATCACCGCTCCTGGGTTAGACATTCTCATCACCATCGCATCAGATGACAGGGCACGCGAAAGAACATACCTTTCACTACCCCACCATCAACTAACCTACGACTAATGGTTTAAACATGAAAACGCAATGTTAAAATAATAATATTGGTTAGTTTTTGTCCGTGAATAACCCTGTTTTTCCTTTATTTCCGCATTATTTGCGCTATATGTATCAAATGAACATACTCGTATATGGCTATGGCAACACAACCCGCCAGGATGACGCGCTGGCGTCGTCCCTGATCACGGCGCTGGAGGCGCGCGCGTTTGCGGATGTCCGGCTGGAATGGAATTATCTGCTGAACATTGATGACGCCTCGTACCTGGCGGACCATGACTGCACGATCTTTGTGGATGCCACCCGCGAAGAGGCCATCGACACCTTCTCTTTTACCCGGCTGACGCCCGCGGAAGAGATGGCCTTTTCGACGCATCGCATGGACCCGGAATCGGTGCTGGCCTTTTGTGGCAAACTCTACGACCGGACCCCGCCGGTGTACCTGTTGGCGATCCGGGGCTATGCCTGGGAGTTCAAGGAAGGCCTCACCCCCGGGGCGAGGGAGAACCTATCCGCCGCCCTGGCTTTCCTGACCCCGCTGCTGGCCCATCCCTCTCTGGAAGCGCTCGAAGCCGCCTGCGCCATTAAGCCGTTCGCTGATCGTAATCACACTCTTTAATCTCTCATCTTGCCGGAGGCTGCTCCGCAGGGACAGGCGATGGAGAGAGTGCGATTAAGATGGGCGACGATTACATAGGGCATCACGCATTATTTCCTCGCGGGAAGAGGTAAGGAGTTCTGAGTCTTCCTGTCATCCCTCTTCTTCAACCCATGTTTCCAGGTTCCGCGTTTTTTTATCGAACGCCGCGCCGATCAGTCGAACTCGTTTTCCGCATTCAAGGTACTTTTCATGATACCTCTTCTCCTTGATTTGCGCAATGGCGTCTTCGGCTGAGCCTTGAAGCTTAAATTCAAATATGAAAACACTGTTGTCCGTTGTTACGACGGCGTCGATGCGACCCGATGCGGTGCGTACTTCGGTATCTATCTGCACCCCGATGATATTCATCACCAGATAGAATATGGTCTGGTAGTACTTTTCGTTCGACAACTGTATATCATATGGCACATTTTCGAAGAAAATCCGCATATGGCGGAAAAACATTTCCATGTCACCACGCAACAGGGCTTTCATGAGTTTTGCCAAATGCGAGGCGGCATATTCTTTGCTGACGGGAGTGAAATCATCCATTAGATAGCGCAAAAACGCATTTTCCACCTCGCGATTCGGGTAGCCGAGCGTGTAAAGGCCGAACGCGTTGTCGTACCCTTTAATCGTGATATACCCGGTTTGGAAAAGGATCGGCTCCGGTCTCACATGATCAATTTCATAGGCGGAAAACCCCAATTCATCCAATTCCAGGTTTTCTACACTGATCACATCAAAATCAACATTCTTCATAAGCTGAAGCAGAAAACCCGGAGTACCCGTTTCGAACCAGTAGTTTTTAAAATCCATGTTCTCGAAAAGCTTTCCGATGCTTACGGGATTATAGAGGGTGACATCTTTTTTCGAGAACCTATATCCATTGTACCATTCACGGATTTTCGCGAGCGTTTCGCCGCGCGCGACGGCGTCCTTTTCGGACAACTGGTCTATATATTCCGCATAATTGTCTTCGACTTCCTGCTGGGTGAATCCCGGCAATTCCGCGAACTTCTCCATCATGGTCAGGTCGGTGAGGTTGTTTAGATCCGAGAAGATGGACACCTGTGAGAATTTACTGACCCCCGTGAGAAACGCGAAACGCAGATACTCATCGACGCCCTTGATGACCGAGTAGAAGGCCTTGAGGGCATCCCGAATTTTCGGCAATTCAGGATTCCCGATATTGCCCAGGATCGGCTTGTCGTACTCGTCCACCAGTATAACGACTTTCCCTTGTCGGGATAATGCCAGCACTAATTCCTGGAACTGTGTATCACATCCATTTTCCTGGAGTTCAATGCCATATCGCGCTGCATTTTGGCGCACGGCATAGGATAGTTTTTCTTTCAGGACATCAGCCGTATCGGCCTGCTTGTCGCCCAGGTTTAACCTGATGACCGGATGTTTCTTCCATGCCAATGGCTGGTCATGGATGTAGAGTCCCTTGAAAAGCTCTTTCTCGCCCAGGAATATTGACTCGAGGGTCGACAACGTCAGTGATTTGCCGAAACGTCGTGGCCGTGATAAGAAATAGACGCCCTTGGCCGGCTTGATTAAGTCGTAAAGCCACCGGGTTTTGTCCACATACAAGAAATCCCCCTCAATAATATCACGGAACGTATACACACATGTTGTTATTGTTTTCATGGGCGCCAGCATAGCACAGTGTTGCGCTTTAGCAATGCCAAATACGACGGCGGCCCGGCGCGCTATGAGGCGATACGGGTGTTGTAGGTTTCCAGCGCCATGGCGATGGACTGGTGCATGTCGTAGTATTTGTAGTCGCCGAGGCGCCCCCCGATGATCGTTTGGGGCAGGGTGGCCTTCTCCCGGTGGTACTGCTCCGCCACGCGCTGGTTTTTCGGGTCATTGATCGGATAATACGGCTGGTCCCCGGTGTCTGATTTTGAATACTCCTCGAAGACCAGGGTTTTCTTCCGGGTGTATTCGCGTTCGATATGCAGGTGGCGCGGTTCATGCGTCCGCGTGTAGGGGACGGACACCTCCGCGTAGTTCATGACCGACGTTCCCTGGTAATCCTCCACCGGGTAGACGCGCCGGACAAAATCAAGTGTCCGCCATTCCAGGCGTCCGTACTTGTAGTCAAAGAACCGGTCCACCGGACCGCTGTAGACGACCAGTGCGCCGTTCGGAATGTCGTGGCGGATATCAAAATAATCGACATTGAGCCGGACCTCTATATTGGGATGGTCCAGCAATCGTTCGAAAATGGCGGTATAGCCCCGCAACGGAATGCCCTGGTACCGGCTGTGGTAGTAACTTTCGTTGTAATTTTTCCGGAACGGCAGGCGTTGAAGGATGAAGGCCGGCAGCTCCGCGGGGTCCTTTTCCCATTGCTTCCAGGTATACCCTTTAATAAAGGCTTCGTACAGGGGGCGTCCGATCAGGCTGATGGCCTTCTCTTCAAAGTTGGCCGGCTCGGTGATCCCCTCTTTTTCGATTTCGGCTTGCAGGAAGGCGTCCACCTCGAAGGGTTTGAGGTTGACCTGGTAAAAGGCGTTGATGGTTTCCAGGTTGATGGGCATCTGGTAGACGCGGCCTTGGTAGGTGGTGAGCACCTGGTGGTAATATCCGTTGAATTCGGTGAAGCGGTTGATGTAGTCCCAGACGTCGCGATGCGGCGTGTGGAAGATATGCGTCCCGTATTGGTGGCAGTGGATGCCGGTTTCCGGGTCATCCGCCGAATAGCAATTGCCGCCGATGTGATCGCGTTTATCGATGACCAGCACACGCGCGCCGGTGTCGACGGCAATCCGTTCGGCAATCACCGCGCCGAAAAAACCGGCGCCGACCACCAGATAATTCACTCCGTGTACATCCATAGCCAATCCTTTTTGGCAGAGCTTACCTGCCGTACGCGCCGCCGTAAATCAAGAATATGTCAAATTATTCATTACAAAAATAATCTGTGAAATCTGTGGGCCCAAAATCCAATGGGTTCGTTGACATGCTCCATGAAGATGTGTATGCTTCTCCCCAGTAGATTCAGGCGTAAGTAATAATGTGCTTCAATGGAGCTGAGATTTTTGAGCGCGAACGACGAATATATTGCGGAAATTCTTCAGAATGTTGGACTGATTAACCAGGAGCAGGCCGAAGAAGCCCTGGAGTGGGCGGTCAAGGAGGACAAAGACGTGATCGACGTCCTCTGCGAATCCGGCGCCATTGAAAAGATCGATGCGCTGAAAACACTGGCCAACCAGTTCGGGATGGAGATTATCAATCTCACCAGCCTGGAAATTCCCCAGGAGGTGATCGACCTGGTGTCGGGGGAAGTAGCCCGTCGCTACAAGATTGTCCCCGTTTACAAGACGGACAGCAGCCTGACGGTGGCGCTGGGCGATCCGCTGGACGTGGAGACGCTTGACAGCCTGCGCTACCTGCTGAAAACCAATGTGGAAGGCGCGGTGGCGCCTCCTGAACAGATTGAAGTCGCGTTGAATCATTACTACGCGCATACGGCGGCGACGGTGGATTCCATGCTTGAGGAAATCACCGAGGGCACCGTGGCCATGCCGGTCGGCGGGGCCGATGAACTGCTGGAGGATGGCGAGGCCTCGGAAGCGGACGCGCCGATCATCAAACTCGTCAGCCTGATCATCCTCGAAGCCTTTCGCAACCGCGCGTCCGATATCCACCTCGAGCCGCTTTCCAAGCAGTTCCGGGTGCGCTACCGGATTGACGGTGTGCTCCACGAGGTGGAAAGCCCGCCCAAACGCCTGCAGTCGGCGATCATCAGCCGTGTAAAGATCATGGCCAACATGAAGATTGCCGAAAAGCGCGTTCCGCAGGACGGTCGTATCCAGGTGAACGTCATGGGGCGCGACCTGGACCTGCGCGTGTCCTCCGTGCCGACCAATCACGGCGAGAGTATCGTCATGCGTATCCTCGACAAACAGAGCGTGGCGCTCGGCCTGCCCCAACTGGGATTTTTGTCCGACGACCAACAGACCTTTGAGAGTCTCATCGGCATGCCGGACGGCATTCTGCTGGTGACCGGCCCGACCGGGTCCGGTAAAACAACCACCCTGTACGCCTGCCTGAATTTTATCAACCGCCCGGACCGCAAGATCATCACCGTTGAGGAACCGGTGGAATACCAGATGTCCGGTATTAACCAGGTGAACGTGCGCGGCGATATCGGGTTGACCTTCGCCTCCGCGCTGCGTTCGATCCTGCGCCAGGCGCC
>RZZM01000284.1 GCA_009929845.1 Spartobacteria bacterium
CGCGGATTGGAAAATTTGTGGGATTCGTGAAATTCGTGATCAAGGGAGGTCGGTGGGGACAGGGAAGTACCCTTTTTAGGCCTTTCAGGGGCGTTTTTTTGAAAAAAATGACGATTTTAAGCCCAAAAATGGTTTTTTTGGGCATTGAAAGCCATTTTTGCCCGTTTTCCCGCTCATAACGGCTGTTTGGTATGTTTATATCCGCGGCTCTGTAAGCGATCAGACGACCAGGTTGCGGTCCACCAGGTAATCTTCGGCGGCGTCATATTTCTGGAAAATTTTTCCGTACAGATAGTATTCTTTGAGGTTGTTGATCACCGGTTGCGAGCGGTATTCGCCGTGTACGTCCACCTTCAGGTGGTCGCCTACGCGCTGGTAGGCATAGATTTGTCGTGGATTCCAGACCAGTGGTCCAAGGTTGTCGGCGCCCTCGCCGCCAGACATGACATCGCGCCCTTCCCCGGCATACAGAAAATCGTCCCCGATCCCGCCGTCCAGATTGTCCCGTCCTGCGCCGCCCATCAGCAGGTCCCGCCCCTCCTCGCCGCGCAGCCAGTCCATTCCGGCCCCGCCGGAAATCAAGTCGTCACCCGTTCCTCCCCACAGCACATCGTTGCCGCCGCGCCCGTAGATAGTATCGTTCCCGGCGCCTCCATATATCACATCGTTCCCGGCGCTTCCCATTATCCGGTCCGCCCCGCTGCCCCCCGAGAGCGAAGGAAAAAACGTATTCCCGGCCAGCAATTGCTCCACATCCAGCACGTCATTCCCCGCGCCGCCATCCAACACCGCGTTGAGGTGTGCCCCCTTTAGTGTGACCTTATCCGCTCCGGCCCCGCCGGTAAACGCAACCCCCTGCTTCAGGGCCATATCCGTTTGGATGCTCACCTTGTCATCATCATCCCCCGAGGCTACCTCCACCCCGCCATAATACCGGTCGCCCCGAATCGAAATCTGGTCATCCCCCGCGAAGCCGTCAACCGTCAACCGGACAATCCGCCCCAGGTTGGCCCGTCCCCGGTTGCCGCCCTCGCGGACATCCAGGATCGTGTCGCCGACCTGATCCTGCGACAACGTGAGATAATCATCCCGCTCCGTACCCGCGACATACGCTTCGCCCCCGCGCACGTAGGAAGGCAGCCAATACATGGTTCCGTCGGACACCACACGCCGCGGCGCGGTCCCGGATGATCGGTCCGAAACCGTCACACGAACATTCGTATCTTCGACCGGAACAGGCACGTCGTTGATACGAAACTCGTTTTCCCCGGAGGGGGCCAACGGCACTTCATCCGTACGCATTGGCTGTGAAGCCCAGGTCAAGCCGTCCGTCCCCGGCGGCGTCCGTCCGGCCGACCGGCGCCAGCGGGAGTAATTCACCCGGAACGCGCCCGTCTCCACTCCGTCTGGAAAGTAGAAATGCAAGAGACCGTCCGGGGTGTTACGCCATGATGTTGATATGGCTGCCGATGATACGCGACTGCGTCATCAGGCGGTTGGTCTGGCCGATCCCGTTCAAGAGGTAGCGCTGTGTATCCAGGGAACGGGCATAGAAACTGCCCGTGCCGCCGCGGCTGCGGGTCATCGGGCTGGACGCTATTTGCTTGAGCAACGGGTTGAAATCTACCGCGCCGGAAAATTGAATATCCATAGGTTCCTCCTCAACAGGGTCTTTCGTGTCGGTTACTTTTTGGTCGCGCGGCGCCCGGTCGTGCCGGTAGGGATTGCGCCCATGCCGGACATAGCGATCCACCGGCAGGAAGAATGATTCGGAACGTTCATCGGATTCGATCGCGGCGTTCGCCGCCTGGACCCGATGACCCGATACCCGGACAATGCCCCGGATGGGTCCGCCCCTGACCGCGCTGACAGGACTGATGCGCACCTACGCAACTCCTCAACGCAGGACACCCGGACAAACACACCCAACCCTCGGGTTGCACGTCATCTGCCCATGTATATCCTGCAGATTCTTAGTTCACGCATCCCTGCGAACCGTTTCCTATCCCTGGAAAGCAATAGACACCGTACCCGGACATCCCAAAAAAATCAAGTCTCCGGGCGCATCTTGTTGCCTTCGTGGTTGTCAGTGTCGTCACTTTGCTCTATAAGGGTCGGCTTGAACTAAACAGAAATGATGAATAGAAATATGCAGATGGAAGCGCCAACAGTCAGGAAACAGCCGTCGCATGGTCGCGGACCGCGCCATGAGATCAAATTTGTGTTTCCGCGGTACTATGTCCAGCCGGCCCTGGCCTGGATGCAGCACTATTGCGCGCCGGACCCGGCTTACGAGCACAATGTAATCAACAGCCTGTATTTCGACACCCGGCGCCTGGATGCCCTGCATGAAAAGGATGAAAGCGAGTTCCTGAAGTGCAAGGTGCGGGTGCGCTGGTATACCGATATCGCCGGCACAAGCTGCTCGGAACACGCGTTTCTGGAGATCAAGAGCAAGCAGGGCCACCGGTCCTTTAAGAAGCGCTTCATGCTGGATGTCGATGTGGCGGAATTGAACCGCTGTCCGATTGAAACCGGCTACTGCCTGGACCTGAAAGCCATTGCGGACGATGAAGACTGGCATCAGTTTTCGGGCATGCATCCCCTGGCGGTGATCCGCTATGTGCGCCGACGCTTCATCGATATGGCCGGGGGCCTGCGCGTTTCGCTGGACCACCACATCGGGGTCACGCATGCCAATCCCTCCTTTCCCTTTCCGGGCGGTCCCGGCGTGTTGCCCGAGGCCATTGTCGAGGTTAAGGGAACCAATGCGCGCAAGCTGCCGCCCACGCTGCACGGCCTGCAAGCCTTCAAACTACGTAAAACCGCATTTTCAAAATATGCTGAATGTGTTAACAGACTACTGATAAGAGGAGTATAAGCTATGTCCAACCTGTTGCAACAACTTGCCGGCGGGTCCAGTTTGTCGCTGGGACTCGGGGCCTTCATCATCTGCCTTCTGGCATCTGTCGTATCATCCTTCATTGTCGAGGTGATGTACTCCGTCTTTTATGAAAACCGGGCCACCGGCTCGCAGATTCACCGATCCTTCATCCTGCTGGGCCCGGCCATTACTTTTCTATTCATCTCGGTGCAGCTTTCCCTGCCCCTTTCGCTGGGATTGCTGGGCGCGCTTTCGATTGTGCGTTTCCGCACGCCCATCAAGGAGCCCGAAGAAATCGGCTTTCTGATGCTGCTGATTGCCGGGTCCATCGGCATCGCCACGTTCAATTTTTCCTTTGTCTGCCTGCTGTATGTGATCACGTTTCTGGTGTTGTGCCTGCGGCGTTGGACTCCGTTTCGGCGGCGTCTGGCCGTCCGCCGCGAGGGGATGCTCCTGATCAACCTGGCCGACGACGTGTATGAGGAACACGGGCAGGCGTTGGGTGAGCAGCTCAGTGGTCATTTCCGGCGGTTGCAAATCGAAAGCATCAGCTCTGTCGAGGGAACAACCAATCTGGAATATGTGTTTTCAGGAGTGGCTAAAACGCCCTGGGTGGCCTTCCAGAAGGAGCTGCACAGCCATGTGCCGTATAACAAGCTGAATATCTTCTTCACCCGTCCCGGACCAATGGATTAACCTGAGCCTTTTCCATGGGTTTTCAACCACCAAAATGGTTCGCGCGAACACTGCTCTTTTTCGGGCTGCTGGCCCTGCTGGGACTGCTGGCCTGGGCGCAGAATCAGTATATTTCCACGCCGTTCACCGTCGAAAAGAAGCTCAAACCGGCGCGGCGTATCTTTCCCGATGGCAAGAAGAAACATATCGAACGGACCCATACCCTGCCGGTGGCTTCGCCCGTGGTCATCAATGAAATCGGTCTGGCGGAACCGCTGGGCCCGACACGCGCGGATGGCGCCCCGGCGGACTGGATCGAACTCTACAACCGCTCCGCGAAACCCGTCTCCCTGGCGGGCTACTCACTGACCGATTCCGCGACCAAGGCGCGCAAATTCATCTTCCCGGATATCCTGCTGCCCGCGCAAACACCGTTGATTGTCTGGGCGGACGGGGAAACGGGCATCACCTCGCCCCTGCTGTTCAAATATGTCGCCTCTGATGAACGCAACGCCTGGGAGCGCCGTCCGGACTTGTCGGTGGCCGCGGGCTATGCGTGGTTTTATGACAGCGCCGTCGACCACCCCGGCAGCGCCGGGCCGTCACTGGGTTTTGTTATCCAGGTCCCGGACGAAGGAGACTATTCCCTCTGGGTCAAACATCATCCGTCCGGGCAGAAGAACTGGATACTGGAAGCCGCCGTCGATGGCACACAAACCGTGGCCACTTACCAGAGGCCCCGGCAGCGCTACATGATGTCGCGCCTGCGCAATCCGGATGACAGGGATGGATTCTGGCGCCTGGCGCCGGGCGAGCACACCGTTCGCCTGACGCTGCTGGAAGGCGCCACCTCCGTGGATTACGTGGTCCTTACGCGCAAGGGCGAACGCTACGGCGCGGGATATCAGGATGTGCACGCGCCGTTCAAACTCCGGCGCGCGGGCGAACTCGTGGCGCTTCACAGCCCGCGGGGATTGCCTCTCGATTATGTAACTTTTCCAGGCCTGTCCGAAGGACAGACCTATGCTCGTGCGCCCGTTGGCAAGGGCTCGTTCCGCGTGACATTACCCTCCCCCAGCGAACGACCCTTGCCACGGCGCCTGGCCATCGAACCGGGAAGCGGTTTTACCGCGGCCGGCACACCGGTGCGCCTCAGCGCGCAACCCGACGCCGTTGTCCACTACACGCTGGATGGACAGATGCCCACCACCAACAGTCCCCTCTACACCGCCCCGCTTATCATCAGCAACTCGACCGCCCTGCGGGCGCGCGCATTCCTGCCGGGCGCCTGTCCCGGCCCGACGGCCAACGCGGTGTACTGGGTCGGGGAACGGCCCGCGATCCCCGTGTTCTGGGCGCTGATGCGGCCCCGCGACCTGCAGAGTGCGGCGCGAGGATTGCTTTCCAACACCTCTTCGCGCGGACTGCCCGGAGAACGTCCCTGTTATGCCTGCATGCTTTATCCCGACGGAACGGTACAGGAAACCGGCGCGGGCATTCGCCTACAGGGCCGTTCCACGCGGCGCATGAGCGTGAAAAAATCATTTCGAATTTTTTGTCGGCCCCGCTATGGGAACCCGGAATGGCCGGGCGCGTTGTTTGGCGAAACGCCCCCGACCCGGCACAGTTCCTTTGTGCTGATTGGACACAGTGTGGTCAATCACCCCATCGGACTGGAGGTGATGGACGCCATCGGCACCCTCACGCCGCGTGTGCGGCATGTCCTCTTCCAGATCAACAACCAGCCGATGGGCATCTATATCCTCGTGGAAGACCCCAACGATGAAACCTACCTGGCGCAACTCTTCGGCCACCTGGACCTGGATATCATCAAGCATAAAACACTGGATGCCGTGAAACAGGGCGACGAAACCGACTACCATGCCACGTGGACCGCGCTCGCGGAAGGACCGGCCACCAACATCACCCTGGAGCGATTCAGCCAAATCATGGACCCGGATGAGTTCATCCGTTGGATCGCGGGTATTCAATACCTGGGCATGGAAGATAACGGGCAGGGCTATTTTGTGCGGGACAAAACCAAGGCGCCCCCGGCATGGACCCTGATCAACTGGGACATGGACGGCAGCCTGGCCATCAACAGCTTCCATCGGCGCAGACTGCAGACCGTCTTCGGCCTGCGCGGCGACCTCCACAAAGAACTCCTCGCCGACCCCGAATACTGCGCGCGCTACATCGACATATTCCAGCAGCTCCTGAACCATCCCCTGAAACCGGAAACATGGACCGCGCGCATCGGGGAATATGCGGCGACCCTGCTGCCGCAAACAGGATTTGACTACCTGGGACAAGCCTTTCAGGAATCCCGACTTGTCCGCAACCTGACGCCGGATGAGCTGTATTACGCCTACGAGGACGTCTACAAAAACAGTTACCTGTTTTTTGAGCAGCAGAACGAAGGGGCGCGGCGTGTTTTGAACCGGGACTTTGCCCTCGGCAACTATGTGCAGGTGCGGGTGCTGGGCGAGGAAGGCCGGGAGATAATCATCGACGGGTATGCGGAATCGCTACCCTATGAGGGCCTCTATTTCCCAGGGTCCGCCCTGACCGTCAGCAGCGGCGCCCCGGACCATCTCAGCGTCACGTATGACGGTGCGACCCTCCAAACCAACACCCTGCGCATTGTCATAGCGAATACCCTGGATGTGACCGTCCATTGACCCTTTCGTAATGTAATTCAGAACCCCTTACCTCGAACGTTGTCCGCCCTCCAGATATATCGTGCAACAAGTAACCTTTGGAGGGCGAGATTCCCATCGAGCCGGCCTGTACCCGCACCCAATCTTACCCAAAGCGCCCGCG
>RZZM01000285.1 GCA_009929845.1 Spartobacteria bacterium
CAGGCGTTGACAGTTCATCCGGCGCGGCAGCGTATCTATACGGCGGATGTCCCGGTCCGGGTCTATACGGCCCATGCCCTGGGGCCGGGCGCGGTCGAGTGCGCGGTGGACGGGAAAACCGGATTTTTGCTGGATGCGGACCGTTTGTGGCAGGTTGGGGTGATCCCGTTCGCCGACTTGCCGCAGGGCGGTCATACGGCGGTGGTGCGCCGCCTTGATGAAGGCGACCCGCGGATCATTGACCGCATTCTTTTTTACACCTGCGCTCCGGGTGAGCGGCCCCTGCAACAGTTGTCGCTCTCCGTAATGCCACCGGTAAGGGCGCCCGGCTCGCCATTATGGCTGGTCGCGCGGGTCACCGACCCGTCCGGCTGTCCCGTCGCGGACTGGCCGGTCAAGATCAGCACCCTGCAGACCCGTCCGGTGGTTGATACGCATTACGAGGGCGTCACCGATACAAACGGCCAATATACCATCCGGATACTGCCCGACGGGGAGCCGGGCTCGCACCTGATCGTATGGGGCGCATGTGACACGCGGCGGGGTGGTTGCCCCGACCATGACGCCCAAAGCCTGGTGATCCCCTTGATGGAAAAGCCTCCGCGGAATCCGGCGGACTACACCATCCGTATTCCCCGCATGACGCGCAAGCCGGTGATTGACGGTCGGCGTGATGAGGTGTGGGGCACGGCGCCGGTCTTGGACCTCAGTGTCCCGGATGAAGGCCCCGTGCATGTGCGTATCCGGGGCGCCTGGCAGGGAAACGAAGACCTCAGCGGCCGGATATTTGCCCGTTGGGATGAAAAGAACCTCTATTTACTTGCCGAAGTACGGGACGCGTCCCCTGCCCAAAACAACGGGCATGACGCCGATATTTGGCGCGGGGACGGCCTGGAGCTGTTTCTCGGTATTAATCCGCATCGCGAGGACAAAAATACATATTCTGATACCGATTTCCAGTTTATCCTTGCGCCCGACGCAAAAACATGGATTTATGGGCAGGCTTCAGGCGGGACGCGTAATGCGTCAGCGGATGGTGTCGAGATCGCTGTGCTGCCTGATCAGGATGGATATGGCCTTGAGGCGTGTGTCCCCTGGAATAATTTTGCGTTTGTTCCCCGTGAGGGGGATGAAATAGATGTGGAATTCAATCTGAATAATATGGTTGACGGCCAGGGTCTTCCCACGAAGATTTTCTGGGCCACCGACGGCAATGCCTATCGGTCGCCCGAAGGGTGGGGCCGGGCGGTTTTGATTTCGGAGTAGTCTCCGGACACTGGCGAAGCCGGTGAATATGTTGAATGGAGAAAATAGAGTTATGCAATATCAGCAACTCAGACAGGCAGGCGCGGGCCGTTTCCGGTATATCGGATGTGTGGGGCTGGCGCTTCTGATGCTGGCCGGTCAGGCGGCGTGTGTGCGCCGGGCTTCCGACCGGACAGACGACGGACGGGTCATTGTCAACTACTGGGAGAAGTGGACCGGCTTCGAAGGCGAGGCGATGCAGGCCATTGTGGATGATTTCAATGCCTCGCAGACCAATATATTTGTTAAAAAACTGACGATCAGCAACATCGAGCGCAAGATGATGCTGGCCACCGCCGGCGGCAATCCGCCGGACGTGGTGGGGCTCTGGTCGCATTATGTGCCGGTCTATGCCGAAAAGGGGGCCCTGACAGCGCTGGATAAGAAACTTGCGGACGCGGGCATTACCCGTGATGACTACGTGTCTATCTTCTGGGACGCCTGTATGCACAAGGGCTTTGTCTGGGCGCTGCCCTCCACACCGGCCACCACCGCGCTTCATTGGAACAAGAAGATGTTTCGTGACGCGGGGCTGGACCCCGACCGGCCGCCGCAATCGCTCGATGAACTTGACCGTATGGGTGAGCAACTGACCGTGGTCGAGGTGGAACGTCAGGGTGAAAAGAAGCGGATACGCTTTACCGAGCTTACGCCCAAGGAACGCGAAGAGTACGCATTTGATATTGTTACCCTGGGCTATACCCCGTCCGAACCCGGCTGGTGGAACCCGCTTTGGGGGTACTGGTTCGGCGCGGAGCTGGTGGGCGGGGAAGATGACCGGGTGATTACGGCAAACAGTCCGGAGATGATCGAAACCTATACCTGGTTCCAGAGCTACACCAAAAAATATGGATTGGACAACCTGCGCCAGTTCGGGGCCGCCTTCGGGAATTTTTCGTCGCCGCAGAATCCGTTTCTGGCCGGCCAGGTGGCCATGGTGATCCAGGGGGTTTGGATGTATAATTTCATCGATAAATATTCACCGAATATGGAATGGTCCGCCGCACCCTTCCCGTCAAAGTATCCGGAGAAATATCCCAATACCACCCTGGCCGAATGCGATTGCCTGGTGATCCCCAAAGGCGCGCGCCACACGGATGAAGCCTTCGAATTTATCAAATATGTCAATACACAGGGGCCAATGGAAAAACTCAATATCGGCCAGCGCAAGTTCTCGCCACTGGCCGAGGTGAGTCCGGATTTTGCGAAAAAGCACCCCAACCCCTGCATCACGGTCTTTATGGACCTCGCGCGCAGCCCGAACGTTAAACTGGTGCCCGGCATCTCCATCTGGAATGAATATGCCGAGGAGATGAATGTGGCTGTGGACCGGATTTACAATCTCCTGGCGGAACCCGCGGACGCCCTTGAGGACGTGCGCTCCCGGGTGCAATGGAAATATGATCGCGCCCTGCGACGCTGGGATATGATTAAAGACAAACGCATTAAGGAATGGAGTCAACAACAATGACACGTAGGGAATGGCATGATTTAGGCGTGGGACTGGCGTTTATCAGTCCGTGGGTCATCGGGTTCCTGTTTTTCTGCCTGTACCCGGTAGGCGCTTCCATCTATTACTCGTTCTGCGATTACGATGTGTTGCAGTCGCCGGTATGGATCGGGGCGCTTAACTACAGTGACATGTTCCAGGACCCGGTATTCTGGAAAGCGTTGTGGAATACGCTGTATTTCGCGGCGGTATCCCTGCCGCTGGGCCTGGTGGTGGCCCTGATGATCGCGGTGCTGCTCAACCAGGAGGTCAAGGGACGGTCGTTATACCGTACCATCTTTTTTCTGCCCTCGCTGGTGCCCGTGGTGGCCAGCGCGATGATCTGGCTGTGGATCCTTAACGGGAAATTCGGATTGCTCAATTACGCCCTTTCCTATGTCGGTATCAAAGGGCCCAACTGGCTGACCGACCAGTACTGGACCAAGCCGTCGATCATTCTCATGGCCGTGTGGGGCGTCGGCGGCGCGGTGGTCATTTACCTGGCGGCCCTGCAGGATGTCCCCCGTTCGCTCTATGAATCCGCGGATATCGACGGGGCGTCCTCCTGGACCAAACTCCGCCACATCACCATCCCCCTGATCTCGCCCGTGATTTACTTTAACCTGATCATGGGCATCATCGGATCGCTGCAGGTGTTCGCCCAGCCGTTCATTATGTTCGGCGGCGGCGGAACCAACCGCTCGGCCCTGTTCTACGCCGTTTATTTGTATCAGAACGCGTTTGATTACAACCAGATGGGCTATGCCTGCGCCATGGCCTGGATCCTCTTTATTATTATTCTCGCGCTAACCTGGGTGGCTACAAAAAGTACCCGCAAACATATTTTCTACGCTGGAGATTGACCTGTCATGAAGAAGAGCATTCCCGGAACCATTATGTCGTATATCCTGCTTCTGGTGGGATCCGTTATCTTTATCATTCCGCTGATCTGGATGATCTCGACGGCGCTCAAACCCATCGAACAAACCATGTCGATGCCCCCAACGTGGCTGCCGTATCGCGCCTTCGCGCCGATCGACGGCGCCCAGGTGGCCGTCAAGGAAGGCGAACTCATCGAGGGGCCGTCCTATGTCATCTATGACCCCTCAATCAACAAAGAACTGATTGTGGCGCAGAGCCGCATCGAGGACGGGGCGCTGATGATCCCGGGTTCCGACGATACCTCCAACAAAATCAAGATTATCGAGACCGTGGA
Source organism: Spartobacteria bacterium (assembly GCA_009929845.1). Lineage (GTDB taxonomy): Bacteria > Verrucomicrobiota > Kiritimatiellia > RZYC01 > RZYC01 > RZZM01. Next base: position 4,011 of record RZZM01000285.1, read on the forward strand.
CGCGTCGGAAGTAGCGCCCTGGATAAAGGTGATCCCCGAATCGGTGGCCAAGGACGAAACCCCGGAATATAAGAGCAACTGGTATGTGGTTCCCAAGGCCCAGATGAGCCGCAAGTTTGCGCCCCGCTGGTCCAACTTCTCCAACGCCATCAAGTACATGAAGTTTTTCCCCATGTATTTGAAAAATACCCTGATTCTCTGTTTCCTGACGGTTGTCGGAACGGTTTTTTCCAGCGCGATCGCCGCGTACGGGTTTTCGCGCATTGATTGGCGCGGACGCGACAAGGTCTTCCTGGTGGCCCTGGCCACTATGATGGTTCCGTTCCCCGTGGTCATGGTCCCCATTTACTGCTTGTTCCGATGGCTGGGATGGATCGGTACGCTGCGCCCCCTGTGGGTGGGCTCTTTCTTCGCGGGCGCCTTTAATGTCTTTCTGCTGCGACAGTTTTTTCGCTCCCTGCCCAAGGATTTGTCCGACGCGGCCCGTATCGACGGCTGTAACGAGTGGCGCATCTTCTGGCAGATTATCCTGCCGCTGACCCGCCCCGCCCTGATGGTGGTCGGCCTCTTCCAGTTCATGGGGACGTGGAACGACTTCCTCGGACCGTTGATTTACCTGACCGACCAGAAAGACTTTACACTGGCCCTCGGACTCCAGTTTTTCCAGAGCCAGCACGGCGGCACGGAGTGGCACTACCTCATGGCGGCCAGTACCCTGGTCGGGATGCCGATCATCATCCTCTACTTCTTTACCCAGCGGTCCTTCATCGAGGGCATCTCAATGACCGGCCTCAAAGGATAAAGACCTGGCTGAAGATATGTGGAATTTCTCTGGAGTTCCCAGGGTCCCCTTGGCCTGAACCCTGAACCCCCGGCGAAAGTCAAAGTGACACCCGGGATGTCGGTGGCCGTTCGTTGCCAGGCTTTGGCCTGCCGCGCACGGCGAGCCGCGCATGTTTCGCAAAAAATCGTACCCGTTCAATAACCCTTTTTTTAGCCACGGATGGGCGCGGATAAGCGCGGATGGAAAATTTTTGGACAGGAAATGGGTTCTTCCGGATTATTCTTGAGACATTTGAAGCATTATTAGCACCGGATAGTGGCTGAATATCCTCAGAACTCCTTACCTTGTGGAAGCTGAGATTAAATCCACGTCGCGTAGCGACCGCATGACCTGGCCCCTGATCGGTCATCACTGCGTGATTTAGATTATTGGGGTGGCCATGAGATACAGGCCTTGAAAGGCCTGCCTATTATCGGTTATCCCTACGGGATAGGGGCTGTTCGTATAGTGGGGAAGTTGAGTATGTTCAGAACTCCTGCCTCGTGGAAGTTAATGTGACACCAGGGTGTTGCCCAAGGCGGGTTGTCCCCCGGGGCCAAGCTTCCATTGTCTTGATCTGCCCCGCAGTTTTTTTAGCGATGGAGCAAGCGAAATAAGCAGGGAGGTGCAATTTTTTGTTGCACACAGATGTCCGATCGGACATCTGTGTGCAACAAAAAATTTTTATAAATTTTATAAGTTACAGTGATGGAAGTGGTTATAATTATAACAAATTTCTCGTAAATGATAATTTTGGAGCTGATTTTGGTTTTTGGAGTCCAAAAAAAATACCCCTTCTTCTTAGCCTCGTGTGAATGCGGATGAACGTGGATAAAAACGCACAAAACAGCCTGAAATAGGCGTTTTATGGCTAAAAAATGGCTCTTGGCACCCAGCAGAAAGCCAAAATTCTGAAAAATGTGATGTTTTTCCTGGAAAAACCGGCAACCAAGCCGTCGGGAGGGTCATTGTCCTCAATGACCAGCGTCCGCAGGGCACGGCGCAAGACATTACTGTTTGTTGTACAGATTCGCCCTGCCGCGCACAGCGACCCGCGCATGTTTCGCGACAAAAATGCCGGGAAACGGCCATTTCGGTGAAAAATGCCGAAAAAATGCCGAAATAGTCCATTTTTAAGCTGAAAACCGCAAAAATGGGCATTTTTGGTCCATTTTTGTCGGATTTTTGTCGCTGAGGTGCGGAATGCTGCCCTCAGGCCAGCGAGCAGGCCAACGCTTTTTGTGCGTTGTCGACGCGGAAGATGACTAGTCCGCTCTCGACACTGGGTCCGCCGGCGCAATAGGCGTATTCGACATTGACGCCTTCCCGGGCCCAGACGGAGGCCACGTGGGCAAGGGTACCAGGGGTGTTCGGGATTTCAACCAGCACTACGTCGCGTTCAAAGACCAGGTAACCGGCCTCCCGCATGCGTGCAACCGCCTTGGGGTGGTCGTCGACCACCATGCGCACATAACCGTGGTCGATGCCGCCCGTCAGCGTCAGGGCATACACATTGATATCGTTGTCGCCCAGAAAAGAAGTT
>RZZM01000286.1 GCA_009929845.1 Spartobacteria bacterium
GCGTGGATGAAGGGGTTCCGCATCACCGACGTGCCCATCACCTTTGAAGAGCGCCGGTCCGGCCTTTCCAAGATGAGTTCCGCCATCATTTTTGAGGCCTTTGGCATGGTCTGGAAGCTGTTTTTCAAGTGCGGCATGCGGCGCAAGCCGCCCCGGAAGGCCAAGGGCGCGTAGCGTGTTGCTGGCCCGCGTAAAACACTGTCTGCCGCCCTGGTTGAGGGCCATGCGCCCGCAACAGTGGACCAAAAACGCCCTGGTGTTCGCGGCCTTTATTTTCGCGCTGGGCGACCGGCAGCAACAGGTATCGCTGACCTCGCTCTGGCAGGTGGCCGGGGCCGCGTTCCTTTTCAGCCTGATTTCCAGCGGTATCTACCTGCTCAATGATATCCGGGATGTCGAACTGGACCGGGCCCACCCGACCAAACGGTTCCGTCCCATCGCTGCGGGCGAACTGTCCATCCCGGCGGCCCTGACGCTGTCGGTGCTCCTGCTGATCGGCGGGTTGGGCGCCTCGCTGCTTTTATCGGCCCGCCTGGCGGTGGTGTGCCTGGCCTATGTCATCCTGCAGGTGGCCTACACCCTGGGCCTGAAGCGGGTGGCGCTGATCGACCTGTTTGTGATTGCGGCGGGTTTTATCTTCCGGGCGTTGGCCGGGGCGGTGGTGCTGGATGTAACCATTTCCCCCTGGCTGCTGCTGTGCACCATGCTGCTGGCGCTGTTCCTGGGCCTCTGCAAACGCCGCCATGAAAAGGTTGTGCTCAGCGACCTGGACGCCGAAACACGTCCGAGCCTTGAAAATTACAACCAGGGCCTGCTGGATCAATTGATCGGCATCGTCAGCTCGGCCACCATTGTCTGCTATGCCCTCTACACGCTCTGGCCGGATACCGTTGAAAAATTTGGCACCACCCGGCTCGGGTTCACTATTCCGTTTGTCATCTTCGGGCTGTTCCGCTACCTGGACCTCGTCTACCGGCATGAAAAAGGCGACCGACCCGAAAGAATACTCCTCACCGACCCCCCGCTCATCATTGACCTGTTCCTGTACGGACTGACCGTGCTGGGCATCCTGGCCTTTAGATAGACGGGCCAGAATGTCCATTTTGCCGTGTCATATTAACACACGGATATTGCGTCCTTACACTTGACGCGCCCTGTCATAAAATCCTAGCCTTCCGTGTTTCATAGGCAGTGGCGTCATTATCGGGATGCCTGCCACCCGAACGGGGTCAGCCGGTTCGGACGGAAACACGTATACTGTTTTTTTAACATTAAATGAATAGAGCGATTGAAAATTATGAATGATATGGCTGCTACTGTCGGAAACAAAGAGGACCAGACCCCTGAATTTTTTGAACATCAGACTGGCTCGTTTTTTCGCAAGACCGACTGGTCGGCGTTCTGGACAAGCTTTCTGATCTCGTTTGCCGTGTATGTGTGGACCCTGGCGCCCACGGTCACCCTCGAGGACTCGGGTGAACTGGCCGTGGCCTCGGACTACCTGGGCGTTCCCCACCCTCCGGGCTATCCCATCTGGTCGCTGGTAACCTGGTTTTTCCAATGGGTATTCCACTTTGTGAAGTACAACGGTTATCCCAACCCGGCCTGGTCTGTCGGGCTCTCTTCCGCCTTTTTTGGGGCCCTGGCCTGCGGCATCATGGGCATTCTGATCAGTCGTTCGGGCGCTGACATCCTGCGCGGCATGGAGAAAGCGACCAAAATCCTCGGCTTCAAGACAGAGAATCTGATCTGCTGGGTCAGCGGGGTAACCGGCGGATTGCTGCTGGCCTTCAGCTCGGTGCTGTGGTCCCAGTCCACGATCGTCGAGGTGTACAGCCTCAACGCCTTCTTCCTGATGATTGTTGTGCTCCTGACCTACTGGTGGATGTGCCGTCCCAAGGAAGACAACATCCTGTATGGTATCGCCTTTTTGTTTGGACTGGGATTTACCAATCACCAAAGTTTGATCTTTATCATCCCCGGGCTGGGCGCCGCCGCGTTTTTCAGCGACCGAAAGCTCTTCCGTGACTTCTGCGCCGCCGGATTATGGATACTGGCCGGCTACCTGTTCTACAAGGTGTATAAGGCCAGCGGCTCCCAGAATCCCAGTCCGGAAGCCATCAAACTCAAAAATGTGCACACCCTCGTCGCCATTATTTGCCTGCTGGGGCCCGGCGTCATGTTTGTGATCTTCCGCGAACTGTTTACCGAGTGGAAGCGGGTGCTGATTGCCCTCGGGCTGGCCGCCCTGGGCGTGTCCTTCTACCTGTACATGAAATTTTCCTCCGACCAGAATCCGCCCATCAACTGGGGCTATCCGCGCACCATGGAAGGGTTCTGGCATGCCTTCACACGCGGACAGTATGAAAAGATCAATCCGATTGCCAATCTGAAGATCGCCGTTACAGAACCGTCCGAATTCTTCAAGCGGGTCTGGGCCATTGTGCTCAAACCCCGCGACTACATTTCCGTGGTGGCCCAGTTTTCCCTGGCGCTTTCCCTGCCGGCGCTGATCCCCTTTATCTTCCTTCCGTTCATCAGCAAAAAAAGCCGTCACTGGATGATTGTCTCCCTGATCAGCTTCCTCTCGCTGACCGTCCTGTTCCTGATTTTTCAATGGCCCAAACTGGATGTTCAGACCATGTTCATCGGCCGGGTGCAGTACATTCAGGCCCACGCCATCTTCGCCATGTGGATCAGCTACGGCCTGATGTTCGGTCTGACCTTCCTGGATACCGTCACCAAGGGAAATAAAGCCATTGTCTATGCCGGCGTACTCGGTGTATTGCTTCTCCCGTATGTGCTGATTCACCGCAATTATTTTGATGATCGGTTTATTAAAATGGTGGGCGGCAGCGATCAGAATGGACACACCTTCGGGTGGGAATTCGGCAACTGGCAGTTGCGCGGGGCCGAAGGCATCAAGAGCGACCTTCAGGATGACCTCAGCCCGGAGGAATTCGAGGCCGCCTGGGCGGAATACCCCAATCCTGATTATCCCCCCGCCATGGGCACCAACGCCATCTTTTACGGGGGTACCGATCCCGGACGTTTTGTGCCCACCTACATGATCTACTGCGCCGAGGTCCGCCCCGATGTCTACCTGATCACACAAAATGCGTTGGCGGATAATACCTACATGAGCGTAATGCGAGACCTGTACGGCGACACCATCTGGATTCCGTCGCAGCAGGACAGCAATTTCGCCTTCCAGAAATATGTGGAGGATGTCCAGGCCGGACGCATCCCGCCGGGCGCGGCGGTGTCGTTCCAGGACGGACGGGTCAGTGTACAGGGCGTGCAGGGCGTGATGATGATCAACGGTATCCTGGCGCGCATGATCTTCGAGGCCAACAAACACAAACATGATTTCTATGTGGAAGAAAGTTATGTCATCCCGTGGATGTACCCCTACCTGGAGCCCCACGGCCTGATCATGAAAATCAATGCCGAACCCCTGCCGGACCTGACGCCCGAAATGCTGAAAAATGATCGGGAGTTCTGGGACTGGGAAACCAAGCGGTTGCTGGCCAATAAGAAATTCCGGCACGATGTGGTCGCCCGCAAGACCTTCTCGAAGTTGCGCAGCGCCATCGCCGGATTATACGCGGCACGCCACAAGTATGCCGAGGCCGAACACGCCTTCCGTCAAGCCGTGGATTTGTACCCGTTGAGTCCGGAAGCCAACTTCCGGCTGGCGGATGTCTACATGCAGCAACGCCGTTTCAAGGAAGCCGCGGAATTGATTTCCGAGTTCCTTAAAGAAGATCCGGACAACGACAAGGTCGCCGATTTCCTGACGCAGATCAAACAGACGGATGCCGCCGATACACGTCGGCAGGAACTGGAGGCGATCTTCTCGCAGGGGCAGGGCGAGGTGCGCGCGGCCTTCGAACTGGCGGACCTGTACCAGAAACTGGGCATGAACCAGCGCTTCGAGCAATTGTCCATGCAAATTTTGAATGACCAGTCCCTACCATCTGACATGTACCTGCAAATCGGCCAGATGTATGCCAATGCGCAACGGTACGACCTGTTACTGAACGCCCTTCAGAAGTATCTGGCCCGCGAACCGGGCAATACCCGCGTCTGGCTGGACCTCGCCGCCGTGCAAACGGCCCTCAACAAACACAACGAGGCCCTGGAGAGCCTCAAGACCGCCATCGCCCAGGGCGGGGAAGCCGCGCGCGACCTGGCCCGCAAGGACAACCGATTTGATCCGCTGCGCCAGAATCCCGCCTTCCAGAAGCTGGTCCCGACCTTCAGTCCACAGCAGAATCTCTCCCTGCCCTTCGGTATGTAGCCACGCAGCGCCACACCTCTGAAACAAGCGTGTTGGGCAGATAAAGACGCCGAAGAATGCTTCCATTCCCCGGCGTCTTGTGCAAAGCTCCCGGCATGAAAGAGAAGGTAGTTGTCCTGTTGAGCGGCGGCCTGGATTCGGTGACGGTGTTGCATGACGCCCTGCTCAACCATGAGGTTGTGGCGGCGCTTAGTTTTGACTATGGCGCCAAGCATAATCACCGGGAAATCCCGTTTGCGGCCTGGCACTGCGAACAAACGGGAACCCCTCATCATGTCGTGGCGCTGTCGTTCATCAATACGTTGTTTTCTTCGTCGCTGCTTCAATCGGGTGGCGATATCCCGGAAGGACATTATGAAGAGGAAAGCATGAAGCAAACCGTGGTTCCCTTCCGCAACGGCATTATGCTCAGCATCGCCGCGGGCGTCGCCGAAAGCAAGGGCGCATGCGGTGTGGTAATCGCCGCCCACGCGGGCGACCATGCCATCTACCCGGACTGCCGCGAACCGTTCATGCGCGCCATGGCCACGGCCATTCAGCTCGGGACCTATGAGCGCCTGGAACTCCTGCGTCCGTTTATCCATTGCTCGAAAGCGGATATCGTGCGGCATGGCGCGGCGCTGGGTGTTGATTTTTCGCGCACCTGGTCCTGTTACCAGGGCGGCGACATGCACTGCGGCCGATGCGGCACCTGTGTGGAACGGCGCGAAGCGTTCATTTGCGCGGGCATCGCCGATCCCACGCCGTACCAGCACCAGGACCCGCTCCCGGAGAAACCGGCATGAAGGTATCCGAAGTATTCTACTCCCTGCAGGGCGAAGGGATGCTCACCGGCATACCCTCCGTCTTTATCCGCCTGGCCGGGTGCAACCTTCAGTGCGCCTGGTGCGATACGCCCTATGCATCGCGCAGCCCGGAGGGTCTGCCGCTCACACCGCAAGAGATCATGCGCCGTATAAAGGCATGGCCCGCCCGGCACGCGGTCGTCACCGGCGGCGAACCCATGTGGGCCGGGGAAATACACCTCCTGGCCCGAATGCTGCGCGAAGCGGGCTATCACATCACCCTGGAAACCAACGGCACCATCGCCCCCGACGGCGTGGCGTGTGACCTGGCCTCTATCAGTCCAAAATTTGCCCATACCCAGACGGCGACATCACCCATCCAAACCCCGGATGTTTCCATCCTGCGCGCCTGGCTGGATGCCTATACCTGCCAGTTAAAATTTGTCATCGACACACAAGCGGATATCAACACCATGCAGGCGCTGCTGTCGCGCCTGAACCGCGAAATACCGGCCGAGCGGATTCTGCTCATGCCCCTGGGAACTACGGTCCGCGCGATGAATGAGCGCACGGACATGCTTGTCGAGGCCTGCAAGCAATATGGCTACCGGTACTGCCGCCGGTTGCAGATAGATTTATTCGGTCAGCAAAGAGGAGTATAACCATGCCCTATCGCATATGTAAGATGTTTGAGATTGAAAGCGGCCACATCCTGTCGAAGCACCCCGACCGCTGCCAGTTTCCCCACGGTCACAGCCGCAAGGTTGAAATCGTACTGGAAGCCGACACCCTCGACGACCATCAGATGGTCTGTGATTACCAGGTGATCAAGGAAACCATGCGGGACTACCTGGACACCTTCGACCACGCCATGTGCATCAACACCGCCCACCCCGCGTACGCCCCCCTGAAGGAAGCCTATGGCGAGCGGCTGATTCCCTTTGAGGATGAAGACCCCACCTCAGAAAATATGGCGCACACCATCTTCAGGATGTGTGAAGAACAACTGCGACGTTACCTGGATAACGGCAATCCGCTTTTCCCCCTGCGCGAATGTGTGCGCCTGGTGCGCGTCCGGGTTTGGGAGACCAGTTCCTCCTGGGCGGAATACGCCGCGGACAATGACCGTTAAAGAAAAAGGTCAGAACTCCTTACCTCGTGGAAGTTAACGTGACACCAAGGTGTAGTCCTGGGCGGGTTGTCCCGGGGTTCGCTGATCATAATCGCACTCTTTTTAGGGGATTAGGTGGTAGGTGATTAGCGGTTTAGGTGGTAGGTTGATCG
>RZZM01000716.1 GCA_009929845.1 Spartobacteria bacterium
TAACCCGGACATGGAGGATCAAAAGAATGCGATCTGGTCGTAATCGCACCCCTTGGGTGTTAGTATGTTTTTCAGGCGCGGCATTTCTTCGGATGTGGAACCCATCAAAAAATCCATGTGATTGTTGGCGAATCAATGAAATTCTCGTTCTGCGGCTAACGTTCGAGGTAAGGAGTTCTGAATCTGTGTTCATCCGCGCTCATTCGCCTACGATCCTCCGGCGCAGCAAGTCCGTGGTTCTAAAATGGCTTATTGAGAAGTAAAAAAAACCACCCGGCCTTGCGGCCGGGTGGTTGGCAATTATTTTCTTTTCGGACGGCTCAGGCGCCGAGTTGATAGCGGACATAGCGACGAATCTCAATGGTATCGTCGAGTTCCTTGCCTTTGGTCTTCAGCAGGTCCGTAATCGAGAGATCATTCTCTTTCACGAACGGCTGTTCGATCAGGCATATCTGGCTGTAGAACTTGTTCAGCTTCCCGTCGACGATCTTGTCGATAATGTTCGCGGGCTTGCCTTCCACTTGCTTCGCGTATATGTCGCGTTCAGCCGCCACGGTTTCTTCGGGGACTTCTTCGCGTTTGAGGTACTGCGGAGACGCCGCGGCGATGTGCAGCGTGAGGTCCTTCACCAGGTCCTTGAAGGCGTCTTTGGTGAGAGTTTCTTCCTTGCCGCAGCCGACTTCGATGAGCACGCCCACCTTGCCGCCCATGTGCACATAGGTAGCCACAATACCCGTGCCCTGCACGTCGTAGCGAACATTGCGGCGGACAATCATGTTTTCGCCGATCTCGGCGATTTTCGCCGTCAGTTCATCTTTGACCGCATCGGCCAAGCCGTTGTCCCCGATGCCCTTTGCGCGTTCGAGCAGGTCGGCGACAAACGCCTGGAAGTTTTCGTTGCGCGCGACAAAATCCGTCTCGCAGTTGACTTCGATCATGACCGCGGCCTTGCCGTCGTCCATCAATTCCGCCGCGACCAGTCCTTCTTTGGCTGTCCGGGAGGCCTTTTTACCGGCAATGGCCACTCCGCGTTCACGCAGCAGCTTGATGGCCGCCTCTTTATCGCCATTGGCTTCCTGCAGTGCGCGTTTGCACTCCATCATGCCTACATTTGTTGCGTCGCGCAGTTCCTTTACCAGGGATGCGTTGATTTGCACCATGAGTCTTCTCCTTAAATAGTGATGTATCTGATTTATTCCGCTTTTGTTTCGTCGTCCGCTGTCTTCTCCTCGACCGGCGCCGCTTCCTCTGCAACCGCCGCCGGAGCGACAACCGTTTCTTCCGCCAC
>RZZM01000717.1 GCA_009929845.1 Spartobacteria bacterium
GTTGTTCAGGCGTTGGTCATAAAACCCGTCATTGCCGAAATCAGCCGTGCCGTTTGAGCTAACCCCTGCGGCCAGCGGTCCCCCGTGTCCCGCCCAGGCCCATGCCGTGCCATCTGTCGCGTCGCTAAAAGTTTGGTTTGTGCTGTCGTAGCGTATCCATGCGTTGCGATTGATGGCGCTTTCATACGTGGCGCCAATGTCGTCATAGAGCGCAGCGTAGCCTGCCGTGCCCCACAGATCGGTGGCCAGCGTTGTGCCGCCTGTGACATCGACCATGGAGGCAGACTCTTTGAGCAAATAGAACACAGATCCGTTGCTGGTCAGCCCTGGCGTGACCTCCCACACATTGCCGTTGAGGTCGGCAATACCTGAGTTTTGACCGTTGTGTGTGGATTTTGCAAACGTGCTGGCAGAGCCAGTCAGGCCGCAGAAACTGTATCCGGTCGATGTCCAGGTCACTGTGTTGTCATCGACATCCCGTCGCTCGGCGCGATTGCTGTTATTGCCCTTGGGGAAATTGGCACCCGCGAGATACCAGGCGCAGCGTTCTATTGATGAGCTGGCTTGAGCATGCGCATAGGACAGCATGGCCAGCGCAGCGAAAATAAACCGGGAATTGCAGAAGAATTGCTCGCCTCGCGTCTTGGCCGCTTTGATCGCGCCGGCCAAGTTATTGTCACCCGTCGTCAGCCCAGTAAGCAATGAGCCCCAGCCCTGACGCGAAGCATTTGATGAAAGCGGGTCGCCGTTTTTGATGCTGGAGGCGATGACATTGCCGCCATAGCTGTTGGCCGACCACTGGTATTTGTCGACGAACACGCCTGGAATGACTTGTCCACCATCAACAAACGCTCGGTGCAGGGCGTAGCCAGAGAGCGCGGCATGAGTGCGATCGCGGAATTGCCAGATGTTCTGGATGTCGACGTCATTAAGTGCTAAGCCATTTGAGCCGGTGCCCCACTTGTAATAAAAGGCAGGCACGTACACCACGACAGAGCCGTCAAGATAGATGTAATTGCCGTAGCCGTCTGCTTCAGGGTTGGTGTGATCGGTGTCAGGCGTGAAGCCACTTGGCACGCGATCGTAAGGCGTGACGCCCACCCCGAATCCCCATTCGCCCGGCACGCCGATGTCGTTATAGCGGCGTCTACGTCCCATCACCGCTCGTCGCCCGATCATGCCGGTACCCCAATCTCGATGATTCTAGCCACGACCCAACCCTGCGGTGCGCTGTTCAGGATGAGTTCAGCGCGGGCGCCGTTGGCAGTCGGAACAGATGAAGCCAC
>RZZM01000287.1 GCA_009929845.1 Spartobacteria bacterium
CAGGTCACGGACGACACGCGCTACCGGAACTGCGGGTATGGGAGTTCCTGCGCGCCGGACGGAACGAACCGGGAATGCATCCTCACCCTCCTGGCCCCCGCCTCGCTCACATGGAAGTGGGGCACGGAATACCGGCTTACCGCGAGAGGCATCCACGGCAGCGTGGAAGGCCTGGACGACACATGGGCATGCACCAACTGGATATTTGATTTGTATCCGGTGGCCGGCACCGATGCGGTCTTCAGTCACTGGCGCATTAATGACCAGCCCGCGGGGAACACCCTGAAGCTGACCATCACGGCTGACGCCCCCTACCGCATTGAAGCCGTATGCGAGATTTCCGATTGGTCCATCCGCTCAACCGGCCTGTGCACGCGCGTACAGTGGGACATCGGGTCCCAGATATGGGGAACCTTCGAGGTATGCAATCCAACGGATTCCGGGTTGCTCTTCACAGGCGCCTGCCTTTTTGCCATCACGCCGCACACCTACATGCACCTGGCCTTGCCGGATGGCACTACCCCCGACGGGCGGGAGTACATCGACATCACCGGCGAAATCCAGGCCGCGCTGCCGCTCACCGGAAACCACGACCAGGCCATGGACCCCGGTGAATGCGTCACCCTGGCGCCCATCGAATTTTTCGGTAAAAATCCGGCGTACCTGGACGCTTATTTCCTGGCGGAAGGGGTTGCGCAACGCAGTGATGATGAGGATACAGACGGCGACGGGCTGCCCAACACCTGGGAGGATGCCGGCGGCCTGAACAGGAACAATCCCGACGACGCGCAGAGCGATACAGACGGCGACGGGCTGACGGCGCGGGAAGAATACCTGGCTGATACCCATCCCGGCGATCCCGGTTCCTGCCTTGCCATCAACGGCATCCTGGACGCCCCGCCATTCTTCTCCGTCCAATGGAAGGGAGGTATCCTGGCCACCCAGTACCTGCAGGAAGCCGATACCCTGCATGGCCCGTGGCGGACCCTCTACACCAATATTCCTCCCACCGATATTTCGAATGCATATCCGCGAATAAAACAAACCCATCTTTTCTACCGCATCGAAGCCGGGCGCTGAGGTCCACGTTCATACACGCCTATCGAATTTGGCGCTTTATTTTGGGCATAGCATCGGGTACATTGCACATAAATTGATCTAATAGAATAGGCCGGATGAGCGACCCACATCGCACCCGGAGAAAGGCAGTTGCCGTTATTAAAATTATACGACGCACACTTGGATTCCTCTGCATGGTCTTACTTATGGCTGGAATAGCTGTCTGGCTTGCCGGACACAAGACGCCCCGGAACGGGAACAACGAAAATAAAAATTCCGAACACTCCGAACAACACGCGCAGGGGCATCTGCGCGAAGCAGGCGAACACATCGGGCAGGCGCGCCAGCGTCAGCAGGATCCGGCGAACGTGCGCCATGATCCACCAGCGGCGGAAGCGGTGACCGCCCGGACGGATACATCGCGCTACCGGGTATCGCTGGAGGGCGCGAGCCTCGACACCCGTACAGATTCCCCCGCCGGCTGGACGACACCGATGGCGCCCACCGCCATCCACGCCTTGAAACAGGAACTTATGGAACAGACTGCCACGCGGGAGGTCTATCCGGTCATCGTCCAGTTCAATGGCATTATCCAGCCTGCCTGGAAAGACGAGCTTTCAGCAAATGGCATTACGCTCATCGGGTACCTGCCCGAAAACAGCTATTTGGCGGAAGCTACCCTCGGACAGATTGATTACCTGGGCCACTGCGACCATATTCAGTGGCTGGGCGCGTACAAACCCGCCTACAAGCTGTCGCCTTCTCTGCCGCGTTCGGCCGACGCATCAGAGGTCATCCCGGTGGTCATCCAGACGTTTGCGCCGAATGATGTAGACAGCGCGGCCCCCGTAGTGACGGACCGGGGCGGCGATATAGCCGCCGCCAAGGGATGTCGGCGCTGGGGCATGATTCGCGCGGATATCCCTGCCGGGGCATTGCAGGATATCGCGCGCCTGGCTTCCGTACAATGGATCGAGCCCTACAAAGAGCGCATTATGCTGAACAACGTCGCAGTCGAAGGGCCGCGTATGAATGTGACTAACGTGTGGACGGCGCGGGGCCTGACCGGGGCCGGGCAGATTATCGGCCATGCGGATTCGGGACTCGATATCGGCACAACCAACGGCATTCACCCGGATTTTGCGGGACGCCTCAAGGTGGCTTACGCCCTGGGCCGGACCAATACATGGAGCGACCCGAACGGACACGGCACCCATACCGCCGGATCCATCCTGGGTGCGGGAACCGCGTCGACAAACCTGTTCAAGGGCGTTGCGCATGAGGCGCTGCTGGTTCATCAGTCGGTCATGGACGCCGGCGGCGGCCTGGGCGGACTGCCATACGACATCTACGATCTCTTTCTGCCGACCTACACCAACGGCGCGCGCATCCACTCGGACAGTTGGGGGGCTTCACGGTACGGAGCCTACACCCTGGACAGCCGCAGTTGCGACGAATTCATGTGGGACCACCCGGATATGCTGCTTGTCTTTTCGGCCGGCAACGACGGCGCGGACAACAACCAGAACGGCATCATCGACCTGAACTCCATGGGCTCCCCGGCAACCGCCAAAAACACATTGAGCATCGGGGCCGCCGAATCGCTGCGTCCGCCGGGCTCCGGCGGCTATTCCGGGTCCACGTACGGGGGCCTGTGGCCGTTTGATTACGGCGCCGAGCCCATCAAAAGTGACCACCCCTCCTTTCCGGCGGACGGCACGAACCAGGGCATGGCCGGGTTCTCGAGTCGCGGGCCGACCGATGACGGCCGTTTCAAGCCGGACATTGTCGCGCCAGGCACGGATATTGTCTCCTGTAAATCGCGGGAACCCGGCGCGGGCAATGGATGGGGCATACACCCGAACACCAACTACTGCTTCATGGGCGGCACCAGCATGGCCTGCCCGCTGACCGCCGGCGCAGCCGCCCTCGTGCGTCAGTTTTACGCGGGCTACCGCAACCGGCCCAATCCCAGCGCGGCGCTGGTCAAGGCCACGATGCTCAACGGCGCGCGTTCCCTGACCCCCGGACAGTACGGGACCAATCTCTATCGCGAAATACCGCCGCTTCCGCGCCCCAACAATGTCGAAGGATGGGGGCAGGTCAACCTGGAGGAAACCCTTTTCCCGTCCATCGGCAACATGGCAGGACTGGATTTTACAAACGGCCTGGTGACTGCGGCAACCAACAGCCTGCAGGTGGTGGTCCTTGACAGCGCCGAAGTGAATTTCACCATGACCTACAGTGATTATCCCGCCACCGCCGGCAGCGGCAAGAAACTGATCAACGACCTGGATGTACTGGTTGTCGGCCCGGATGGCTCCAATTATTTTCCCAATGGATTTGCAGGCGCCGACCACACCAACAATACTGAAACCATCGTCATCCCCACGCCTGCCCCGGGGCATTATACCGTCTATATCATCGGCTACAACGTGCCCGAGGGCCCCCAGCCCTACGCCCTGGTCATCCACGGGAATATCCACCTGGCCCCGGAAATCCATCATGTGCCCCTGCAAAATCAATTCAGCACCAACGTCCCGTACATGGTGGACGCCACGATTACCGGCCCCACACCCGTCGATACCAATCAGCTCTTTGTTTACTGGAACACCACCGGCTCCACATCGGTGTTCGCCTCCGCCGCAATGTCGTGGGTATCCAATGACCTGTACCGGGGCTACATCCCGGCCCAGCCCATGGGAACCGAGGTGTATTACTTCCTGTCCAGTTCGACCAATCTTGAATTGTCAGTCGATCCGCCGGACGCCCCCTCCAGCCTGCATCATTTCCGCGTCACACAACCCTTCACGCTCAATGTCGCCGGCTCGCCACACACGCATGGCCATCCGGATCCCGCTTACGGGACACACACCTTCGGGTCCGGCTATGTGGTGCATGCCCAAACAGAACTGGCCATCGCGCCCACCAATGGCGAACGCTATGCCTGTTCCGGATGGAGCGGAACGGGCGATGTGCCCTCTTCAGGAACTTCCAACAGTGTCACCTTCACCGTATCAACAAACTCCAGCCTCATCTGGCAATGGGCCCTGCAATACGAACTGGTCCAGGCATCCACCCCGCCGGGCATCCTCTCGACCAGCACCTGGTGGTTCGCCGGAAGCGTAGGCCAGACCGTGCCCGCGGATATGACCGGAACCTACACCGGCGCAACCTACCAGCTTGCCTCGTGGTATGTTGACGGCGCGCGGCGTCCGGACGCGACCGGCAAAACCGAAAACCCGTGCGGTTCAATTCCGATGACCACCGCGCGCAGCGCCAATGCCCTGTACCTGCCGGCGGACCAGGACAGCGACGGCAATGGCCTGATGGACTGGTGGGAGATGTACTACTTTGGGGCCATCGGCCAGGACGCGCACGGCGACACAGACGGCGACGGTTATGATGAGAACCTGGAATTCCTCGACCGGACCGACCCGCGTGATCCGCTGTCGCACCCCGTGCATCCCGGCATTGCCCATACGCCACTGACCGATCCGCAGGTCACATTGGCGCCCTACAGCATCGTCGCCGTCATCACCGACAACTATACCGTGGTTCAGGGTACCCTCTGGTGGCAGAAGAATTACGGGGCATGGACCAATGCCGTCCTGCAGGCCCTGCCCGACAACACTTACAGCAACAGCATTCCCGCGCCGGGCACCAACAGCGATCATATCGCCTATTACATTGAAGCGCACGACCATGCCGGGCTGGGGACAACCACCGCCGTTTATTCGTTCGACATCCGGTACCCGCGCGCGATCATTGAACCTGAACGCCTGACCAACTTCCACCTGCTGCCCAAGGCCTCGGCGACGGCCTACCTCCAGATTTCCAACGCAGGACTCAACGAACTGCACTGGCAACTGGACAGCGCCACAGTGGGATTGCAGGACGACATGGAACATGGCACCAACGGCTGGCGCCACGAAGGCCTCAACGACTCCTGGGGCCTTCAAACCTACCGCGCCCACAGTACCAGCCAGGCCTGGTACAACGGCATAGACAGCGCACACCTCTATGACAACAGTGTGGACGCCCGTTTGATCACCCCGGCCATTGGCCTCGGGGCCACGCCACAACTGTCGTTTTGGCATTGGGCCATCTTTGAATATGACTCCGGCTCGTACTTCTGGGACGGCGGCATTGTGGAAATCTCGACCAACGGCGGCGAATCGTTCGAACAGATCACACCGGTGGGCGGCTACGATGGTTTGATTGTCGACAATCCGGCCTCGCCCTTCGCCCCCGACACCCCCTGCTTCGGCTATACCAGCGGGACCTGGCAGCAAGTGGTCTTCGACCTCACCGACTATGCATGGCAACAGGCGCTGATCGCGTTCCGTTTCGGGTCGGACGCCTTCGTCGTTGAGGAAGGCTGGTACGTGGATGATGTGATGATCACGGGCATCAGCACAACCAACGCATGGATATCCTTCCCCGAGACCAACGGGACGGTCAGCGTCGGAACCTCCAGTAATGTGGCCGTCACCGTCTCATCCGCGTTTTTTGATCCGCCGCAAACCTGGGAAGCCTTTGCCGCCATCCACAGCGACGACCCGCTGGCCGGGACCGCCTACGTCGCCCTGGCCATGCGCCTGCTGCCCGCGGTGCAGCTTGTTGTCCTCGGTGAACCCTTCCAGGCGGGCATCCCCGCGCCCTACCCCTATGGGACCAATTACATCCCCATCGGCGAAGTGGTCACCAACCTTGTCGCCAGTCCGTTCTCCCCCACCACCGGGACACGTTATGTCAGCACCGGCTGGACCGGCGCGGGAGCTATCGCCCCCACCGGAACCGGCACGGAAGTCATCTACACGGCCACGACCAACGCCAGCCTGACCTGGTACTGGGAAAAACAGCACCTGTTCACCCTGATCGCATCCAACGGTGCGATCCTGGGCGCCACATCCGGCTGGCAGCATGCGGATTGGCTCTTCGACCTGCTCCCGCGCGCCGCCCCGGGCTGGTTGTTCCATGCCTGGCAGAAGGGCGCGACGGAGCCGTTCCACGCCGTACCCTTGCACATAACCTCCGATGCCCCCTGGACGGTGCAAGCGGTCTTCACACCATCGAGCTGGGATATCTCCGCGACCGGAACGGTGACACGCACCGGCTGGAGGATCGTTGAAAACGCATTTGGGACCTTTGACGTAGCCAACCCGGCCGACTCAGGCATGCTTTTTCTTGACCGCTTTATTTATGCCATCTCCCCCTCGCC
The DNA here is from genome assembly GCA_009929845.1 of Spartobacteria bacterium. Lineage (GTDB taxonomy): Bacteria > Verrucomicrobiota > Kiritimatiellia > RZYC01 > RZYC01 > RZZM01. The sequence goes on from RZZM01000287.1 coordinate 6,284, forward strand.
CTATATGCACTTGCGGTATCCGGATGGGACCAGTCCTTCCGGCCTGGAATACATCGACATCACCGCC
>RZZM01000718.1 GCA_009929845.1 Spartobacteria bacterium
GGGCCCTCCGACAAAGAACCATTGCCCCTGGATACCTCCCTGGCCGTGGAAGACTACCTTGCCGAAAGTCACGCCGCTATTGCGGGTATGAGCGAGGCGAAGCTCACGACCTTCCTGGACCGATTGCTGTCTTTGCCGCTGGATACACAAACAGGCTTCGATTGGGTGACGACCTTGCTCGGATGGCTCAATGACCGTCCCTTGCCGGGCATGACCATGAAACGGAGTGTGTTCCTGAATTACATCCGGCAGGCGCTCAACCGGGTACTGGCGGGGATGCCGGACCTATCGAGTGACGTACGCGCCGCGGCACGGCGCGTGGATGTCGCCAGCGCCCCAACCTTGCGGGCGCCGCGGGATGACGAGGTCGTCCTGGTGGTGGACGCGGCCGGGTTTGAACCGGAAGGAAACCAGGGACATGCCTCCTGCCTTGTGCGCGCCTACGCCCTGGGCTGGCGGCGCTTTGTGGTCTATGGCCTCAAAGGGCATCGGTTTACCGGATGTGGGCTGGGTCCCGGCACGACCGGCGTGCGCATCGACGTATGGGGCAGTAGCGGGGATTACCTGGGCTCGGGTATGGATGGCCTGGAAATGCACATTCACGACTCCGCCCAGGACCAGTTGGCGCAGATACTCAAGCGAGGTCGTCTCGTTATTCATGGAGATGTCGGGCAGGCCTTTATGTATGGCGCCAAGGGCGGGGAGGTCTATGTGCGGGGCAATGCCGCCGGACGGGCCCTGATCAATGCCGTGGGGTCTCCGCGCGTAATAATCAACGGCACCTGCCTGGATTTTCTCGCCGAATCCTTTATGGCGGGCGACCCCCTCCACGGCGGCGGCTTCGTGGTGCTCAACGGATTGACCTTCGATCCGCGGGGGCGGTCCATCCCGCAGGATACCCCCTATCCGGGTTCCAACATCTTTTCGCTCGCCTCCGGCGGCGCCATATACGTGCGTGATCCCAAAAAACAATTGGTTGAAGAGCAGCTCAACAGCGGTGAATATGTCGAATTCACCGAGCAGGATTGGTCCCTCATCCGGCCCTATCTTGAAACCAATGAAGCCCTCTTCGGCATCGCCATCGAACAGGACTTGCTGACGGTGGATGGGACACGGCGCGCTCCCGCCGAGGTCTACCGCAAAATCCGCCCGCCGTCCCGTCGCTGAGGACCCGCCTTCATATATTGAAGCCGATTTTGGCCGGAATTCATCTAAAAAGGCTGGTTAAAGGGGTGTCGGAGTGCCCAGACGGCTTTCATGAAGCCCCAAAAGGCCGAAATGGC
>RZZM01000288.1 GCA_009929845.1 Spartobacteria bacterium
GTCGCGTATGCCTCCGCCGGAAACTACACGCCGAATCTCTGTCTGCAACAGGTCGTCCGTAACAACACATACTGCGACGCGGTCCCCTCCGGCGAACGGGCGGAGTTCTACAGCAATACATTCAATGCGCCGGATTGGACCAATGGGGCGGCGACAACGCCGTGGCCCTGCCGGAAGGCGGTGGTGACCGAGGCCAACGTCCTGGCCAATCCGGGTTTCGAAGAGGAAAACCCGTTGGATTGGGGCGAGTTGGTTGACTGGTCCATGGAATATACAATTTGGAATTCCGCCTGGGCGGCCAACGCCCTCACCCGGCGCGGTTTTCGCTGCGCTTCGACCCGCGGTCAGGATGCAGGCTCTGTCACTGAGGTGCGCATGACCCAGACCCACCCGGCGCGGCCCGACCAGCAGTGGCGGGGCCGAGTGTATGCCATGGAATACTGGGATATGTGGGGTGCCTATGCGAATAAACAGTACGGCTTGCGCCTGCGCTTCCTCGCCGCGGACCTCTCAACGATCACAGTCGCCGCGATAACCAACCCGTGCGTACAACCGTCCGGGCGGTATCATGTGGTTAACGTGGATGCCCGCGCCCCGGCCGGTACGGCCTACATTAAAATGGAGATATTCTTTATCGCCAACTATGCGGCCATGGATAGCGGGCAGATGTTCTTTGATGACGCTTCGCTGAGTTTGTGCAACGCGCAGGTCCGCGACCACGCCCTGCGGGCCTTGACCGCCGATCAGCCATTGCAGGCCCGCTTTGCCGTGCGGGAGGACACCCCGGCGCGTTTCGAAATCAATGATTCAACCGGGTGCTCGTTCCAGGTGGATATCGCCGGGATAGGGGTCACCAATTCCACGGGTGCGCCAAAGGGCACAGTCATCCTGGGCGCGGTGCGTGATGACCTGCGGGACAGCCTGTCGCGCAGCGATACGGCGGGCATCATGGCCCTCTGGCGCTATGACCATACCAATGCCCTGCCCGTGTGCCTGCAGGTCCGGGCAAAGGACGGAGGATCAAACTCCCTGGGGCGCTTGCTCTATGAAAGCGAGGGAATGGCGTTTGACCCGGACCGTCACCTGTCGCTCTATGTCAACGAAAGCCTGTGCGAACTGACGTACAATGGCACATCGTTCTGGAGCGGGGCGCATGGTGTTGCGCTGGAACGCTGGCCCAACGGGGCCATGGCGGTGGTCGAGGCCGAAGATACCTCGGGCGGGGGCCTTGTGAGTGTGGATATGGATAATTTCAAGGCATGGCGGACGGAAGCGTGTCCCATGGTGGATTTTACGGATGATTTCACCGGTTATCCGGAAGGGCAGTGGCTGTGCGCAGAACCGGAGTACTGGTCCGTCAACAACTATGATTCAATCCTGTGGGACAGCCCATCGTTCATACAGAGCAATGCCCTGCGCTGGATCGCGGAAGAATGGAATTATGGCGGCGCCTGGCTGAATCCGCGCGCGAATTACCAAAACGACGCGCGCATTGATATAAGCCGGGGCGGCGTGGCGGAACTGGCGGTATCGCTCAATGAATTTGACCGGGGGGTATTGAAGATTTGCCTGCTCCCAGAATACCTGCCGGATTGGGCCTGGAGTGCATATGACGCCACGCTACTTTATGTCGAATGCATCCCCGACGGCATCGGCGCCATGACGGTTGACCTGCGCCTGCAAACCGGCGTAAATGGCTTGTCGGTCAGCCTGGCGCAAGCGTCAGATGTACCCTGCGTGGAAGGACAAACCCTATCCTTGCAAATCGATGCCACGCACGTCGGCCTGTATTACGGATCGGAAACGTTGATCCTGGTCCCGCATACCCTGACCCTTTCTGAGGTGTATCCGGATGGCCTGTTTCCCCACCTCGAATACGCCAACAGCGCCGATACCACCAACGCCTCCGTTCGCGTAAACTCCATCCGCTTCCACTAACGATTTATCCTGTGGCTTGTTTTCAAATGTCACGGAAAGAACCACCCGCCCCGAATGGGGCGTAAGAGTTCAGCGTGCGTAAAAGCCTATTTAGTGTAATTTCAGAACTCCTTACCTCGAACGTTAGCCGCAGAACGAGATTTTCATTGATGGGCCAGTAATCGCGGTGATTTTTCAAATTCATCTGATGTTGAAGTCAACCTGCGTCTGGAAAATGAAACTGACACTTAATCACCGAACCGTTCGGTGAATAGTTGTGTCCGCATTAGTTTCCAAACGCCGTATCGCTTCAACGTTGGATAAATGGGAAAAACAGCCTAACGAATCGTGGTGCGGGTCGCGCTGGAGAGGAGCTTCCACATTTGCTGCGGGGTCTCTGCCTCCAGTATCTTTTCGCTGTGCGCCTTGTTGCGGAACGTGGCCGTTAAACCGGACAGCAACGTCAGGTAAAACGCGCTGGCCGCCGTTGGAATCACCACAAAGAATACAAGCCGGGTAAGTTTTTTATCCGGCGAGCCGAATTTGATACCCTTTTTACTGGTTGCCAGCGCAAGGGTCAGTCCGCCGCCTTCGACACCGCGCACATGCGGGAAGGCCAAGCCGTGGTCCACCGCTGTGCTGACGATCGCCTCCCTGCGCAGTGACTCCACATAGAGCTTCTTGCCGTCATCCACAAATCCCTCGGCATCCAGTTTCGTGCAAATCTCCTCCAGTAGCTCGTCGCGCGTCTTGGCTGCCGAGTTGGGAATCATCAGGGTCGGCGAGGAAAATCGGCTGATCCCCACCTTCTGTTCCGTGAACCGGCGGGCCGGCGCGGCTGTCCGACGCGGCAGCGCGGTGGCCGGACTGTAGAGCAGGCGGGCACAATTCGGGCATGCGTAAATCTGTTCGGCGGCGCGTACGGCATGCGCCAGGCTTACGGGAATCGCCATCCCGCATCCAGTGCATACCCCGTTGGCAATCGGCACAATCCCGACAAATCCCTTTTTCTGCAGCCGCGCAAACTGCAGGCTGATGGTTTCGGGGAGTCCCTTCGTCAATGTTTGAATGGCTTCATTCAGTTGGGATAGTTGGGCATTCTCAAGGGAGGCCTCCTGTTGTGCGCGCGCTTCGATTAATTCCTGTAACTGCACTAAGTGATTGATAATCGGTTTCATCCGATCCTTTCTGTCGACATCTTCGTTTTTGTGAGTGACTGGCCGGCCCATAACGATCCTTGTCAGTTGTCTCATCTGTTTCCTGTCGGCCATCTCCAATACGCCGACAATACTGCTACACCCAAATTTTGTAGCACGTTCCCTCGTGAATGCAAACGTAAATAGCAATTGATTCGTGGCCCCGATGTGGTAGCCTTTTCCCGCTATGAGTACTAATGAACAACCCCGTGAACAGGATGTGGACAGCAACCTGTTCATGTCCACGGAACGGATTATGACATTGACCGATGGTATTTTCTCCATCGCCATGACATTGCTGGTGCTCTCCATAGACGTCCCCAGTCCCGCCCAGGTGCCCGCGGGTCTGCCGCTCCAGCGGTACCTGCTCCGCCTCTGGCCTCAATTCGGAAATTACGTGCTCAGCTTTTTCCTCCTGGCCATCTTTTGGATAGGGCTGCACCGCTCCTCCTACAGCATCACCCGGACCAATCATCAACATCTTTGGATTAATATCGCCATGCTCATGTTCGTTTGCCTCGTCCCGTTCTCCGCGTCCCTGTCCGGTGAATATTCAAACAGCATCGAGGCGCAGTTCATCTTCAACGCAAACATGCTGGTCATCGGGCTCATTTACCTGGGGAACTGGGTCTATGCCACCGCCGACCACCGCCTTGTCGCCCCCTCCATGAGCACACACCTCATCCATGGCATCACCTGCAAACTCGCCATGTTCCCCGCTATCGCCTTCTGCGCCATGATTGTCGCCCTTTTCCATCCTGTCTACGCCTCCTGGATCTACATCCTCACCCCTTTCGCCATGCGCCAAGCCTTCGCCCTCCACCAAAAAAACGCCCCCTCTATCCCAACAACCTGACCCCCCTTTTTAGCAATGTCCGGATTAACCAGGCAGCATGCTGTTTACTCTGAAAACCGGGCGGATAACCCAGCCGCCACATACTGCGTACCCACACACCAAAACCAACCCATTGTTGCACACAGATGTCCGATCGGACATCTGTGTGCAACAAAATGATATCCCCCACCCGCGAAAAGTTGCTGTGGAAGTTGAAAAGCAAAGCAGGTGGGGGTCGAAACACGCGTAAAGTCCCGCCTTTATGAGCAGGAAAGGTCCGTTGACCGAAGCAATATCCCGCAACGGTCTATCAAAGGTATTCAACCTATTGTTGCACACAGATGTCCGATCGGACATCTGTGTGCAACAATTCTTGACTTGCGGGATGGGGTGGGGTAGGGTGTTGCTTATGAATATTGAGTCATTTTTTCATCATCCGGATGTGAGTTTTACCGTGGTTCGGCGCCACTGTGCCGACGCCTTTCTTGACATGCTTTGGTGGTATGGGGAAATCCTCCTGACATCCGGACGCCGGTTGAAATGGGGCGAATGTTTTTCGTCAGACTCGGCCTATCGCTCGGCGGTCAGCAGGTTAAGGAAGTCCGGTGTTATTGCGGGACATCCTGATGTCGGGAAAGGGCGGTTCCTGAATGCGTATGACGATAGGCTGTACCAGGAAAACCGGTTGAGTCACCCGGACCGGTATTGGGGCAGGCGGTGGAACCAATACTGGCATGTGCTGGTGTATGATATACCGGAGAAGGAAGCTTCACTGCGTCGATCGTTGCGGACTTTTATGAGGAATTTGCATATGGGATGCCTGCAACGCAGTGTATGGGTCACGCCGGATGACATTCGGCCGGCGTATGAAGATTTGGTTCACGCCATCCAAATACAATTCGAATCGTATTTATTTGAAGCGACGACTGTATTGGGCAGGTCGCAACAGGATATTGTGCTAAATGCGTGGGATTTCAATCGGCTTGGGGAGCAGTTTCGATGGTACCAACATGTCTGTGAGCACAATCTCAACGTGCTCCGCCAGAAAAGACTGACCCTTGATGTCCTGAAACAGATGGCGTACGAGGAAATGTCGGCGTACCATACCGCAATGGCAAACGATCCTTTCCTTCCGAATGCCCTGTTGCCGGACGGGTACCAGGGCAGAAAGGTTTTTTCATTGCACAAACGGTTTGTAGAAACCCTAAAAATGCAGATGAAAGAATCGAAGTAGTGTTGCACACAGATGTCCGATCGGACATCTGTGTGCAACAATGCTTGAGTTGGGACGGGGGTAGGGTGGTGTTTTTTTTTGGTAGGCGTTATCCGAATAGGGACCAGGTTGCCGGGAGCGTTGATATTTCTGTCCGAAATGAGAAAAAATCGAAGCATTGAAAAATATGGTGTTCACGCGGGAAAAAATTGCTTAAAGTTGGTTTACAGCACGGAAGATGGGCTCAAAATGGTGAATTTTTAATGAAAAGTGGCAAAAATTCTCGCCCGGATACATATTTCAGGCGAAAAAAACTGGTTGAAGACGCAAAAAAGCTTATAAATGAGCAAATCGGGGCAAAAATAAGCCTTTCGGGCCTTTCCGCGCAGTTGAATGTGAGTTCCGGGCATTTTTCACGAATTTTCAAGACAATTGCAGGGTTAAGCTTCAGTGATTATGTCGCCAATGAGCGGATGAAGCTGGCCTGCCGGATGATTGCGCAGCAGTCCGATATACGAATAAAAACGGTCTCGCACACCGTAGGTTTCAAGAATTCCGACCATTTTTGTGCCTGGTTTCGTCAAAACCAAGGTATTTCACCCTCTGAATACCGTGCAATAGCCATGAAATCATCATTTCCAAGATAAAATCATCATTTGAAAGCATTTCATGCTCGCCAAAGGGCCCCAAAATGACTAAACAACATCCGACTTGAGGTTAATGGAGAATTAACAGGGAGTAACGGATGAAAAAGCACGAGATGCGCTTGGGCGCTATTCAGTGGGCATTGTTGACTAATATTCAGTTTGTATTATCATTACTTATTGCATTGCAAGTTGTTGCGATATCTTTTGAATCGTATGCAAGCAACGTGGTGTCGCGACCAGTCGGCATCGTGCGTTTGCAGGTTGATCCCGGTTCTTCGAGGCTCTGCTCACTGCCGTTTTATGCATTTGATCCCTCGATCCAGGCTTTGTTGCAGGGACAATTGGTCGGCGCCACCAGTTCGGTGACGGGGGATGGCATTCGCAAATGGGATGTTGCAGGGCAATGTTACGTCTCAGCCTTTAAGGCCGACCAGATGCGGACGCCGGTGCGAAAATGTAGGAATTTGGCCGGTTTGAAAATGTAGGAAGAAATCTGTTAAGGTAAATAGCTCGAATCATTCTTGGATTTGATC
>RZZM01000719.1 GCA_009929845.1 Spartobacteria bacterium
CCGTCAGTGACCGTGCAGCCCATTGTGTCGGCCGACTTAAACCAACCCGCCAAGCGTCCAGCGTACTCAGTGCTGGACAACTGGCGTTTCCGCATGTGGACGGGGCATCGCATGCCGACCTGGCAACAGGGGCTGGCCACATATTTAAATGAAGAAGGATATGGAATATGAAAGTATTAGTTACCGGCTGTGCCGGATTTATCGGGAGCAATTTTGTCCGTTATATGCTCGATACCTATCTGGATGTCGATATCGTGAATCTGGACGCGCTGACCTATGCCGGCAACCTGGAGAATCTGGCCGAGTGCGAGGGGGATGAGCGCTACACCTTCATCAAGGGGGATATCAGTGATCTTCGGGATATCCAGGCGGTCTTTGGTGATCACACCTTTGACGCTGTATTGAATTTTGCGGCGGAGAGCCATGTGGACCGCAGTCTGCATGTCGGCGCCGATCAATTTATTAAGACCAATATCCTGGGCACGCAATACCTGCTGGACGCGTCGCGCGCCGCGCGGGTGCCCCGTTTCCTGCAGGTCTCCACCGATGAGGTATACGGCAGCCTGGGCGAGAACGGACGCTTTTCCGAGTCCACCCCGGTCGCCCCGAACAATCCGTATTCCGCCACCAAGGCCGGCGCGGACTTCCTGGTACACGCGGCATGCCATTCGCATGGGCTGGATGCGGTGATCACCCGCTGTTCCAACAATTATGGACCCTACCAGTTTCCGGAAAAGCTGATTCCGCTGATGCTCGCCAATGCCCTTGAGGATAAGGCCCTGCCGGTGTACGGGGACGGTATGCAGGTGCGTGACTGGATTTACGTGCTCGATCACTGCCGTGCCATCGACCTGGTGTTGCGCAAGGGGAAGGCCGGACAGGTCTACAATATCGGCAGTATGCAGGATATGCCCAACCTCGAACTCATCAAACTGCTGCTGGCGTACCTGAAGAAGCCGGAGTCCCTGATCACCTTTGTGCAGGACCGTCCCGGGCATGACCGGCGCTATGCCATGGATGCCGGATTGCTCCAGACCGAACTGGGCTGGTCGCCCTCCGTCACCTTTGAGCAGGGGTTGCGCCTGACGATTGACTGGTATCTCGGGCATCGCGAATGGCTTGACCATGTGCGCAGCGGCGCCTACATGGCCTATTACGACACCATGTACACGGGGCGCTAAAATCATGGCACACTGGACGGTCCATACCCGCATATTCCGCAAGGCGATATGGCTGGCCGGACTGCTGGTATGCGCCCGGGCCCTGGCCGGGATGCCGCCG
>RZZM01000289.1 GCA_009929845.1 Spartobacteria bacterium
TTCACCACCGTCACAACCCGGCGAAACGATGGCTTGTCCAGGCGGCAGCCTGCCCGTTCGTTGTCCAGGCTTTAGCCTGCCGCGCACGGCGAGCCACATACCGAGCTCGCGCGCGCGCAACAGCGCAAAATACGTCAAAAACGGCCAAAAAAGGCTATTTTACGGTTTTTGGCTCAAAAATGGCCAATTTTTGGCATGTTTTCGGCTTTTTTCGCCGAAATCGGCTGTTTTTCCCCATTTTCGGCGCAAAACAGGCGCTACCTGCCTGTCCTGCCGGCCCGCACAAAAGCAACCTGGTAGGTGGCATATACGCCGCCTTCTTCGTGGGCATACCGGGCGTCGTAGTGTCGGGCAAGTTGTTCAAGCTCGCTCCGGTTCAGCGGAAGGGCGCCGTGCGACACCTTGCCGCCGGTGAGCCCCATGTTGTGCAGGGCCCGCAAAAAGGTGGCGCCGTCGGTATAACGTTCCACAAACGGTGTGACGCGGCATGCGGTCATGGAGATTCCGCATTGTTGCAGTACCTGTTCAAGGGTCGCCTGTGCCGGCAAACGTCCCGGCGGTTTCTTGGCGGGGGCCACAAGCGCGCGGGCCTCGTGCAATTCCTTGAGGGTGTCTTCCAGCATCAGCGCGCAAACAAGTTGGCCGCCTTCAGCCAGGTGCGCGACGATATCTTTCATCCCGTCCGCGAACGGGTCCATCCAGTGCAGGGCCGAACTGCTCGCAATCAGATCGTAGGGCTGGTCGGACGCATACTCGGCCAGGCTTTGTTGAATCCAGCGCACGGCATTCCCCGTGGTGGCGTTGCGGGCCTGCTGCAGCATGTGCGAGGAAAGGTCCACGGCATCAATCCGGCTTTCGGGATAATGCCGGACCAGGGCGCGCGTGAGCAGTCCGGTCCCGCAGCCGGCCTCCAGGATACGGCGTGGCGGGTCGTCCGGAAGAAGCGGGACCAGGGCTTCGATGACGCGCGATTGTATCTGCGCCAGCGGCTCGTACATGGGCGCGGCGGCTGAAAAGCGGTTCGCGACCGTTTGTTGATGGGCCGAATCTTTCATGAAAGGCCTTCCTTGAAGCTGATCATGATGTCGGCGGTCGCTGCCACATGCGTTACCGGCAGGTCATGGCCGGTATCCGACAGGAACGCGGGAATGCTGTTCGGGATGTGCCGGTGCAGCCAGTGCCCCGCCTCCAGGGGAATAATAGTGTCGTCCTCGCCGTGAATGAGCAGGGTGGGCGTGGTGATGGCGGCGACATCCCCGCGAATATCCGTTGTCTCCAGGTACTTCAGGCCTGCCTGCAGCATATCCTTGTCAAACTGCAACGCGTTTGTTACGCGCCGTTCCAGGTCGGCCTTCCCCAGCTTGGCCGGTTTTACCGCCATTTTCAGGAAGGTTCGCATGGCCAGGGCCGGGGTCACTTTCAGGGTTTTTGCCAGCGCGCGCACACTCGCGACAGGGGTGCCCGCGGAAAAATCCTCTTGTGCGCAAAAACAGGGGGTTGAGGCCAGCAGGATGAGCCCCGCCAGGGCGTCAGGCATCCGGTGGGCAACCTGCAGGGCAATGATTGAGCCCATCGACCAGCCGGCCAGCCAGACCGGTTCGTCCGCCTGGGCTACAAGGGCGCACACGTCGTCGTCGTAGCGAGGAAAACTTCGGTGGTCAAAGAACCGGACCTCAACGTGCGAGGCAAGGCGCGCGGAGAGTGCCGCGTACTCATCGGACGGATAAGCCCATCCGGACAGAAAAATCATTGTGGCTTTCATGGCAGGTGTTCTCCCTGGAGCAGGTGTATAAGGACATCGGCGGTGTGGTCAAGTTCCTCCGGCCGGTGATTGCGGGTAATCGAAAAGCGTAGGCGCGAGGTTCCGCGGGGTACTGTGGGGGGCCGTATGGCGATGGCCAGAATGCCCCGTTCGCGCAAGGCGGCGGAGAGCCGCAGCGCCTTTGATGTGTCGCCGACCAGGACGGGGACAATCTGGCTTTCCGAGCGTCCCGTATCGATCCCGGCCGCCTGCAGGCGAACCCGGAAACGGGCGGCCGCGGCCAGTACGTCGCGGCCCCAATCCGGGTGGTCTTCCAGCAGTTCCATTGCGCTCAGCGCGGCGCCCACTACCGCGGGCGGGGGGGCGGTGGAATAGATCAGCGAACGGGATGTGTTGATCAGGTAATCCCGCATCCGCGATGAACAGGCGGTAAACCCGCCGTACCCGCCCAGGGCCTTGCTTAACGTGCCCATCGAAAGATTCACCTGGCCTTCAAGCTGCAAGGCCCGTACGCGGCCACTGCCGCAGGGACCAAAGAGGCCGGTCGCGTGCGCCTCATCCACCAGGAGCATGGCCCCGTATGCCTGCGCCAACCGCGCGATCTCTTCCAGCGGGGCGATATCCCCATCCATGCTGAAAACCGATTCGGTGATGACTATTTTCCTTCCCGAACAGGGCTTCTTCAGCAGTGTCTCCAAATGACCGCTGTCGTTGTGCTGAAACCGGTGAAGGCGGGCACGGCTCAGGCGCGCCGCGTCAATTAGGCTGGCATGAACAAGCCGGTCGGCAAAAAGGCTGTCAGCGGCCCCCGCCAGGGCGCCGATAAGCCCCAGGTTGGTCATGAATCCGGACCCGTAAACCAGCGCGGCTTTATAGCCTTTGTGGGTGGCGATGGCGTCTTCCAGGCTTTCATGGAGGGGCAGGGTGCCTGTGACAAGCCGCGACGCGCCGGCCCCGGCGCCGTAGGTTTCGAGGGCCCGCCGCGCGGCGGCAATGACGTTCGGATGCCGTGACAGGTTCAGGTAATCATTGCTGCTGAAATTCAACAGCGCCCCGTCATCCGTCGAAAGATGGCTCCCCCCGCCCGCATAGACCGGTGCGGTACGAAAAAGATGATTCTTCTTCGCTTCATCCAGTACCGGTATTATCCAATCTTCGTTTTTCATCGGTCTGCAATGTAAGTTGTGCCGTGAATGGCGCAATAAAATTTTCTCTGAAAGGCCTCGCAATTATGCGCTTGTTGGCCTAGCGTCTCGAACGCTGAATTTTTTCGAGCACAGACTTTGAATGCGACCATACAGGAGTTTACCGGGTATGACAAACTGGAATGAAGTAGCGAATGGAATCCTTGCCGGGGACGCCGTCTCCAGGGCATGTGCGATGGAGGCGCTGCGGGCGCCGCACGAGGAGGCGCTGGACCTGCTGGCCGCGGCGTGGCGTGTGCGGCGCGCCTATTTCGCGAACAAGGTGAATCTTCACCTCCTGAACAATGCCAAAAGCGGCGGGTGCAGCGAAAATTGCTCGTTTTGCAGCCAGTCAAGCCAGTCGACCGGCGCCATTCCTCGCTATCCCATAAAAACGTTGGAGGAGATTGTCCATGGCGCGGATGAAGCGGTCCGGGCCGGCGCCGTGAAATATTGCATGGTAATCAGCGGGCGCACACCGACGGAACGGGACCTTGAACTCCTCTGCCGCGCCTGCACGGAAATCAAAAAGAGGCACCCCATCCACTTGTGCGTTTCGCCGGGACTGTTGACGGTGGAAGAGGCGCGGCAGCTTAAGGACGCGGGGGCGGATCGCATCAACCACAATCTGGAGACATCGCGCTCATTTTATCCGCGCCTGTGTACCACACATACCTGGGAAGACCGCGTGGAGACTATTCGCAACGCCCAGCAGGTCGGGCTCCAGGTGTGTGCAGGCGGCCTGGTCGGGGTGGGGGAGAACCTGGTGGACCGGGTCGATCTGGCTTTTTCGCTGCGTGAACTCAATGTGGATTCCATCCCCGTGAACTTCTTCAATCCGCGGCCGGGAACACCGCTTGCCGGGATTACCCCGATCGACGCGCTTGATTGTCTGCGTGCGCTCTGTATGTTCCGTTTTGTCAACCCCTCAAAGGATATCCGTGCCGCCGGCGGACGCGAAACCAACCTGCGCCGGTTGCAGCCGTTGGCCCTGTTCCCGGCCAATTCCATCTTTACGCAGGGCTACCTGACAACGGACGGCCAGGGCCATGCCGCCGACCTGGAAATGATCGAAGACGCCGGCTTTGTAATCGCCACCATCGAAGGATAGACGTTTTAGGTGTTTAGGTGGTAGGTGGTTAGGTGGTTAGGTGGTAGGTGGTTAGGTGTTTAGGTGGTAGGTGTTTAGGTGGTAGGGGGGTAGCTTCTCAATAAGCCTTGTGTCCGCGGTTGCCCAACCCGCCGGGCGGGACAAGCAGTGACCCTCCCGCGAATACGGCCGATTTCGGTGGGAAATGCAAAAAAAATGCCGAAAAATCTCTTTTTGGGCATTGAACGCCATTTTCTGGCCATTTTCCCGCTCATAAAGGCCGTTTGGTATGTTTTTATCCGCGTTCATCTGCGTTCATCCGTGGCTAAGAAAACGCCCATTTTTAGTGTTTTTTTTGCTCCGAAGACCAAACTCATGCCCATTTTTATCATTTTTTGGAATTTCTGGCTGTTTATATCCTTATGTATCGCTTGTATTTATACATATTTTAGATAAATTATGTTGCACACAGATGTCCGATCGAGCATCTGTGTGCAACAATAATTTCAGAAATCCTTGCCTCGACGAATGCGCTCAGAAGAAGCAGCGGATACCGAATTCGATGGCCGCGTTGGTGTCTGTGTATTTATAATCTTTCTTCGTGAATATTTTTTCGCTGGCCCATTCGAGGGACAACTGGGCGACCACCGCGACATTGTCGACGATGAAGTACTTGCCGCCGCCCACTGCGCCAAGGATGAAGGCGCTGTTGTTATCGCCCTTGTCAAAATCATAGGTGCCCCAAGCGATGGTTGCGCCCGCAAACGGGACAAATTCAATGCCCAGATCGAAGTTGTACTCACCAAATCCTTCAATGCCCCAGGCCGTAACTTCATCATTGTTTTCCAGGAGAAGGCCACCGCCGAATTCGAGATTGTCGGCCACAAAATAGCCGTAGCCGATGCTCAGTCCAATGTCTGTTCCCCAGGCGGACTCAAAATCGATCATGCCGTCGATCCGTGCCTCCTGCGTGCCCATGGTCAACATCTGCCCATATCCAGTAACGCCAATGGCCAATATGGCCGCAATAATCATCATCTTTCTCATCTGTTGTCTCCTCAGGTTGTCCGTTATGCACAATATCGTGCATTGTTCCTCTTCTACTCCATATACCACTATATCTGGTGGCCGTTACGTTGAATCGCAACGTTTGTACCAAAATGTGGAGTTTTTCCGATGAAGTCAAGAACTGATTGAGTACTTTCAGAACGCCAGACCTCCTAAACTCGTGGAAGTTAGGTTTAAACCAAGGTTTGGTCCTGGGGTCACTGGTCGTAATCGCACTCCGACGGTTTAGACGTCGCCATGCGGGAGAGTCGCTGTCCTCAGCGACTGGACGGCGTGCCCCCCCTGCGACCGCTGGTCATTGAGGACCTGCCTTCATATATTACGGCATGACAAGCAATGACCCTCCCGGCGGTTTGGATGCCTTATACGGGATCAGCGATGGGAGAGTGCGATTAAGACCGGCGAGCTTGTCAATAAATGGCGCGTATTTCAGGATTACTCCGTCACGGTCTCCACAGGGGTATTCCCCAGCATGGTAAACCCGGTGCCATCGTTTTCATAACGGACAACCTCTGTGACGCCTTTCCCATAGTCGTAAACGAGCAGCAGGTCGTAATAGCGGGTGTCGTTCTGTTTGTAGGCCAGGCCGATGATTTCACCTTCTTTGACATCAATGATCTTTCCGCCCAGGTAGTACTTGCCGTCGGATTCCTGGATATAGATGGTCAGTTGCGAACGGGGAATCGTGATGCCCTTTTTCTTGAACATTTCAAATAAACTTGATTTGCGGGGCGCTTTGGTTTCTTCCTCTTCCTGCGCGTCAGGGACGGCATTTGTCGGGGTATCCGTCAGTGTTGCTTTCTTGTCATCGGGTTCCTCGATGACCGCTAAATCCATCAGTCCATCGGCATTGAAATCCACTTCCACAAATTTCTCGGGTTCGAGTTGAATTTCGGCTTTTTGAACGATTTCGTTGGTCTGGGTATACGTGATGGTCTCAAAGACTCTTGGAACCTCCGGTTCTTTGGCGCAGGAGCAAATGAATAATACGCTCAAACCCATCCACATGCCATGTTTAACGATCTTCATAGCCTCACCATGATTTAATGCTTCCATCGACACCCATAATACACCGGTTGGCTCAAATTTCATACTTAAAAACACCACATCTTTCAAAAAAATGACAATAGAATATCCGCGCAAAGCTCTCTCAACTGTACTTTTCCAAGATGATGAAATTGATGCCGACCGATAACCGAATTAACGCCATTTCAGGCACAT
>RZZM01000720.1 GCA_009929845.1 Spartobacteria bacterium
CCCCCCAGGAGCATGGCCGCCAGATTCACCGTAAAGGTCCAGCTCGGTTCCCGCAACATGTCCCCGGCCAGCATATTGTCAATCGCCGTGGCATGAACTTCCACACCCGGAAACTCCATTTGCAGCGGCGTGGCCTTCAGATCGCGGAGCCCGGCGGCAGAGGTGCCCACGAGGACGATTTTATCGCGGAAGATATCCGGCGAGACCGTGCCGTTGAGGACATCCAGCGCCGGCACTACCGGGAAGCGTCCATTCCGGAAATTCACCACCAACCGTCCGCTCGGGTCCGTGGGGATGGACATCTCTTCCATCCGGATCTCTTGAACACCAACCATGCCGTCCTCGGCGTAGGAAATGCCGTAGCGCGGCACCTCGAGGTAATAGCGCAGGGACTCCATCGACAACGAAGGGTAGATGCGCCCCGGCCCGCAGGAGGCGATCAGGGGCACTTTCCGGACAATATTGTCCTGGTCGCTGGTAATGTTATCGAACGCCACACCCGCTGCCGCGTTCTGCAACACGACGATTGGCGCCACCACCCCGCGCGCCTGCAAAATGAAATTTCGCTGGGGCTCCCCCATTTCATAATAATATCCACGATATCCCTCATCGGGGCGAATGGGATTCTCATCCAGTATTACATCCGGCAGTTTCATGGAACATCCCAGCACACTCCGGCCCCGTACCAGTGACTGGGCGAACCGCTCATCAAAGTCCCCCACCTCGCCGGTCGCGATCTCAATATTGATGCGCTTGCCGTAGATCTGTTCCCAGGTTCGTTTCATGACGGAAGGGGACGCGCGGTCCGGTTCCGCAAACACGATATCATAGGCCACCACCGCCGCGCCGGCATCCCACATGCGGTCCGCCAGACGCGCCATCAGAAAACGCGGCCAGGGCCATTGGCCATACGCCCCCAGGCTGTCATCATCGATATCGACAATAACCACGCTTCCACTCTGCGGCTGCACCGCGGTGTATTTCATCAATGTATCGTACGATTGCAGCGAAATCGCCGACAGAAAACGCGGATTAAATACATAAATGGCTACTGATATCAGCAGGGCAATGATGCCCGCTCCGATGATAGGCCATGTTTTCATGCGCTAGAATGTATACAGTAACGCCCTGCAACGCAAGTAATACTCATCACCGGACTGGCATCGCATTGTTCTCACCGAGCGAAATGGCTTCCACCCCATCACGGCTCTTGAACAGATACCAGTACGCGCCACCAGGCCAATACACCGTAATATCCGCCTTTCCGTCTCC
>RZZM01000290.1 GCA_009929845.1 Spartobacteria bacterium
GCCGCCTCACGGCATGTCGCCTCGGCATCCGCCGGTACGGGATCGGTCTTGACCGTCGCCACATCCTGCATTTCGAATACTTCGGGACATATATCCGTGCACAGCCCGCAGGCGGTGCAACTATCGGCATCCACTTTTGCTTTCATTATTCGTTCTCTTCCTTTGCCCAGCGTTCATACAATTTCCAGCGCTTGTCCACATCGGTCTGCGCCAGCTCGATCAACCGGTCCGCCTCTTCCGGCTTGGTCTGCGTCAAGGTGGTATAACGCACTTCGTTGTACGCGTAGTCCTTGAGCGGTATCGCCGGCGCCTTGGAATCCAGCGTCAGCGGGTTCTTGCCCTCCTCGGCCAGTTCCGGGTTAAAGCGGAAGAGCGGCCAATAGCCACTTTCCACCGCCAGCTTCTGCTGGTTAAGTCCCTTGGTCATATTGATCCCGTGGGCGATACAATGGCTGTAGGCAATGATCAGGGACGGCCCGTCGTAGGCTTCGGCTTCGAGGAACGCCTTGATCACCTGCGCCGGTTTCGCGCCCATGGCAACGCGCGCCACATAGATATCGCCGTAGCACATGGCCATCATGCCCAGGTCCTTCTTGGCGACTTTTTTACCGGCGGCGGCAAACTTGGTTACCGCGCCGCGCGGGGTGGCCTTCGAGGCCTGACCGCCCGTGTTGGAATACACTTCGGTATCCAGCACGAGAACGTTGATGTTCTTGCCGGAGGCGAGCACATGGTCCAGGCCGCCGTAGCCGATATCATACGCCCAGCCGTCGCCACCCAGAACCCACACACTGCGGTCCACCAGGTTGTTGGCCAGCGAGAGCAACTGTTTGGCCTCAGCGCTGCTGTTGCCGGCCAGTTTTTCCTTCAACTGGCTGACGCGCGCGCGCTGGTCGGCGTAGTCTTTCTGGGTCTTCTGTTCGGCCTGCAGAATACTCTCCGCCAACTCTCCGCCGATCTCGCCTTTCAACTTTTCGACCAGCTCACGGGCAAATTCCGTGTGCTTGTCGACAGTCAGGCGGAACCCGTATCCGAACTCGGCGTTGTCTTCAAACAGCGAGTTGGACCAGGCCGGCCCGCGACCGTCTTCGTTCTGGGTCCAGGGGGTCGTCGGCAGGTTGCCGCCATAAATGGAAGAACAGCCCGTGGCGTTCGCGATGATGGCGCGGTCGCCAAACAACTGGCTGAGCAGCTTCACATACGGGGTCTCGCCGCACCCGGCGCACGCGCCGGAATATTCAAACAGCGGCTTGGTGAACTGAATGCCGTTGGGCAGGTTCAGGTTGAGTTCGGCGCGGTCCATTTCGGGCAGCGACATAAAGAACTCGAGGTTGGCGCGTTCCTGTTCGAGCACGGGCAGTTTTTCGCCCATGTTGATCGCTTTCTTGCCTTCCTCTTCCTTATTTTTGGCCGGGCAGACCTCGACGCAGAGGCCGCAGCCGGTGCAGTCTTCGACCGCGATCTGCAGTGTATGAACCGTACCTTCCATGTTCTTGCCCTTGGCCGCCACCGACTTGAAGCCTTCCGGCGCTTTTTCCAGCAGCTTCTCGTTGTAGCGTTTCGCGCGGATACAGGCGTGGGGGCAAACAATGCCGCACATGCCGCACTGGATACAGACCTTCGGGTCCCAGATCGGCACCGTCAGCGAGACATTGCGTTTTTCCCACTGGGTGGTGCCTGTCATGAAGGTTCCGTCAACGGGGAATGCGCTGACCGGCAGGTCGTCGCCGCACCCGGTCATGATCTCGGCAATCACGTCCTTCACGAACGCGGGGGCTGCCGGAGACACGGCGGGCGGAACATCGACCGCGCTGTCGGCGGTCGGCGGCACCTCCACCTGATGAAGATGCGCCAGCGAGGTATCCACCGCGGCAAAGTTCTTCTCGACAATCTCTTTGCCCTTCTTGCCGTAGGTCTTTTCGATGGACTCCTTGATCTTGGCAATCGCCTCATCGCGCGGCAGCACGCCGGAAATGGCAAAGAAACAGGTCTGCATGATCGTATTGATGCGCGCGCCCATCCCGGCCTCTTCCGCCACCGAATACCCATCAATGACATAGAAGTTCAGTTTCTTGTCGATGATCTGCTGCTGCACCTTTTTCGGAAGCTTGTCCCAGACCTGGTCGGCCGGGAACGGGCTGTTCAACAGGAACACGGCCCCTTCCGCCGCTTCTTTGAGCACATCGCACTGGGTCAGGAAAACGAACTGATGGCACGCGATGAAGTTGGCCGACTGCACCAGGTAGCGTGAACGGATCGGGTCCGGCCCGAAACGCAGATGCGAAACCGTGCGCGAACCGGCTTTTTTCGAGTCGTACACGAAATAGCCCTGCGCGTAGTTGTCGGTCTCTTCGCCGATAATCTTGATCGAGTTCTTGTTGGCGCCGACGGTGCCGTCCGACCCCAGACCGTAGAACATGGCGCGAACCACCTTATCCGATTCGGAGATAAAGGCCGGGTCGTAGTCCAGGCTCGTGTGGGTCACATCGTCATTGATCCCGATCGTGAAAAGGTTTTTCGGCTTATCTTTGGACAGCTCGTCCAGGACCGCCTTGACCATTGCCGGGGTGAATTCCTTGGAGGACAACCCGTAGCGACCACCGATGATGGCGGGCATGTGCGACATGGGCAGTTCCCCGGCGGCAAAGGCCTGGCTCAACGCCGTCACTATATCCTTATAGAGCGGCTCGCCGTCGGAGCCCGGTTCTTTCGTGCGGTCGAGCACCGCAATCGCGTTGCACGACGCCGGCAGGGCGCTCAACAGGTGTTTGGGGGAGAACGGACGGTACAGGTGCACCTGAACCATACCCACCTTTTCGCCGCTGGCGGTCAGCGCCTCGATGGTTTCCAGCGCGGTATCCGCGCCCGAAGCCATCAGGACAATCACCCGCTCCGCGTCCGGCGCGCCGTAATAGTCGAACAGCTTGTAGGCCCGTCCGGTTTTCTCGGCAAACTTATCCATCGCCTTCTGAACGATTTCCGGGGTCGCGTCGTAAAATGAATTACATGTTTCACGGGCCTGGAAAAAGACGTCCGGATTCTGCGCGGTGCCGCGCACCACGGGGTTGTCCGGATTCAAACCGCGTGCGCGATGCGCCATCACGGCCTCGTCATCAATCATCGCCCGAATCACCTCGTCATCAATCAGCTCGATCTTGTTGATCTCGTGCGAAGAACGGAACCCGTCGAAGAAATGCACAAACGGGATACGGCTTTCGAGGGACGCCGCATGGGCGATCAGGGCCAGGTCCATCGTTTCCTGCAGCGAGCTGGAGGCCAGCATACCGAATCCCGTGGCGCGCGCGGCCATCACGTCGGAATGGTCGCCAAAGATGGACAACGCATGCGTGGCCACAGTACGCGCCGAAACATGGAACACCGTCGAGGTCAGTTCACCCGCGATCTTATACATATTCGGGATCATCAGCAACAGCCCCTGTGAGGCCGTAAACGTCGAGGTCAACGCGCCCGTCTGCGCCGCGCCATGAATGGAGCCGCTCGCCCCGCCTTCACTTTGCAGCTCGATCACATGCGGGATGGTGCCCCAGATATTCGTTTGACCTTCACTTGACCACTGGTCCGCATACTCGCCCATAGGTGAGGAAGGCGTAATGGGGTAGATAGCGCAGACCTCGCTGCACTTGTGGGCAATATAGGCCGCCGCCATATTCCCATCTACTGTCTTCGATTTACCTTTACCCATTTGTATTTCTCCATTTCGTTGAGGGGTTGGGATTACATAGTTTTTCTAATTTTTAATTATTTTGATTTTTGAACCTTGCCTATAGTAATAGCGAAAGGGGGTTTTAGTCATGCCTAACTTTCAAAAAAATGCTTTTCAATAAAAAAACCGCAAAATCCACCAAAAAAAAGTTTCCAATCATTGGAAAAACCACCAAAAAATTTTCCAATCATTGGAAAAATAGCTGAAAAAGTTTCCAATCATTGGATGTATCATTGCAAATTAAATGAGAAATATTTGCAAGCAGTTGAGAATGTTTCAAAAAACCGGGGGTTTGGCAACTTAATTGATGTTGTTGCAATGGGGTTGCAATGGGAATGCAGGATGGGGGTTAGGTGATGCGGGCGAGGCGCAGGAGGGAGCTGAAGTCGAGGTGGGCGGGGACGCCGAACTGGACGGTGGTGAAGTCGTTGGCGGCTTTGATGTTTATGCTCTGAATCTGGCCGTGGGCTTTTTCGACGTTTGATGGGGTGCGGAGGGAAAGGTAGTTGGTCCAGCCATTGAAAAACCAGGAGGATTTTCCGGTGAAGGTGACGCGGCCTGAGTATTTGTGATCCTGAAGGTCGTTGTAAAACTGAGCGGCTGCGCCGGTGGGGGGTGTTTCGGTGTCTTCATCGTACACCTGGACTTCATTCTGGATGGTCTGGCCGTAGCGGTTTATGTTGCCCTGGCGGTTGTATGTGTCGAAGGCATATGCTATGAAGTCCTTATACCAGTAGTCATGCGTAATTATATTTTCCCATCCGACTAATATATTGTAATTCCACAGCACAATTCCGTCGGAAAAGTCATCAGAAGAAAAGCGCAAATTCTCATTTGGAAGTACGTCATTTTGCCCCAGCCAAATAATTTTACTTGCATCATCACGATAGTGTCCTGTCATGGAGCCCCAGGACCATATCATCATATACCTGCTTACATCTGCGTAATCCCAATTGGGATGATTGACGAACTGGGATGCGCAGTAGTTGTATAGGTTTTGGTCGTTCAAAAGGTAGTAATCGGCATTTTTGTTGCCGGCGGAGGATGTGAGGGTATATTTGTAGGTGGTGTCGGTGCGTTTTCCGGCGAGTTTTACGGTCTTGGATATGCTGTGTGAGCTGTTTCGGCGATATGTGCCGCCGGTGTCGGTGGCGACGATTGCGTAAGTGGATTGCTCTTCGCCGGTGGTGTCGTCAACCTTGACGACTGGCAGCTCATAATTGATCTGAACGCCGGAGATTGAGGGGAATTTATCTTCGGTGACGGAAAAGGAGTAAAGGCCATCGGCGCCGCCTGTTTTTACGGTGCGCAGGTTCAGTGTGGCAGACCAGCGCTTGCGGACATTTATGCGGGCGAGGTTTGTTCCGAAACCGCTGGTGCGCTCGTAGTTGAAGTATACGATGCATCCAGGGGCCCAGCGTAAGACACGACGGAGGGCATCGGCGATGGATATATCCACGACTTCCTCCTCCGGAAGGGTGATGTTCGGGAGGTCGATGCCGGATATTGTACAGAGGCCGGATTGAGTCTGTAGGATGCGGACGACCTGATCGGTGAGTGTGCGGCCGCCGAGGATGACGCGGGAGGTGTAGCGGGTTTCGCCGTCGGCGTAGGTGTACTGTTCGACGTAGGTGCCGTCCTCCATGTTCTGCCAGGGACCGTTTACGACGATGGAGAGGTGTTGATCGGTGGTGGATGCGTTGCGGATAAAATTGCGGGCGAGGCCGTAGAAGACGCGGGTGCCGTAGCGTTTAATCTCGACCCACTGGCCGAGGAATGACGGGCCGTTTTCGTCCCAGTTTTTGGAAAGCAGGCAGGTGGCGGTATCGGCGCGCATGGTGGCAAAATCGAAGACAATATCCGCGATGCCGTAATAAGATAGGGGTTGGTCATTTATGGTGAAGCTCATGTCATCACCCTGAGGCGGTCGTTTGCAAGCTGGGCCTCGTATTCGGCGTTGGAGGCGACGGTTGCGATGGTGGAGAGGCGCTGGTTTATGGACTCGATCTGCTGCTGGAATGAGGAGAGGCTGCGGTCGATGTTATCGGCGGCATCGCCGAGGCCCCGGCTTGTGGCGTCCGTGAAATTGCGCACGGAGGCGACGAGGGTGGCGGACATATCGGCGGTGGCCTGGGAGGCTGTGGTGGCGGCGCTGTCGAGATCGTTGGCGGTTTGCTCGGTAGCGGCATCGATGCGCCCGGTGGCTTCGTCGGCGGCGGCGGGGATCACCTCGGCGGCGTCGCCTAATGCTTCGCCGGTGTCGGCGAGGGCTTCGGCGCTTTCGTTGAGTTTTTCGGCGGCGTCGGCAGTCTCGCCGGCGGCGCTGTCGAGCTGATCGCGCACCAGGGCCTGGCCTTGCTCGAATGAGTCGGCGGCTTCCTGGCTTGCGGTAGTTAGGCTTTCGGCTGAGGTTGTTATCTGCTCCCGTGCATCTCTGGCGCCTTGTTCTTGCTGGGTTATGCTATCTCCAATTGCCTGCGAGGTGAGCTTTGTTTCCTCGATCAAGCGTTCGCGGCTTTTGCGGACCTCATCGAG
>RZZM01000721.1 GCA_009929845.1 Spartobacteria bacterium
TGCGAACCGGGGCCCGAAGCGTACGGCCAGTGTGTGTTTGCCGACACGTCGGTCGCCCTCCATATCGCGGTAATTGTTGACCGCCAGGATGGCGACGGAAAGTAAGCCGGGAATCAGCCCCAGCAGCAGTACCGTCGCATTGATGTCCAAAGCTTGCACAAAATAGGCCCCGCCTACGGCAACGGGACCGAAGAAAATAAGGACAAAGGGTTCGCCCATGCCCATATAGGCCAACGGGTGGCGTCCGCCGGTGTACCAGAGGCCCGCGACGATGGAACTCACGCCAATGACCGCCACCGGCCACCCTGCATGACCGAGGAGGTACAGTCCGGGGATAGCCGCCAGGGCGAAGGCCAGGAGACCCATGTTACGCACTGTGACCGTCGGGATTTCGCCGGTTTGCGTGATGCGTATGGGCCCGTCGCGGTGCTCATCATCGGCGCCCCGCAGGGCATCCCCGTAATCATTCCAGATATTGGCGCCGATTTGTATCAGCAGGGCGCCCGTGAGTGCGGCCAGTGCCGTAAGGGCGTGGAAACCGCCGTCCGCATAGGCCAGGGCCGTCCCCATGATCACCGGCGCGCCCGCCGCCCACAATGTTTTCGGTCGCACGGCCGCCATCCAGTTTTTCATCTTTTGCGTGCTCCCGCGGAGCAGGCCGGGTGTCCGGGATGGGGGCTGTTCTCTCTGTCGATTATTCTGTGTCATGCGGTCTCCCGATGGGGTTGTTGCAGGTATTCAGCAATACATGTAAAGCCGGTGATCGCTTCATGATCCCAGCCTTGTTCGGCCATACGCAGCAACGCGTCACGCCTGGCCCGGTTGTTGCATGTCCTGCCGAAGGTCCCGGCCTCCGTTTGCGTCGGGAGCGCTATGGCCACCCCGTGATCAAGCAGTCGATGTCGGTTGAGCGGCGCGAAGGTGCCGATAGGCGGGTCAACCATACAGAGGGGAAGACCCAGTCCCAAGGCCCAGTTGCTGCGCTCGTGCGACGGGGCGACAAAGAAATCAAACCGTTCAAAATGATGCGCGGTGAGGGTGTCGAGTTCCTCGCGCGTTGTGAACGGGTACAGGCGGAACCGCTCGGGATACGCCTCGGTGAGCGCCTTGGCCACTGTTGCCAGTTTGCCGTCCCTTACGGCAAACACCAGACACTCGCCTCCGGCCGCCGCCAGACCGCCCGCGGCGGCAATGAGCTTCTCCACATGGGGCGCCGGTTCCGCGCCGGACGAAAAAAAGGCGCCACAGAGCGATTCATTTTCCC
>RZZM01000722.1 GCA_009929845.1 Spartobacteria bacterium
AAATCCGCCTCCAGCGTCCAGCGCGGGGAAAGGTCATACCCCAGCTTCAATTGCAGGAACCCGCCGTTTTCAACCTCTTCATCCCCCTCGTAGAGAATCGCGCCGCCCCCAAGGCTCAGGCTCCAGGGCGCCCGCTCAAATAAATCGCCCTCCGCGCGCGCGGCGGAACCGGCGCACACCGCCATACAAACGGTTAGTAAAACAAAGCCAATCCATCCTTTTCTCATCACTGCATCCTTCCTTTAAACCAGATCGTCTACCTGTAAAAGCAAGCCACCAACCTAGCATGTTTTTTTTGAATATCAAATGTATTGTTGTGTCTTGTTTCGCGGAAAAAAAGCTAAACGGGATTGACGGCAGGAGGTCGCTTCCGGTAGTGTCTTACCTCATCGGAAAATATCAATGAGACCACATGTCAACAACAGATAGTGAGGGTGAAAGATGAAAACACGCAGACATTATATCCTGGGTGCCTTGTTCCTGC
The DNA here is from genome assembly GCA_009929845.1 of Spartobacteria bacterium. Classification (GTDB taxonomy): domain Bacteria; phylum Verrucomicrobiota; class Kiritimatiellia; order RZYC01; family RZYC01; genus RZZM01. Next base: position 485 of record RZZM01000722.1, read on the forward strand.
TCGTCGCTGTATGCCTCCCGTTGACCCCCGTGCGGGCGGGATCGGGTGCGACGGCGGAGTACTCGCACCGGCTGATAGTCGAATTCGACCAGGCGCCCCTGGCGGCCGCCGCGTCGTTCCGGACGGCGAGCCGAACCGCGTCCGGACGGTTGCTGACCTCCACCCCGCTCGCGCAGGACTATATCGCCGGAATCAAGCGGCAGCAGGCGCGCGTCCTTGAGCGCATTGGCCACGAACTGCCCGGCGCAGGCGTGAGCAAACGCCTCAACCGGCATGGCGCGCCGCTGAATAACGAATACCAGATCGTGTTGAATGCGGTGGTCATTGATCCAGGGACCGTGAATATCGATGACGCCATCCGAACCATCAGGAACATCCCCGGGGTCAAACGGGTCCACCGGGACCGGCGCTACGAGCCCAATCTGTACGCCAGCCGTCCCCAAACCGGCGCCTTCACCATCTGGAGCAATACCGTGATCGGCACCATGACCAACGCGGGCCACGGCATCAAATGCGCCTCGGTCGACGGCGGCCTTTATGATGGATGTCCGATGTTTTCCGGCACGGGCTTCGATTACCCGACCAACTACCCCGCCAACGGATATGGCCAGACGGAAAACAACAACGGAAAGATCATCGTCTCACGCGCTTATTTCCGCCCCTGGGACCCCCCCATTCCGGGCAGCACCAATGCCTGGCCCGGCCCGGCGGACCTCAGTCACGGCGTACACACCGCCGGAATCATGTGCGGCAACCCGGTGACAGCCACCTACATCAA
>RZZM01000723.1 GCA_009929845.1 Spartobacteria bacterium
ACCGAAATCCGTTCGCAACTGGTGCTTGAGGTGCGGGACGTGGTCACCGACCTGCTCCACCGCCATCCGGAGTCCGCGGACAGGGCCCTGCAGAAAATCGAGGATACACAGCGCCTGCGCAAGGAACTGCAGGCCGTAAAGAAAATGGCCCGCGAAAAGGCGCGCGCGGTCTCCATCCGGGTGCCCCAGTTGAAGGACTGCAAAAAGCACTACAACGCGCACAAGGAAACCGGGCTCGATACCATGATTTTCCTGACGGAAGGACTCTCCGCCGCCGGGTCGATTGTGAGCTGCCGCAATGTCAATACCCAGGCCATTTTCACCATGCGCGGCAAACCCCTCAACGTCTGCAACCTCAAACGCGACGCCATCTACAAGAATGACGAATTGTACAACCTGATGCGCAGCCTCAACATCGAGGACGATATCGAAAAATTGCGCTACAACAAGGTCATCCTCGCCACCGACGCGGACGTGGACGGACTGCACATCCGCAACCTGTTGCTGACCTTTTTCCTGCGGTTTTTCGAGGGCCTGGTAATGGGCGGCCACATCCACATCCTCGAAACCCCGCTCTTCCGCATCCGCAATAAAAAGAAAACCATCTACTGCTATTCGGAAGAAGAACGCGTCGCCGCCCTCAAGGAACTGGCGCGCGGCATCGAAATCACGCGCTTCAAAGGGCTGGGCGAGATTTCGCCCGGCGAGTTCAAGCACTTTATCGGCCCCGAAATGCGGTTGCGGCAGGTCGAGGTCGAGCACCACCATTCAATCCCGCAGTTGCTCGATTTCTACATGGGCAAAAACACTCAACAACGGCGTGGCTATATCATGGACCATCTGGTCGTGGAAGAAGAAGCCATCTAACCCCTGTTTTTTATGACTATGAGTACTGACAACGAAATTACTTTTACTTCGGATGAATTGTTTGGCCCCCCGGAAAGGGAGGAGGCCGCGCGCCAGGAGGAGGAAAACACCCCCCAGCCTATGCACGCGCTGGCCAACGACGGCCCGCTTAAGGAGTTGATCGACGATAATTTCCTGCAATACGCCTCGTATGTGATCCGCGACCGGGCCATTCCCAACGCGCTGGACGGGCTCAAACCCGTGCAGCGGCGCATCATGTTTTCGCTGCACGAAAACGACGATGGCAAGTTCACCAAGGTGGCCAACATCGTCGGCCACACCATGCAGTATCACCCGCACGGGGACGCCTCCATCGCGGACGCCCTCGTCACCATGGTCAACCGCCGTTACCTGAT
>RZZM01000291.1 GCA_009929845.1 Spartobacteria bacterium
CACCGCTTGCAACCGCTTGAGTGTCCGTTTAATTTTCCAAATGCGGCGTCTCTTCGGAAGTGGATACCATCAAAAAAATCACCGCGATTACTGGCGAATCAATGGAAATTATCATTCTGCGGCCAACGGTCGAGGTAAGGAGTTCTGACCTTCTTGTCCGCTGTTTTACGCATGCACCCAATGGGGTATATGTTTAGCAGTGACGAAGGGTGTAAAAAAAAGAATGGCCCCGCCAGAGAATATCTGATATATGTTGAAAGGATGAAAGCAACAACGTCAGCATGGTTCATGGGCACGAGAACGCGCATGTTTATAGCCTCGTGCGGGGCGCTGATTGTCTTGTGCGGGGCGGGCGCGGTGTGGTGGTCGATCCGACAGGCCGATCAGTATATGCGCGACGATCTTTTGTGGCGGATGCAGCAGGTCGCCGAGACCCTGAACCTCGGGCAGGTCGATGCCCTGACCGCCACGGAGGCCGACCTGGCCTCGCCGGTTTACCAGCGGCTGCAGGCGTATTTCGCCATTGCGCGCGAACAGCAGGAGGATTGTACCTACATGTACCTGATGGGGCGCCGGGAGGACGGCGCCGTGGTTTTCATGATTGACGTTCAACCGGATGACGAGGAAGAGCCCCCGACTGTCCCCGGAGAGGTCTATGAGGACGCCTCCGATGCATTGACCGCCTCGTTTGACAACGGCAGGCCCTTCGTGGAAGGCCCGTTGCCGGATGAGTGGGGCATATGGGTAAGTCCGATGGTTCCGCTTAGAATCCATCCGGAGGGACGGGTTGTCGCGGTTATCGGCATGGATATTGACGTGCACGACTGGCACAGAATGCTTTTCCAGGCGGCGTTGCCGGCAGTGCTGACGATGCTGGCGCTATTGCTTATCCTGGGGGCCGGATCGGTGTTGTATGCCCGCCGGTGCGAAGGCCCTTCCGGTACGGTCCGATGGCTGCGCTACCCGGAAGTAATGCTGGCCGCTCTGGTGGGGTTGAGCCTGACCCTGTTCGCGGCCTGGACCGCCCATGAGCAGGAAAACCGGTTCCGCACGGGTGTCTTCCGCCAACTGGCTGATAAGAAAGCCGGTGTTTTGCGCAGGACCTTTCATATGTTGCGGCATTTTGAACTTGAAGGATTGGCCCGGTTTTTTGAGGCGGGCGAGCATGTAAACGAGAGTGAGTTTTATAACTATGCCACCTACCTGCTGAACAACAAGACGGTTATGGCCTGGGAATGGGTTCGGGCCGTTCCGGCGGACGCGCGGGATGCCCTGGAAGAAGAACTGCGCGTCCAGGAACCTGACGCAATTGGTATCTGGCAGAAGAATGCGGAGGATCAACGGGTACAGGCGGAAACGCGCGCCATGCACTATCCAATAGTGCAGGCCGTCCCCATGGGTGAAAACGCGCGGACTATCGGATTTGATCTTGCCTCGGACCCGAGTCGCCTTGCGGCCCTGCAGACGGCCGGACAGACGGCGCTGACGACCTGTTCGGATCCCGTCAATCTCGCGCAAAGCGAGCGCCCGCGGCAGGCCCTGGTCATGTTCCGTCCGGTCTTCACCCGTGATGACCCGCCCCGGCTTCGGGGCTTTGCCGCGGCGGTACTGCCCTCCGGGTGGTTACTGGAACGTGCGCAGCCGGATCACCTTGTGGAACTGGAGCTGAGTTTGGGCATCCCCGGCGCCCCGGCGCGCCTCCTGGCTTCTTCCTGGGATGAAGAGTGTCCGCCGGAAACAGCTATTTCAAGCAGCTATCCCCTCTTCTGCTCCGGCAAGGCCTTTTTTATTACAGCCTGCGCCGGGCAGGATTTTGCGCAGCTCTACCCGTTCAGAGCCGGATGGCTGATCCTGGTCACGGGCCTTACCTTGACCGGCGCGCTGGTGGTGGTCATGGTGATTCTGCTGCGTCGGCCCGAGGCGTTGGAACGGTTGGTGGCGGCGCGGACGGCGGAACTGGCGGAAAACCGGGAACGGCTGGAGCTGGCCATGGACGCCGGCGAGCACGGGTTCTGGGATTGGAACCTGGAAACCGACGAGGTCTATTTCAGCCCCCGGTACTTCACCATGCTGGGCTATGCGCCCGATGAACTGCCCAGGAACAAGACCACATGGTTCAACCTGCTGCATCCGGAAGACCGCACTGCGGTGGCCCCCATCATCCAGCGTCACGTAGAACAGGGCGAACCCTATGAAAAGGAATTCCGCCTGCGCTGCAAGGACGGCGCCTGGAAATGGATTTTAGGCATGGGGAAGAGTTATGACCTCGACAGCCATGGCCACCCGAGGCGGGCCGTGGGTATTCACGTGGATATTGACGAACGTAAATGCGCTGAGCAGGCCCTGCGGGAGATGAATGCCGCCCTCGAACGGGCCAATGCCGCGAAAGGGGAATTTCTCGCGAACATGAGCCACGAAATCCGCACCCCCATGAACGGGGTGATCGGCATGACCGCGCTGCTGCTGGATACCGATCTGGATGAGGAACAACTCGGGTATGTCCGTACCATTCATTCCAGCGGTGACACCCTGCTGGCCCTCATCAACGACATCCTGGACTTCTCGAAAATCGAAGCCGGTAAACTTGACCTCGAAATGTTGGACTTTAACCTGATGAACCTGTTGGATGATTTCGTGAAAACCATGGCCATCCGCGCCCAGGCAAAGAACCTGGCGTTTATCTGTCAAGTCGATCCGGAGGTCCCGACCACATTGACCGGGGATCCGGGACGTCTGCGCCAGATCCTGACCAATTTCGGGGATAACGCCATCAAATTCACCGATCAGGGAGAGGTGACCCTGCGGGTCTCCCGGATCACCGGTACGCCCGGCCGGGCGGATACCGCGGAACCGGCCCCTGCATGCCTTCGTTTTTCGGTGCGCGATACCGGCATTGGCATCCCGGAAGACCGGCTGGGAGTGCTCTTTGAAAAATTCTCGCAGGTGGACGCCTCAACCACACGGAAATTCGGCGGCACGGGACTGGGGTTGGCCATTTCAAAAAATCTGGCGGAGATGATGGGCGGGGAGATCGGGGTGATCAGTCCAGCGCCCCGGGGCCCCGACGCTGCCGCTGCCGACGTGGTTTGTCCCGGGTGCGAATTCTGGTTTACCATCCGCATGCGCACAGGGCCCGAAACCGGCAACGCGGACGCCTCGCCCAAAGCGGCCCGTGAGGGGGGGCGTGTTCCTGGTCCGCTTTCGCAGAAAGTGTCCGGTCGGGCGCGTATCCTGGTGGTGGAAGACAACCAGGTCAACCAGCGCGTCGCCTTGAGCATCCTGAAAAAACTTGGATTCCCGGCCGACGCTGTGCCCAACGGCATCGAGGCGGTCACCGCGCTTTCATCCCGTCCTTACGATTTGGTCTTTATGGATGTTCAGATGCCGGAAATGGACGGCTATGAAGCCACGCACCGTATCCGCGACCCCGCATCGGACGTACTCAATCACGATGTGCCTGTCATTGCCATGACTGCGCACGCCATGCGGGGTGACCGCGAAAAATGCATCAGGGCGGGCATGGATGACTACATCTCCAAACCTGTTTCTCCACAGGCCATCTCGGACGCGCTTGCCCGCTGGCTGCCGGGGGAAACGGCGCAGCAAAAGGACCGGAAGGAAAACACATGAGCATTGAACCGCAGAAATTGATCCTGAATATTCGCAGGCTGCCCGCCATTCCGCACCTGGTGGCGGACACCTTGCGCGTGGTAAGCGATCCGAGGGCATCGAGCCAGGAGGTCGAATGGGTGGTGATCCGCGATCAGGCCCTGACCGCCTGTGTCCTGAAGGTGGTCAACTCCGCCGCCTATGGTTTCAGCCGGCGCATCGAATCGGTGCGCGAGGCGGTCGTCCTGATGGGGATGCGAAAGATGAAACAGGTGGTGGGCGCCATGACCGCCTCCGATCTCTTCAAGGCGGATATATCCGGGCTGGTCGATCCCCGGCAGTTGTGGATGCACGCGTTGAGCGCCTCCCTCTGGGCGCGGCAGATCATTGAGCGCAAGCAGCTCTGGGGCTGCGAGAGCGCGACAACGGCCTCCCTGCTGCATGATCTTGGTCTCCTGATCCTGATGCAGTTTGCGGGCGACCGCTATCTCCCGGTGCTGGAAGAGGCCCGGGCGCAGAACCTGCATCCGGTTGTCCTGGAACGTAAGCGGCTGGGAACAACGCATGCCTCCGTGGGGGGCATGCTCTGCGCGGCCTGGAAACTGCCCATTGCCATCGGCCAACTCGTTAAGGAACATCACGCCACGACCACACCCTCCGATCCGGCCATCGGCATTGTCATGCTCGCCAATCACCTTGCGCACGAGTCCGGCCTGGGCTCCTTTGCCTGGGCTCCCGGCCCCGATATCCCGGTAGGGACCATCGACCTCCTCGAACTTTCCGGAAAGGATTTCGAACACCTGAACAACCAGCGGGAAACGCTTAACGAACAGGTGGAGGCCTTTCAGGACGCCTTGCAATAGGGGGGCCTCTCCCTTCTGAAGTTCTCGTCCATCCGCTCTTTTGAATCAGCGCCGGGGCCTTGACTCATGCTGTGCGATATTGGAGAATGCCAGTTAGTAAATGAAAGGAGCGCCTATGACGGCGGAAGCAGCGGGCGGCGCCCGGTATTGGCAGGTTTTGGAGGATGGTCGTTTGGAATGCGGGCTGTGTCCGCACCACTGCCGGCTGGCCGAGGGGCAGCGCGGCCTTTGTTTTGTGCGTCAGTGCCAGGACGGGAAGATGGTGTTGACCACGTATGGGCGCTCCAGCGGCTTCTGCGTGGACCCGATTGAAAAGAAACCGCTCAATCACTTTTTGCCGGGCACGCCCATCCTTTCCTTCGGGACCGCGGGCTGCAACCTGCGTTGCGCCTTTTGTCAGAATTGGAACATAAGCACAGCGCGTGAAATGGAAATCCTCGCCGCCTCCGCCTCACCGGAACGGATTGCGCAGGCGGCCAAAGAGCTGGGGTGCCGCAGTGTGGCGTTCACGTATAATGATCCGGTCATCTTCCTTGAATATGCCGTGGACATCGCCAGGGCGTGCCATGCCGTGGACATCAGGACCGTGGCGGTTACGGCGGGCTACATCTGCCCCGAACCGTGCCGCGAGTTTTTTTCGCATATGGATGCGGCGAATATTGATTTGAAGGCGTTCACCGATGATTTCTACAAACGCCTGTGCGGGGCGGACCTGCAGACCGTCCTGGAGACCCTGGTGTGTGTCAGGGAAGCGGGTGGCACGTGGCTGGAATTGACGACGCTGTTAATTCCCGGGGAGAATGACAGCGACCGGGAAATCGACGAAATGACCGCATGGGTGGTCGCGAACCTGGGCGCGGATGTCCCGATTCATTTTACCGCGTTTCGTCCTTCGCACAAGCTGACCAACAAACCCATGACGCGGCTTTCCACGTTGGTCAGGGCCCGGGAAATTGCGCGGCGCAACGGGATGCGCTATGTGTATGTGGGGAATATCAACGATGAACGGAGCGGAAGCACCTACTGCGTTCATTGCGGGAACAAGCTCATTGGCCGCAACGGGTATGAGATAACGGCATGGCGCCTGGATGAACAGGGCCGGTGCGACCAGTGCGGGACCCCCTGCGCGGGTGTCTTTGAGTCCGCCCCCGGCCAGTGGGGCGCCCGGTGCCGACCGGTACACCTGTAGCCGCGCCGGACCGACGGGCCCGCCGCGTACATTTGCGGCGCTCAGACGGAAAGGATGCGTTTGTCCTCGTCCAGGAAGATGCCCTTGAGATTCATCTTGAGGGCCTCTGGATTCGTGGCGCGGCGCAATCCGTCCTCCTCGGTAATGAGTCCGGCCCGAATGAGGCGGTAGATGGACTGGTTAAACGTCTGCATGCCGTCCTGCGCTCCGGTTTCGACGGCCGCCTCAAGCTTTTCGAGTACGTTCTTTTCAATGATTTTCGTTACGGTAGAGTTGTTGACCATGAGTTCTACGGCCGGCACGATACCGCCGTCGATGCAGGGGATCAGGCGCTGGCAGATCACCGCGCGCACGTTGGCGGCCAGGCTCATGCGTATCTGGTCGCGTTCGCTGGCGGGGAAAAAGTCGAGAATACGGGTGATGGATTGCCCGGCCGAACCGGTATGCAGCGTACTGAAAATCAGGTGGCCGGTTTCCGCCGCGGAGAGGGCGGCCATGAAGCTTTCGGCGTCGCGCATTTCCCCGATCATGATGACGTCCGGGTCCTGCCGCAAGACGTGTTTGAGC
>RZZM01000724.1 GCA_009929845.1 Spartobacteria bacterium
CTGGACGGTACTGGTCCCCATGGGCATAATAGTGCCCGCGCTGGTCATCTGGTTTACGCCTGGTTCCGCCGGACAATTGTTGGATGCCAGTACGACGGGAACAAGGTCGGGCAACGGCGCGGTACCGTTGGTTTCCGCATGGGCATGGCCCGCGGCCAGCACCGCGTCATCATAGAACGCCGCGCCCCAGTCGCTGGGGGTGGCCTGCACAAACACGGCCCGGATACGGGCATAGGCCGTATTCACCGGGGCGGTGGCCACGACCGACAATTGATAATAGACATCCGGCAGGGAATTGGTAGTGAATTCCGGCGAGCTGAAACTGGCCAGTTCGCTCCTGTTGGCATTCAGGAAGACCAGTTCGATGCGTGTTTTGTTATTGCCTTCGATGAAGTCATCGCCGGGACTCATCACCCACATTGAGGCGAGCCAGGGCTGGCCCTCGCCGGCGGCCATGTCCTGGTAGAAGCCGGTGTAGGACGGTGATCCCGCCCCGTTGCCCCAGACCTTCGCATGGTACAGGCCGCTGTGCGGATCCCAGGTTTCGGTGGCGTGTACGTTGCCGCCCCAACGGGTCCAGCCGTCAAAGGTGTCACTCTCGAACCCGGGATTGAGCAGGGGGGCGCTGCCCATGACAGTCATGAGCGGCGGCATCTGGTTGGTGACCACGATGATGTTCGAGTTGGTGCTCGCGCCGCCGGTGTTCTGGGCGCGGACGCGGTAATAGTATTCGCACGAGTTCCACACCAGGCCGGTGACTGTATGCCAGGTCACATTCCCGACCGTCCGGTTGCTGTAGCCGTCAAGGCAGGCGGTAAACCCGCTGTCTTCGGCGACATCGAGCAGGTAATTGGACGCGGCGCCGGCCGCTGACCAGTGGGCATTGAACGAGTACCATTGCAGGTTGGTGGCGGCATAGGCTGTCGGCGCGCCCGGCCGGGTCGCAAAGGACGCCTGGTCGCTGTAGTTGGTGCCCGCCCCGTTGATGGCGTAGGCGCGGAAATAAATGCTGGTGCCGTTGGGCAGGCCGGACACCGCCACGCTGTACTTCCCGGTGCCGAAACTCCCGGACTCGAAGACCTTGTTGCCCGCCCCCGGAGGCACAAAGTTGTTGTTCAGGGACCAGTAGACCCCGCGCTCGGTGATGGCCGCCCCGTTGGTGGCCAGGATCGTGGCCCCCAGCCAGGCGGTGTCGGCTACGATATTCGAGAATGTCGGATTGATGATCGTGGGCGGTTGCCAGGCGATCAGGGTCTGGCC
>RZZM01000292.1 GCA_009929845.1 Spartobacteria bacterium
AATTGCGTGGTGCAGGGGAACTGGGGGTATGAGGCGGGCGGCATCGGGGGCAACGGGCGCGGGATGGTCTTTACAAGCTGGATTACCAACAATGTGACGCCGGGCGACGGCGGCGGGGCGATGGAGTGCGAGCTGCATCATTGCGTGATCAGCGATAACCATGCGAGTTGGAATGGCGGCGGTTTGTGCGGCGCACGGGCGTATTGGTGCCGGATTGAAAAAAACCGCGCGGGCAACCTGGGGGGCGGGTTGGAATCGGGGACGGCGGAGAATTGCGAGTTGATCGGCAATACCGGGGAAGAGGGCGGGGGCGGCGCGTTTGGAGCGCACCTGGCGAATTGTTTTATCTACGCGAACACGGCGGATGAGGGCGGGGGCGCGATGGGCGCGTTGCTGCAGAATTGCACGGTGGTGGGCAATACGGCGGTGACGGCGGGCGGGGTGCTCGATGGTCTCGTTGAAAATTGCATTGTGTATTACAACACGGCTATGGAGGCGGCTGATTATCTGGGGCTGCCGGCTAATCTGCGTTTTTCCTGTGTGCCGGTGGACCCCGGGGGTGTGAGTAACATTACCGCCGACCCCGGGCTGACCTCGGTGGGGTCGCCGCGGCTGGCCGCGTTGTCGCCCTGTGTGGATGCGGGGGACAATGGGGTGGTTTCCAATGGATGGGAGGACATCGAGGGGCATACGCGGATTGTCGGGGGAACGGTGGACATGGGGTGTTATGAGTATGATGCGGCGAACATGACCGGCGCGTTGCAGGTGGAGGTCGTGGCGTCGCACACGCAGGTGGTGTTGGGCGCGGCGGTGGACCTGCGGCCGTTGATCGAGGGTTATGCGATGGATTATCGGTGGGACCTGGGCGACGGGGCTACGCCGGCCAACGAGTTTGTGCAGCACACCTATGCGTCATCGGGGGTTTTCCATATCAGTCTGAGCGCCTCGAATCTGACCGGCGGCGGGGCGTCCACGGTATCGGTGGCGGTGCTGGATGAGTATATTTGTTATGTCTCCGACAATGGAAGCGCCACCTACCCGTACACGAGCTGGGCGACCGCCGCGCGGGATATTCAGTCGGCGATCGAGGCCGCCGCGCAGGTGCCGATGGCGGAGGTGCTGGTGAGCAACGGCGTGTATTCGACGGGATGGGTCAAGGTGTTCGGCGACAACAAGAACCGCATTTCCATTTCCAATAATGTGGCGGTGCGCAGTGTGAATGGCGCGGCGGTAACGGTCATTGAAGGCGCGGGACCGATCGGGGCTGACGCGGTGCGGTGCGCGGTTCTTGGCGCCGGCGCCGTATTGGAGGGGTTCACGATAACCAATGGTCATACGTTGGTATATGGCGATGACAACAATGTCGCCATGTCGGGCGGCGGCCTCTGGTGCGAAGGAAGCGCGCGGATACGAGATTGCGTCATTACCGGTTGCCGGGCGAGTTTCAACGGGGGCGGCAGTTATCGCGGGGTTTTTGAGGATTGCGAGTTCATCGGCAATTATGCCGAGAATGAAGGGGGCGGCGTCTACAACGGTCAACAGGCGCGCTGTTACTACACGAAGAACTATGGAAACCAGGGCGCGGGGATTTCGGAAGGCACGGCGGAGGATTGCGTGTTTGAAGACAACCAGGGGTACAGCAGCGCGGGCGGCGCATTTTCGGCGGGGATCACGAATTGCCTGGTTGTCGGCAATTCGGCCGAGCAGGGCGCGGGGGTGGATGCATGCCGCGCTTCGGGCTGCCGGATTCTTGACAATATCGGCGACTATGGCGGCGGCGCAAACGCGGGGCATCTCTATAATTGTTTGCTGAGCGGGAATATAGCGTCGCACCAGGGCGGCGGCGCGTGGGAAAGCCGACTCTACAACTGTACGGTGGTCGGCAACGAAGCGCCGATCGGCGGCGGGTCGTTCGATTGTGAAATGCATAATTGTATTGTGTATTATAACGGCGATCACTATGGTGAACACAATTGTTTCGTGGACGATGAAACGAACATCACCTATACGTGCACGGTTCCGAATCCGGGCGGTGCGGGGAACATCACGAACAAGCCGGGCCTACAGGGGTTGTTGAATCCGAGGCTGGTGTCGTGTTCGCCGTGCCGTGACGCGGGGGATACGAATTTCGCGTTTGGAGTGGACATTGACGGGCATGCGCGGATCAGCGGCGCAGGCGTCGATATGGGATGTTCGGAATTTGACGCCGCCTATGCGACGGGCACGCTCTCGGTCGTGGCGGGGATTGAGCAGAGCAAGATCGTGCTGGGCACGCCGGTGTTGATGCAGCCGATCATTGTCGGGTATGCGCTGGGGTATGCGTGGGACCTGGGCGACGGGACGGTGATCACCAACGAGTTTCCCGCGCAATACACCTTTCCGTCGTCGGGTGTCTTTGCCATCGAGCTGGAAGTTGTAAATGCGGATGGCGGCGTAACCGTGACCGTGCAGGTCGAGGTGGTGGACAATTATATCACCTACGCGGATGTGAATGCGACGAATCCGGTGTATCCCTACACGAGCTGGGCCACCGCGGCGACCGGGATACAGGAGGCGGTGTTTGCGGCGGACGACTATGCCGGGGCGATGGTCATGGTGAACGACGGTGTGTACAGCGAGGGGACGTATGTGCCGGACGGGCATGACATGCGCAATCGCGTCATGCTGACGAACAGCATCACCGTGCGCAGTCTGAACGGGCCGGAGGCGACGGTGATCCGGGGGGCCGGGGAGCTGGGTTCGTACAGCGCGGTGCGGTGTGTCTTCATGACGCACGGCGCGGTGTTGGACGGCTTCACGCTCGAACAGGGCGCTACGCTGGAATCCACGACCTGGGCGCCGGACTGTCGCGGCGCCGGGGCGTTGATCTGGTACAACGGTACGATCACCAACTGCCTTATTCGTAACAACCATGCCGAGCTGGGCGGCGGGGTCTATTGTTCGTTTGGCGGGAACGTGCATTTCAGCCGGATCGTGAGCAACACCGCGTGGTCGGGCGGGGGACTGGCCATCGTGAATGTGGGTGAGGTATTGAATTGCCTGATCAGCGAAAACAGCGCCGGCGCGGGCGGCGGGGTGAGTATTGATACGGGCGGCGTATTGGCCAACTGTCACATCCTGCACAATAGCGCGGAGTACGGCGGCGGCGCGTTGATGGATTTCGGGGGGACGCTTCGCAACTGCACGGTGGTCGGCAATACGGCGGCCGCGCAAGGTGGCGGGACATTTATGACGGACGGCGGCTCGGTGGAGAATAGTATCGTCTATTACAATACGGCCCTGAGCGGCGCGAACTGGCATTTTGAGTATGGCGGCGACTATACCTGGTGCTGCACGACGCCGGACCCGTATTTTGACCACATCATCACCAACGAGCCGGGCCTGGCCGCGATAGGGAATCCGTTCCTTGTGGCGGATTCGCCTTGCATTGACGCCGGGAGCAATGCGCTGTCGCAGGGCGTGGCGTACGGTGGCGACCCGCGGATCGCCGGTGGACGTGTGGATATAGGCTGTACGGAATTTGACGCCGCGCGCTGGATCGGCGCGCTGGATATGGCCGTGGATGTTCCGGCCCTGTGCGTGACCGGCAGCGTGGTGCATTTCAAGCCCGTGATCCAGGGGCGCGTGTTGCAGTACCGCTGGCAGTGGCCGGATGGTTCCTACACGACCAACAGGCTCGATGACACATTTGTGTTCACCAATGTGGGGCCCAACCTGCTGACCTTGTGGGCCTCCAACACCGCCGGGGAAGTGGGGCTGATTTACCGCATCGACGCGGAAGAGCGCTATGACTGTTATGTCAATCAGGCGTCCGTTGCGCCCGCGTATCCCTATACTTCGTGGGCCGACGCGGCAACCAATATCCAGGACGCGGTCGACGTGGCCGCGCAGGTGCCGGGGGCGGTGGTGTGGGTCACCAACGGCGTGTACAGCACCGGGCACCGCTCGTTTGGCGGGTTGCGCAACCGGCTGGTAGTTTCCAACCAGGTCATTGTGAAGAGCGTCAACGGCTCCCTGCATACGGAGATCAAAGGGGAGGGGCCCGCGGGGATTGCCGAACCTATGCGCGGCGTCTTCCTGGGATCGGGCGCGCGGCTCGAGGGCTTTATGGTAACGGACGGCGGCACAATGACCAACGGCGCGTACCTGACGAAGAACACCGGGGGCGGCATCTTCTGCATGGACAAGACCTGCCTGGTGAGCAATTGCGTGCTGGTGGGGAACTCCGCCGTTGAAGGGGGCGGCATCTACAACGGGAGCATGGCCTCATGCATGTTGCTGGAGAATAGCGCGCTGGCCGGTGGCGGCGCATCGAGTGTGCGTGCGGATCACTGCATGTTCATGCAGAACAGCGCCGAGGATGGCGGCGGCGCGGCATGGCAGATTGAGGGCGACAAATGCGCCTTTATGGCCAATCATTCGTTGGATATGGCGGGCGCCGTCTGTTGGGGAACGCTGAGCAACTGTTATTTTGTGCGCAACTCCAGTGAATCCTCCGCCGGCGGGGCGGCGTATGGCGCGTATTACAACTGTATCTTCCTGTGCAATACCGGCTGGATCGGCGGCGGCGTATTTTTTGCCTCGATAGATAACTGTACCGTGGTGGACAATACCGCCATGTACCAGGGCGGCGGCCTCAGCGATGTGGACGCGCTCAACAGCATCATTTATGGCAACAGCGCGGTCTCCGGACATGACAACTATGATGGGGACTGCACCCTGGATCACTGTTGCGCGACCCCGCTGGCCGCGGGCGACGGCAATATCGACGATGATCCGGCCTTTGTGGATGAGGCGGAGGAAAACTATGCGCTGTCTTCCGCGTCGCCCTGCATCGATGCCGGGACGAATCAACCCTGGATGGTCGGCGCGCCGGATCACACGGGCAACCCGCGCATCATGAACGGGATCGTGGATATGGGCTATGCCGAGTATTACAGCTTTACGGTCGGCGAAGTGCCGCATTACTACACCACCGCGGGCGGCGACGTAAGTTCCGCCATCACCGCCACACCCGGATACCCGTGGACCGCCACGACCGATCAGCGATGGATCAGCCTGGTGGTCTCCGGCGCCTCCAACGCCACCGGGCTGGTGCTGATGATGGTCGAGACCAACGACAGCCCCGCCGGCCGCACCGCCACGGTGCGAATCGGCGACCAGGTGTGGACCATTGTGCAGGCCGGGGCCGGCGACAACGCGCGCATGCTCGGCAGCACCGACTTTGACCGTGACCTGAAAGCGGACTTGGCGGTCTTTGAATTCACCAGCGGCACCTGGTATATATTGCAGAGCAGCGACGAAACCGTCTGGCAGCAGCAATGGGGATGGCTGGGGCCGGTGCCCGCCGTCGGGGATTATGACCACGACGGGAAGGCCGATATCGCGGTTCACAGTGTCGGGGATGGCGGATGGTATGCGCGGCTGAGCGATACGGCCACGCTGCGGTACACCCAGTGGGGGTGGTCCCGCGCGCTGTCCGTGCAGGGCGATTACGATGGTGACCGGCAGACCGATGTCGCGGTATACTCACTCGACGATGGCGCCTGGTACATTCAGCGGAGTTCCGACACCTCCCTGGTGCAGCAGGTCTGGGGTTGGAGCGACAGCGTTCCCGTGCCAGGGGATTACGACGGTGACGGGCTTACGGACATCGCCGTCTACTGGCCCGAAGGCGGGATGTGGTATGTACTGCGCAGCAGCGACGGGATTCCCGAGATACAGCACTGGGGCTGGGCGGCGGCCAAGCCGGTACCGGGCGACTACGACGGTGACGGGCTTACCGATATGGGCGTTTATTCCATTGAGGACGGCATGTGGTACGTCCTGCTCAGTTCGTCCATGACCACCATGGAGGCCCAGTGGGGCTGGCGCAACGCCATGGCGGTTCCCGCCGACTATGATGGCGACGGACGCACGGACCTGACCGTCTTCAACCAGGAAGACGGCATGTGGTACATCCGGGGCAGCAGCGGCCTTTATATCGAACAGCAGTTCGGCTGGCAGATGACCACGCCGACCCTGCCGCAGTTCCTGATCAACCGTTGGTTCCCGTGAACCATCTGTGCGGTACACCTGGAGGGCGGGCTTGTCCTGCGTAGTTCCCGCGAGGGGGACGAAGAAGGATACTCTGTAGAGCCCGGTGCACCGCGGGTTCTTTGGGGGTAGACAGGGCACGGGTACAGGCCGGCTCGATGGGAATCTCGCCCTCCAGGATTACTTGTT
>RZZM01000293.1 GCA_009929845.1 Spartobacteria bacterium
GGGGGGGGGGGGGGGGGAGGCGGAAACACGTTCCTATCCGTTGCTCTGTGTCCGGGATACGCGCGAGGGCCTGTGGAATCTCGCACGCGGATACCGCGAAACGCTGACGGCAAGGATGATTGCCGTGACCGGCAGTGTGGGAAAAACGACCGTTAAGGAAATGCTGGCGGACGTGCTGTCCGAACAGGGTGGCTGCGCGCGCACTTGCGGCAACTGGAACAATGATATCGGCCTGCCCTTGAGCCTGCTGGCCATGTCGCCCGATGCGGCGTATGGGGTCTTCGAGCTGGGGATGAATCATCCGGGAGAATTGGCGCCGTTGTGCGCGCTGCTGGCGCCCGGGGACGCCATCGTCACAGGTGTCGGCCCCGTACATATCGAATTTTTTGCGTCCGTAAAGGATATCGCCATCGAAAAGGCGAGCGTGTTGCGGGCCTTGCCGCATGACGGGATGGCGGTGCTGGATGCGGATGGGGAATGGTTTGAGCTTCTGCGCGGGTATGCCCCCTGCCGGGTTGTAACGGTCTCGGCCCGACCGGATGCCGCGGCGGATTACCTGCTGGCGGAAGCCCGTCCGCATGAAGCGTGGGCGGTGGTCCTGGAGCGGGCGACCGGGGAACGGGTCGACATCCGGTTGCGCGTCCCGGGGATGTTCGCCCTGCGGGATGCCTTGCTTGTCGTTGCCTTATCGCGGTCGCTAGGGGTCCCTTTTACGGCCATCCGGTCGGCGCTGGCCGGGTTTGAACCGGTGGGGATGCGATGGAAGACCTGCGAAATGCAGGGGGTGACGGTCATTAATGACGCCTACAATGCCAATCCGCTGAGTATGCAAGCGGCGTTGCAAACGGCGGCTGATCTGCCCGCCGTCGGCGCCAAGTGGCTCGTGCTTGGCGACATGCTTGAAATGGGCGCGCATGCGGAGGAGGCCCATCTGGTGATTGGACGACGCGTGGCCGACGGCCCCTGGGCCGGTCTCGTCACCGTGGGCCCGCTGGGCGAGGTGATTGCGCGCGGGGCGCGTGAAAACGGGTTTGCCCGGGAGCAAATTTTTTGTTGTGAAA
The DNA here is from genome assembly GCA_009929845.1 of Spartobacteria bacterium. Taxonomy (GTDB): domain Bacteria; phylum Verrucomicrobiota; class Kiritimatiellia; order RZYC01; family RZYC01; genus RZZM01. The sequence goes on from RZZM01000293.1 coordinate 1,062, forward strand.
CGGCGATGGATGCCGGACAAGTATTGCAGGCCGGGACGAAACCCGGCGACATGGTTTTATTGAAGGCCTCCCGCAGTGTGCGCCTGGAAGATGCGCTTGCGGGCTGGCGGAAGCACGAACACTAGAGGACAAGGATTAAACAGGCATGCTGTATTATTTACATTATTTGATGGATGCATTTTCCCCGTTGCGGATTTTTCAGTACATCACCTTCCGCGCCTTTGCCGGCGCGGGCACGGCGTTTATGCTCAGCTTGCTGATGGGGCCGTCCATGATCCGCGCGCTGCGCCGGTTCAAGATCGGACAACAGATCCGCGAGGAAATAGTGGATGTGCACGGCGGCAAAAAAGGGGTGCCCACCATGGGGGGGCTGCTGATTATTTCTTCCGTGCTGATCAGTTGCCTGCTGTGGGCCGTACCGACAAACCGTTATGTGGTCATCACCCTGTTGACCCTGTTGTATATGGGCGGCGTGGGATTCCTGGACGATTTCCTGAAGCTGCGCAAAAAGCAGTCGGAAGGATTGACGGTCAAGGCCAAATTCACGATGCAGGTGTTCTGGGCGGTTGTCGTGGTGTTGTTTCTCTGGGTGTATCCGGAGACCCGTCCGCTGGTTCAGCAGCTCATGGCGCCCTTTTTTAAACATCCAATCATACCGGTAATGCCCTTGCCCGTGGCGCTGATCTTTTTGAGCATCGTCATTGTGGGGGCGACCAACGCGGTTAACATTACGGATGGCCTGGATGGCCTGGCGATCGGGTGCAGCAATTCTGTCGCCCTGGCCTATTTCATCATGTCGTATGTAGCCGGACATGCCGTTTTTGCGCGTTACCTGCAGGTGCCGTTTATCCCGGGGGCGGGAGAGCTTACGGTCTTCTGCGGGTGCCTGCTGGGCGCGGGGCTTGGGTTTCTCTGGTTCAATTGCCATCCGGCCCGTGTGTTTATGGGGGACACCGGCAGTCTGGCCCTGGGAGGCAGCATCGCCATGGTGGCTATTTTAATTATGCAGGAACTGATGCTGCTGATTGTCGGCGGTGTTTTTGTCATTGAGGCGCTCAGTGTTATGGTGCAGGTTGGGTTCTTCAAGTTCACCCGCCTGCGCTATGGCGAAGGCCGCCGTGTTTTCAAGCGGGCCCCGCTGCATCATCATTTTGAATTGGTTGAAAAGGAATGCGCCAACCGCGAAGGCCGGGACCTGGAAGTGGTGGAGACGATGATCACTACGCGGTTCTGGATTATTTCCATCATCTTTGCCCTTATCGGCATTGCGTCACTGAAGATCAGGTAGCCATGAAACAAAACAGTCAATACGAATGAATATGCCATTGTATACAAAGGCCTGTATCCTGGGGCTTGGCGCCAGCGGCGAAAGCGCGGCGCGGTTGCTGCTGGCGGAAGGCGTGTGTCCGACGGTTGTGGATGCGGACGACAATGATGGGTTGCGTGAAACCGCGGGGGTGTTGCGCGCGGCGGGCGCGGAGGTGCATCTGGGGTGTCGGCAGCCGCCCGAAGGCGCGTGGGAGGTATGCGTGGTCAGTCCGGGGGCGCCGCCCACTTCGCCGTTGATTCGCTGGTTTGCGGACAGGAACGTACCGTTGATCAGTGAACTGGAGCTGGGGTGGAGTCGCGCGCGCGGGCCCGCGCTGGCGATTACAGGGTCCAACGGGAAAAGCACGGTGGTGGCCTGGTGCGCGGATGCCCTGCGCGGGGGCGGTGTTGCCGCGCGTATTGCCGGCAATTACGGTCCCCCGCTGTGCGCGGAGGTGGTCCGTTTTCCCGAAGCCGGTTGTTGGGTGCTTGAAGTCAGTTCGTTTCAGTTGGAGACCATTCGGGATTTTCGGGTGGAGGCGGCGGTCCTGCTGAACGTGCTGCCCAATCACCTGGACCGGCACGTCACGATGGACGAATACCTGCGACTGAAATGCCGCATCTTTGAAAACGCGCGTCCGGAAGACACCTGTGTGGTTCCCGCGGGGTTGCTTGAGCGGATTCGCCGGGCTTGTCCGGGGGATCGGGCGTGGACGACCTTTGGCGTGGAGGAAAAGGCTGACTATCGCTATCAGGACCATGGGATATACCGGCGCGGCGAGCGGATCGCGGATATCAGCGGCACGCTCTATGACAATCCGGTCATGGGGGTTTCCGCCGCGGCGGTTTACGCGGCATTGATGGAGGGGTGGCGCATGGCGGCGGAGACCGTGACAGGCGCCCTGCGCGAATTGCGGCCGTTGCCCCACCGGATGCAGACGATTGGAACCGATGCGCGCGGCGTGCGCTATGTGGATGATTCCAAGGCCACCAACCTGGCCGCCATGCAGGCGGCAGTGGCCATGCAGGATGGGCCGGTCCGTTTGATTGCCGGCGGATTGCCCAAGGAAAAAGATTTCGATTCAGCGAAAGAAGTGCTGGCCCAACGCGTGCGGAGTGTCTACCTTATCGGGCAGGCCGCGGAGGCCATGTTTGCCGCCTGGCATGAAGTTGTGCCTTGTGTTCAAATAAAAACATTGAAAGAAGCGGTAAAAGCCGCTTCTAATGATGCGAGTCTTGGAGAAACAGTTGTATTATCTCCCGGATGTGCTAGTTTTGACCAGTTCCGCGATTATGTGGAGCGAGGTGAACAATTTACTAATATGGCGCGGGAATTAATGGCGCCGACAACATGAACATAATAATGAATTTGGAGATAAGCAAATGAGATACTTGTTTGAGAGGAGAGCAACCATGAGAAAGCCGGTATTGATCGCGGTCGTAGTAGCCATACATATAACAGCCGTTGGCGCGTTTGTCATGATGCAGGGATGCGGCACGCAGCGTCCTGCCGTCGAGCCCCCTCCGGCGCCGGTGGTCCCTCCACACAGCACGCCGGGCGGTGTCGAGCCGGTTGTTTCCGCGCCGGTCTTTCAACCGCCGGTCTCCGTCGAGCCCGCGCCGGTCGCCATGGACTGGGAAGGCACCGATGTGTATGTGGTCGGCAAGGGCGATTCCCTTTCTATGATTGCCAACCGCCTGGGCGTGAAGACGCGCGAGCTGGCGGACCTTAACAATATCACGGACCCCAATAAGATCGTGGTCGGCCAGAAGTTGATCGTGCCCGCGCACAGTGGAACCTCCGTGCCGGAAGCCAACCGGCCCGCGCCAAAGAAAACGGAAACAAGCCGTCCGGCGTCTACGGCCACCGTGCAGGCGGGTGAAATGTATGTGGTACAGAAGGGCGATGTCCTCTCGCGCATTGCCTCGCGTCATGGAACGACCGTGAATGCCATCAAACAGGCCAACAATCTCAAGAGCGACAAGATTCTGGTGGGCCAGCAATTAGTGATGCCCGGCGGGACCGCGCTCAAGCCGCAGGCGGCTCCGGGTGTCTCCGCGCCGTCGGCGCAGGCGAAACCCGCCCCGATTGTTGAGCCCGTGTCGGTCCAGTTGGTGGAGGAAGAAGTAGATGTCATTTCCGTGGAAGAACCGGCCCTGGCGGACATCGTCCCCGAGAAGGCCTTTGTTTACAATGTGGCCGAGGGAGATACCCTCGAAAGTATTGCGCGTTCTTTTGTTGTGCTCAAAGAAGAACTCATGAAGGCAAATAATCTGTCGGAAGGCGACACCATCACCCCTAATTCCAAGTTGATCATCCCCATGAGCCCATGAGGGTTATCCCCGCGGGCAGCATGATCAATAATCGGGACGGGATACGGCACGTCGGAATCCGGTGAAGTAATTTTGCGCAGTCACATGTGGAAAACAGCCAGTATGCTTATCGGCCTGGTGTTGTTGTTGCTTACGCTTGGCATCATCATGTTGGCCAGCACCAGCGGCGCGCAGGCCGAATTGACCTATGGAGACGCCTCGTACTTTCTCCGGCGTCAGGCCGTATGGCTGTTGCTCGCCTCTATCGCGGCCTTTGCCTGCGCGCGGATTGACTATCACCTGTGGCGGGATATTTCGTTGCCCCTGATGATCTTCTGCTGGATATTGCTGGTCATGACATTGATTCCGGGTGTGGGGGTGTACATGAACGGCAGTCGGCGGTGGTTGCGTTTCGGGGTCATCAACATCCAGTCCTCCGAACTGGCGAAATTCGCGACCACCATGGTTCTGGCCTGGTGGTTGGCCCGTAACCAGCGCCGGATAACAGAATTCAGGAAGGGGTTCCTTTATCCGCTGACAGGACTGGGGATTACCCTGCTGCTCATCTTCGCCGAGCCGGATTTCGGGACCACGATGCTGGTTGCGGCCGTTGGCCTGGTGATCTTTTTTGCGGCGGGTGTCCGCATCAGCTATCTGGCGATTGTTTCAGTGGCGGGGCTGGGCGCGTTTATTATTGCCATTATGCATAATGAAGTGCGCATGCGGCGCATTATCGCGTTCTTAAACCCTGACAAGTACGCGCAGGACGAGGCCTTTCAACTTCTTAACGCGATCTATGCCTTCGTAAGTGGAGGCGCGTCGGGCGTCGGCCTTGGCCAGAGCCTCCAGAAACGCTTCTATCTGCCCGAAGCGCACACGGATTTCATTTTTGCGATCATTGGCGAGGAGCTGGGGGTCACGGTCTCCATCGGTGTGATTGTCGCGTTTGTATGTATCTTTTTTTGCGGCATCCATATCAGTATGCACGCATCGGACACGTTTGGCCGGCTGGCGAGTCTCGGGTTCACCATGATGATCACCTTGCAGGCGACCCTGAATATCGCGGTGGTCACCGGATGCCTGCCCACCAAGGGCCTACCGCTGCCCTTTATCAGCTTTGGCGGTTCGAGCCTTGTCATTTCCATGGCCATGATCGGGGTGCTGATCAATATCGCCAGGCAAAGTGGCGGGGAAACGCTCGAAAAGAGCGTCAAAGACAAGGGACATCGGTTTTAACCGCGGCTTCGCCGCGCGAGAGATTGGTCAAGAAGGCCATCAAATCCTGGTTTTTCCAGTGCGAAACCTCTACTTTCAGAACTCCTTACCTCGTGGAAGTTGGCTTGACACCTTCATACAAAGGCGCTGCAGAATTAAACCACCCGCTTCGCTGGAGGCCACGGAGGTCACGGAGCTATTTGAAACAATATTTTTTGCATAGAAGAAAAGAAAGCTAACAAAGTTTCTCTGTTCCCGCTGTTACCTTTTTTAATAAAACATGAGCAAACACAAATCTTCTATCTCCGTGCACTCCGTGGA
>RZZM01000725.1 GCA_009929845.1 Spartobacteria bacterium
ACCGAGGAAAATACTGGGATTCAACACCCCGCAAGAAGTCTTTTCCGCCGCATTGGCCCGCCCACCCCCCAATCGGGCACTTCACTGTTGAAAGGGCGAACGTTTGCACCTAGGATGCTGGAGTTTATGATAATCTCCGCATTGCCTATAGTTTCATCTGGGTTATCGTTGGACAGAAAATCTATACTAGAATTGTATCCTCGATTATAAGAGTCCATCGCAATTATGGCTTTAAAAAGATTGTCATTCATTCTAATTATCCTTTCAATTTCACCAATGTTTCCCAAGTGAAAACTCACTACCATCGAGGTATGTTTTTGTGGGATCTTCGTAAGGCGGTTCAGTACTACTACCGATATATCCCTTCATCGTCTTGCGACTTGGCAACCAAGGCAGCATTTCCTCAATCCCCCACGTCACCGGCTGATCCGTCAGTTCGACGGTGATGCCCTGCAGTTTCACGCCTTCGCCAAAAGGCTCTTCGAGATTGCCGGGCTCGACGGCCTCCACACTCTTCGGATCATCCATATCGGTAAACGTCACCAGAGGCGCGTACATGGGATATTTCTCCGGCGGAATTACAGCCTCTGTCCCGATCAAGCTTTTGTAATATTCCCTGCCTTCGGGCGTCATGAAAGGAGGGCCCTTGAAGAGATCGAAGATCACCCGGTAGGCTCCGTTATAATCCATGATGGCAAACAGCGTTCCCCGCTCTCCAAGATCGACCACGACGGCCTCGCCCCGGACCTTCGTTCTGAGATTGGCTGTCTCCGGGATATCGACGATGACCGGGGTGTATTCCTCAATCGTCACCTCCCGCACCGCGCTGCCGGTCTTCACGCCTTCTGGCGTTTCAACCTCCACGGTCATTTTGTAGCGCCAGCTATATGTCTTGTCGCCATCCCCCTGCGTCGCGGCCAGAGCAATCACCGCCCCCGCCACCAGCACAATCCCCGCGATCCATCCGAACTTTGCCATTTCCGGTCAACCCTTTCCGTAAAAGGAATTCTAAAAATGTAGCCTTAAACTATCAGGCGCAGCGGGTCAACAATAAACCAAAACGTGCAGAAAAAGGCTGCTCACGCCACCCGTCGAGCCGGAGTCCGGCGCTCCGCCCCATTGTCGTTCGCGGCTTCATCGATGATGACGTCACGGATGGCGATATCGTCGTATTCGAGTCGCAGCGTGCCGTGGTTTTCGATGTTCATGACGACGGTCGCCATGTTTCCGGCCGGGAAGGCGACCGACCAGTCGATGT
>RZZM01000029.1 GCA_009929845.1 Spartobacteria bacterium
ATTCGCCAGTTATCGACAATGAAGCGATACTGCGTTTGGAAGCACCGCGATTTCTTTACCACCCGCTTCGCTGGAGTCCACGGAGTGCACGGAGATAAAATAGCCATTTTTGGCCGTTTTTGACGGATTTTTGTGGCATCCATCTGGTCGGACCAAGATAACTTATTGCAGGGCATGTAATAACGCCATATATCCGGTCTCTAGCAAACATGGTTCGGGTCAGCGTTTTCTGGAAGGGCGCGCCCTTCCGGAAATACGTTGCGCCCGCTTGTTCTCTGCGTATGGCGCTCTCTCTTCGCGCAGCAAATGCACGCAATGTTCGTTCAGGCTTTCGCCGCGGCGTATTGCGCCAATGGCGAGAGACTTGTGCAGATCCTTGCCTACGCGAACAACGAACTTGCCCGAGTATTCCTTCCCCGCCGTTGCCTCGGGGAGCGGGTCTCCGTCCTGTTCGTATATTTCTATCCACTCCTCTACGGCCTGACACAGTTCCTTATACACGTTGCCTTCATCATCTCCATGAACGCCACCGAGCATAAGACCGGGGCATGTGCCCACATAGCACTGGTCTTCTTCAGACCATTCAACAATTTTCAGATACTGATCACTTGTTTTCATTCCGCAACCTCACGAATCAGCTCTCTTATCTTCTTTGGCATGTCATTATAGTACTACAGCAGTATCAAAAGTGTCAAACAGAGTTAATCCATCTTTTTCCGCAACGTCGGGCCTCTGCGGCGGCGCGATAGCGACGTACGCAGGAGGCCATTGTTTGGTCATCAGTGATTATACGTATCCGCATAACACCCTGGAAAGAGTGACATGCCGCGGAGAGAGACTAGTGCCGACAAACCGTACTGGACAAGTAGAATATGGATGAAAATGGCGATTTCTGGCTTAAAAATGCCAATTTTTAGGATATTCTGGCCAAAAAAACGTTAAAAATGGTTATTTTCTGGCATTTTCGTGCTTTTTGGACTCCAAAAACCAAAATCAGCCCCAAAATTATCATTTACGAGAAATTTGCTGTAATTATAACCATATCCATCACTGTAACTTATAAAATTTATGAAAATTTATTGTTGCACACAGATGTCCGATCGGACATCTGTGTGCAACAATATATTCAGAACTCCTTACCTCGTGGAAGTTAAAGTGACACCAAGGTGTCGGCGGGCGGTGGTTGCAGGTTGCACGTTTCAGGTTTCACCGTTCGTTGTTCAGGCTTTAGCCTGCCGCGCACGGCGAGCCACATGCCGCGCCGCACGCGCAAAACAGCGCAAAAAGCGACAAAAATCCACCAAAAATGGCAATTTTTTGGCTTTTCAGCCCGAAAATGGCCCATTTTCAGGAAATTTTCAGTTTTTTTCGCTGAAATCGGCTTTTTTCGGCATTCACGGCGCGAAACATGCGCGGCTCGCCGTGCGCGGCAGGCTAAAGCTTGGACAACGAACGGGCAGGCTGACGCCTGTACAACGAACGGGCAGGCTGACGCCTGTACAACGAACGGGCAGGCTGACGCCTGTACAATAAACCTCTTCCACCGCTTGCAACCGCTTGAGTGTCCGTTTTTTTTTCCAAACGCGGCGTCTCTTCGGAAGTGGATACCATCAAAAAAATCACCGCGATTACTGGCAAATCAATGAAAATCTCCTTCTGCGGCTAACGTTCGAGGTAAGGAGTTCTGAAATTGCATCTCCCTGCTTATTTCGCTTGCTCCAACGCTAAGAAGAAATGCGGGGCAGTTCTCCTCAATACGCTACCTTCACACATGAATACGTAAACCCGGCCCCGTATCGGTGGGCGGGGGCCGACAAAGTAGTGGCGAGCGGAAATCTGGATTATTTCTGGTAGTGAAACTTCAGGCACTTTAGAAGATGTTGGCGTAATAAAACAAATAGCTTCCTTCTGACACTTTACGCCTCGGACAATCGCCCGCCGCCTTCTTCCGCGCGACAATGCATTAGAAGGCAGCTATTATTCCGGATTTTCGCGCGTTCTTATTCGGCCGCTTTGATCTGGTCCCACACCTTGGTATATTTGGCGTTTTCTTCGCCCAGGTCCGCGACAACTTCCAGATTGGCAACGACCTCTTCGGGCGGAAACAGGATGGGATTCTCGCGCGTTTCTTCGCTCAGGTAGGCATAGGACGCCTTGTTGGGACACAGGTAGCTGATGTACTCCGTGTTTTCTGCCGCCACTTCCGGATCATGCAGGTAGTTGATGAATTTATGCGCCAGCGCGACGTTGCGCGCGTCGCGCGGGATCACCATGTCGTCGAAGGTGATCGAGGTGCCTTCGCGGGGAATGGCGAAGTCAATATTTTCATTTTCCTCCTGCACCTGCAGGATATCGCCGCTATACCCGTGCACCAGGATAAACTCTTCACTGGCCAGCCCGTTTTTGTATTGTTCATTTTCAAACTTTGCGATGTTGCGCTTCCATTCGATGACCTGGTCCCGCGCCTCCGCCAGTTCCGCTTCGCTGGTGGAATTCAGGCTGTACCCCCGCGCCTTCAGTCCGGCGCCGATGGTTTCGCGCATATCGTTGAGCAACGTACAGGCGCCCTTGACGGCAGGGTCGTTGAACATCGTCCAGCTCGCTTCGAAGTCTGGCAGACGGTCGGTCAGGTAGCCGATTCCGGTAATAGAGAGCATGTAGGGAACGCTGTAGGCCATTGCCCGGTCCATGGCCAGGTCCAGGTAGGCCGGATCCAGGTTTTTCAGGTTGGGCAGCGCCGCGGGATTGATCGGCAGCAGCATATCCTGGTCGTTCATGATCTTGGCCATGTAACTGCTCGGGAAAATCACGTCATACCCGGTAGCCCCGGCCTTGAGTTTCGCATACATGGATTCATTTGAATCAAACGTATCGATCACCACGCGGCACTGTTCCTGCGCCTCGAACTGTTCCACCAGCTCCGGCTTGATGTAGTCCGCCCAGTTGTATACATGCAGCACGGGTTTCGATTTTGAACACCCGCCCAGCAGCGCCGCGGCTACACAACCCATGATTCCTATCCACTTCATTTTTTTCATTTTATTTTTTCCTCTGTTAGTTTCTGACTGAACCAGACCAGCACAAACGTAATCACCAGCAACAGGACAGACAAGGCATTGATCAGCGGCGGCGAACCGTGTTTGATCATGCTGTATATCCGGATCGGCAAGGTGGTTGAGCCCGGACCGGCCACGAAAAAAGAGATCACAAAGTCATCAATCGAGAGCGTAAAGGCCAGCAGCGCCCCCGCGCCGATACCCGGCGCCAGCATGGGCAGCAACACACGCCACGCGGCGGTCCACCAGTTGGCGCCCAAATCCTGCGCCGCCTCGACAATGGAAAAATCAAAATCCTGCAGGCGCGCCAGCACCACCATCGCCACGTAGCTGATGCAGAAGGTGACATGGGCCAGGAAAATGGTCAACAGGCTCAACTGGGCGCTAAGGGCCACAAAGAAGAGCAGCAGGCTCATGCCCATCAGGATATCCGGCACGACCAGCGGGGTGTAGATCAGGGTGTAGTGCAGCCGTTGCAGCCGGCCGGTGAACCGGTGCAGCGCGAAGGCGGCGCTGGTTCCAAGTACTACGGAGAGCGCCGTGGCCGAAAAGGCGATAACCAGGGTATTGCGCAGGGCATGCCAGATTTCACGCTGGTCGATCAATTCCCGGTACCAACGCAGCGAAAACCCGCCCCACCCGCCGCCGAATTTGGATGCGTTGAATGAATTGATCACCAGCACCGCGATGGGCAGGTAGAAGAACAGTAGGACCAGGCAAGTCGTATATAGCGGTATGCGGCTTCGTTTCATAACCCCTCCTGATGCAATACCGCATGACGGTCCTTCTTGCGCTGCATGAGCATCCCCGCGGTCAGCGGCGCCAGCACCGCCAGCGTCAAAATCACCGAAAGGGCACTCGCGTGCGGCAGGTTGCGGTCCACAAACGTGCGTTGCGCAATTTTATTGCCGATCATCTCACTGTGCGGCCCACCGACGATATCCGGAATCACGTAGGCCCCCAAGGCCGGGATAAATACCATCAGGAAGGCGGTAAGTATACCCCGGCGAATACCCGGCAGAAATATACTCCGAAAGGCCTTCCAGCTTGACGCGCCCAAATCCCGCGCGGCCTCAATGAGCGCAAACTCGAATTTTTCGGCGGCGGCATAGATGGGCAGCACGGCGAAGGGCAGGTAGGTATACACCATCACCAGCAGGACCGCCCCCGCGTTGTAGAGCAGGGAGGCGTCGGCATCCACCAGGTGAAGGGCAACCAGCGCCTGCTTGATCAGTCCGTCCGGATGCAACAACACCTTCCAGGCGAAAATGCGCACGAGAAAACTGGTCCAGAACGGAATAATCACCAGCAAGAGGAACACCTGCCGACGGCGTGGGGGAAGCTGGGCCATGAAATAGGCCATGGGAATCCCCAACAACAGGCACAACACGGTGGTTGTCGTACTGATCCAGAGCGTACGCCAGATGATGGCCGGGTAGTTCGGATTCCCCAGACTCGCCAGGGTCGACCAGGTCCACCCGGCGCCGATCCCGCCATAGGGATTGGCCGGCTTGAAGGCAATGGCGAACACGATCAGCGTCGGCAGCACGAACAAGACCACCAGCCATGCCAGCGAGGGGAGGGTGACCAGCCATTCTGTATACCGCCTTCGCCTTGACGTTTTCATGCCTCGTCCGCCTGTGGTTCCTGGCCGGGGTCATCCCCGACTTCCTCCGGGGGAAGCTGGATCAACTGCTCGTCGGTTTCGCTGTAACGGTCCAGCATAAACCCGTCATCTGCAAACCAAGACACCCACACTTCGTCCTTCCAGGTAATAGGCTTCTGATCCAGCAGGAAACGACTATGCTGCTGATTAACCGCAATCAGATACTGCTGCACGCGCACCCAGTACTTTGTTTGTGCGCCCAGGTAAATCACATCCTCGACCACCCCGCGCACCTGGTTGACACGCCCGCCCCCCTGCGGCTGTTCACGCGATATGCGGAATTTTTCCGGACGAATACTCACGTACACCAGATTACCGGTGTTCATCTTGCGGTCGTTAAAACACACCACATCCGGAAAGCCGTCGATGGTAAGGCGGCTGTATTCCGTATCGATCAATTCCGCGACCTGCCCCTCAAAAAAATTGGTGTCGCCAATGAAGGCCGCGACGAAACTACTGCGCGGCATTTCATAGATTTCCGCGGGGGTGCCAATCTGTTCGATACGCCCGTTGTTCATGACCGCGATGCGGTCGCTCAGGCTCATCGCTTCCCCCTGGTCGTGGGTGACATACAAAAAGGTAATGCCGACCTCGTCATGGATCAGGTCCAGTTCGATCAGCATCCGCTGCCGCAATTTCAGGTCCAGCGCCGCCAGCGGTTCATCCAGCAACAGCACGCGCGGTTTGTTGATCAGCGCCCGGGCGATGGCAACGCGCTGCTTCTGGCCGCCGCTGATCAGGGACGGCTTTTTCTCCGCGTGTTCCTCCATCTGGATGAGGGCCAGCATCCGGTCCACCTCCGCGTCCACTTCCTTGCGCGGCCGTTTGGCCACCCGCAATCCGAAGGCGATATTCTCGCGCACGTTCAGGTGGGGAAAAAGCGCGTAACTCTGAAAGATGGTATTTACCTTGCGCCTGTTCGGCGGGATATCGGTGATATCCTGTCCGTCCAGGATAACGCGCCCCTTGTCGGGCTGCTCAAACCCCGCCAGCATCCGCAGCAGCGTGGTTTTTCCGCATCCGGAGGGCCCCAACAGCGAGAAAAATTCACCCTTACGAATGGACAGCGAAACGCAATCCACGGCACGAAGCGAACCAAATGCCTTGGTGATATCGTCAAACTCCAAAAATCCTGCCACGATCCGGTCCCTTCTGCGCAATGCGGATACCAATTCTTGCCGCACACCTTTAGTATAAAAGACGTCTGGCGACAACTTTTTTCGTACGTTCAAGAACCGCAAAAACTGCTACCGCCATTTTTCCTTGTTTTTCCCATCGCTATCCCCTTTGCCGACAGAAGAAGCTTATGCGACATTCCCGTTCCGGCGGATTCCACGCGGGCTTGTTCAGCGCATCATACCACGCCCCCGGCATGAACAGGGCGCCGGGCGCCGCCGCCGCGAAGCAGAGCAGGACCCATCCGCACAAGCCCAAAACTTTTTTGCTTAAATTCATGGTTTGGCTCTTGATGGCCGTCCTACTCCTGTCGTCTTTACCGTCATGTCGCTTCGTGGTTTTTCAGGCTTATATTATTCGTGCGATTCGTGATCACATTTCTTGCCGTGGAAGCGGGCGGCAAGTAGTGTTCGATGGCTTTTTGGAGGGCGGCGACATCATCGGGCGGGGTCACGATGCCGTGTTGGGCGCCGACCATTTCGGCGACTGCGCCGACATCGGTGGCCACGACCGGCAGGCGGGTGGCGATGGCCTCGGCGATGACCACGGGCGCGACTTCCTGCCGGCTGCTCAAGAGGAACACATCGGCGCCGCGCATTTCATCGGCAATCGCGGCGGGGGTCGCGGCGCCCGGCATTTCGACGAGAAGGCCCTCTTCCGCCGCGCATCGCTCCAGGGCTTCACGCTCGGGGCCCTCACCGATCAGCCGATACCGGATGGACATCCCCGGATGTCGGCGCGCCACCCCCGCCACCGCGCGAATGGCCAGCTTCAGGTGCTTTTCCGGCACCAGGCGGGCCACGGTCAGCAATCGGAACAAGGCAGGGTCATGCTTCCTTTCCGCCGGGAAAAAGAGCCGGGCATCCACGCCCAACGGTTTGTATTTGATCTTTTCCGGCGGACATCCGAAGCCCAGGAGTTTTTCGCGCGTGTAGTCGGAGATGGCGATGATGGTGACCTCTTGCCTGAAGAGATGATGGTAGCGCGCGCCGCCGTCGCGTTCCCCCCGGCGGAGGTCATAGCCGTGAAAGGTGACCTCGTATGCGCAGTGGTGTGTCGCCGGGATGAAGTCATAGTGCGCGCCGACTGATCCAAAGTGCGCGTGGACGTTGTCGAACGACAGTTTCCGGATTGCGGCATAGCGGAAAAGGCGTCGCATCCGCTCTCCGAAGGGGAAGTCATGTCGGGCGCCGACCACCTGTGGATGTGCCGGGCGGGTGGTCGCCCAGGCCAGGAGACACTGGAGCGCGGCAAGGGCCCGGTGCGGCGACAGGGCCACCTGGTGTTGCGGGCACCAGGCGAATTCCGCGGAAGGATTCAACTGCCGGGCGATGACAGTCACCTCGTGTCCCTCCTCGCGGAGCGACTGTACCTCCCGGGTGACCCAGGTTTCAGACACGGCCGGAAACTGGTCGGTTATGATGCCGATTTTCAAAGGAAATCCATGGGTTTATTTTTAATGGCACTACTGCGAATGGCCTCGATGATGTGGTTGATCACCTCAATGTCGCGCCCGCGCGAGGCCATGCGCGCCATCAATTCCGCCAGCACGATACGCGAGAGGGGCAGGCCCGTGCCGGGGGCAATCCCCAACTGACCGGTAAAGGCGTCAAAGCAGTCCGCCAAGGCCCGCCGCGCACCGTCAAGCATCGCGACACGCCGGTATTTGATCGAGAGATCATATGCAAGAAAGGTCAGGTCCATCAGTGGCCAATGCGCAATGGAGGCTTCTTCCCAATCTACAGGACACACCCGTCCGTCCTCACAGAGCCACACATTCGCCAGGGTAAAATCGCCATGACAAGGCGTCAGCGGTAGTTGTCCGCAAGCCATCACTTGTTTCATATCCCGATCCAGCAACGCATGCACATCCGGCGGCAATTCGGGCAGCAGACCTTTCATTTTCATGAAGTAGGCGGAAATTTCATCCCGGGTCCAGTTCCGTTCCTCACGATGTTCCAGCACGACCTGCAACCAATCGCCTGCCTGGCGCAGGAGGTCTTCCGCCCGGTGCGGACGCCTGTGATCAAGCACCCGTCCCAGTTCACTGCCCCGCAGTGCCGCGCGGATGGTGACATCATGTCCTGCGACCCGCGCCAGCACCGGCGCGGGAGGCAGCGAACAGCGTCCGGCAAAGAACGGTATGTTCTCCTGTTCCCGCTGCATGCGGTAAAGGGTGTGTTCATCGCGCGCGATTTTGACGACCACCGCGGGGGTATCTTCCTTGTCCGCAAAGCCGAGCGCGGTCTTGGGCCATTGTCCGGATATCCCCAGCAGGATATAGCGAAGCCGGGAAGGCGGTGTTCGGGGCAGGTCCAGGGCGCTCCAGTGTTCCCGCAGGTGAGCCGTCAATGCGTCCAGGAAGGCCAGCGGCGCCTCATCGCCCTTCATGGGTTTGCGCGCGGTAAAGAGAAAGAACCCCGCGACCTGCCGGTAGAGCGCGGGAATGGTGTTCTTTGTCAGCGCGAGGCGACCGAGGCGTCGTCCCCAACGGCCCCAGGCGGACTTGCGCGAAATCATGGATGTCAGGAAGCACGAGATCGGTCCCGGCTCGACGGGAACGATACGATGGGGCTGGTTATAGGTAGGATGCGGCAGCCAGGTATTCACCTTTTCGAATCCGGCGGAGGCCAGCAGTTTATGGTATCCGCGCAGGGACCAGGTCCAGGTCCGGAAGCCCGTTTTGAGCATGGGCGAGCGGGACCAGCCCTTGCCGCGGCGGTAATCCCGCTTTACCAGGAAATCGGCCATGCGGCGCGGGACCACGCCTACATACGGCAGCATCGAATGCGGTTCCGGGGCGCCGCGCAGTTGGGCCAGCGCGTAGCGGTTGTCCGTGCCGACATAGAGCATGCCGCCCGGTTTCAGGAGCCGGTACAATTCCCGCAGGGCCTCGCGCTGGATATCCCCTGCCGGTTCATGGCCCTGCAACCCCAGCCACTCCAGCACCCCGTTAAGGATAATCACATCGAAGAGGCCGGCCTGGAGCGGGTTGCCCAGGACATTGGCATGGAGGAAGACCACGTTATTGATGCCCTGCTGGCCCAGGCGCAGTTGCGTGAACTGGATTCGCCGCCGGTCGTTTTCGAGGGCCACATAGGTATGGACACGGGGCGCGAGGACCTGGGCAATAGCCCCCAGCCCCGCCCCGACATCCAGCACAACCGTGTCGGGATGCAGCGGCAGCAGGTACTGAAAATCGGCGCGCGAGACCTTCGCGAGGTATTCCGGATTGACGCCGGGGATATCGGCGCAGCGGGTGGCCGCCGCCATCCATCCATGCGCGCTGCTCAAGGCAAGCAGTTCGTCAAAGGCGTCATCCTTGATTTCCCTGTAATTCACATCCGCCCATTGCCCCTCGATGATGCCATGGTCGGAGGCGATCACCCCGCCACAGGCTGTACAGCGCCATCCGTTATCCACCGCCTCCAGTTTCCGGTGACTCTTCGAGCAGGCCGGGCAGGCCAGCATATCGGTAATTTCAAGCATCAGGTCGCAGTCCTTTCATTACTTTGCGCAGGCCTTTCCACAAACGCAGGTCGTACGTCCGGTCGGCCCACAACAGGAACCCACCATACACCAACGCGCCCGTCACGATCTGCATGCACATTTTGGCAATCCCCGGCGCCATGGGAACAAAGAAATCAAGCGCCCACAGAACCGCCGCCATCAGGAGTGCGCCGAGCAGGGGCCAGATTTGCGCGTGCACCATCTCACGGACACGGCAACGTATAAGGCGCAGCACCAGGTAGTCCGTCACGGGCTTGGCGAGCACCGCATTGATGACCACGGCCCAGCAGGCGCCCATGATCTGGTATTTCAGCACCAGCGGAAAAATGATCGCGGCCAGCAACAGGAATTTGCCCAGCAACAGCTTCGTTTCGATCTCGGGACGGCCCATCGCCAGGAAGACCGGCCCGCTGTTGGCGCCGATCGAGCGGATCAGGCCGAAAAATGCCAGCCACTGAATGGCCGGGGTGGCCGAAATCCACGAGGCGCCCAGGATCCCCGCGGTCAGGGACGGAGCCACACAGATAATACCGATGGCCAACGGAATGGAGACCAGGCAGACAAGCTGCAAGGTTTCCAGGAAAACCGCGCGCAGGCGCGCCGGTTGATCCTGCAACGACGCATATGCGGGAAGCGTAATGCGGGACACGACGTGGGTGATCTGGGTCGCGGGCAGATTGGACAGGCGATAGGACATCTGGTACAGGCCCAACTGTTCGGCCCCCGCAATACGCCCCAAGACAATATCGTCGCCCTCACGCAGGAGGTACACCAGGAGGGACGAGCCAAAAATCCAACGCCCAAACCCGTACAGCTCCTTCATACTGGACCGGTCAAAGGTCCGCGTCGGCCAATAAGGCGCAATCCCGTAGGACACTGCGCAGGCCGCCAACTGCCCGATTACCCGTCCCCAGACCAGGGCCCAGGCATTACGCAACACCAGGGCGCAAATCACGGTCACCACCAACTCGACAAGGGTATTGGTCATTGAATACACGCACAATTTCCGGTACTGCAAGTCGCGGCGCATGAATACAATGCCCAGGCTGGTGAAGCCCCGGATGAAGATGGAGACCGCCAGCAACCGCAGCAGGCCCGCGGCCTCGGAAGTCTTGAAAAAGTGCGCAATCGGGGCGCTGAAAAGCAGCAGGAGAATCGTCAGGGCCACCGCGCGCAGCACCTGTACGGCCCAGGCGGTATTGATGAACGCCTTGGAAGGGTCCTTGTGGCGGATCAGGGCCACTTCGGTTCCGGTCTGCGTAAAGGTCTCCAGGAAGGAAATGGCCAGCATGGCGACACCAAAGAGCCCGAAATCGGCGGGAGAGAGCAAGCGGGCCAGGACAACCAGGCGCAACGTGGAGAGCACGCGCTGGGTCATGCGCAAACCGGCCAGCCAGGCGCCCGCCTTGGCCGCCTTGCCACGCAACGATGGGGCTTTCTGCTGTTCAGCACTCATATGGTACATTCATCGCCCGTCCACCGGGACCGGCTATTCGTGATAGGTGTAGACCTTACCCTGATAGTTTTCAATAATCCACTGTTTCCCCTCATGGCCCCTGATATAATTGGGCATGACCGGCACCTTTCCCCCGCCCCCCGGCGCGTCGATCATGAAGGTGGGCACCGCGTATCCGGTTGTGTGCCCGTGCAATCCCCGGATAATCTCCAGCCCCTCGCGGACCGGTGTACGGAAATGCGCCGTGCCCGCGACGGCATCACACTGATGCAGGTAGTAGGGCCGCACGCGCAGGCGCAGCAGCTTGAGCATCAGGGTCTTCATGGTTTCCAGCTCATTGTTGACCCCGGCCAGCAACACCGTTTGGTTCCCCAGGGGGATACCGGCATCCGCGAGACGGTTGCAGGCGGTCTCGACTTCGGGGGTGATTTCATCGGGATGCGTAAAATGCAGGGTGATCCAGCATGGACGATAGCCGGACAGGACGGACACCAGTTCGGGGGTAACCCGCTGAGGAAGCACAATGGGCATTCGGGTTCCCAGGCGGACAAGTTCAACGTGGGGAATGGCGTACAGCGCCGCAAGCAGCCCGTCCAGCTCACGGTCCTCCAGCATTAGTGGATCGCCCCCGGAGAGCAGCACGTCACGAATCTCCGTGTGCCCGCGGATATACGCAAGTGCCGCTTGGATATCGTTCGGACCCACGGTGCGGCCCACATCACGCCCGGTCCGGCGCGAACGGGTGCAGTACCGGCAATAGGTGGCGCAGGACTGCGTCACCAGCAGCAGCGCCTTGTCCGGATAGGTATGGATCAGGCCCGGCAGGGGTTCGTGCCTGTCCTCGCCCAGCGGGTCCGTGTATTCATACGGCGTGATGTGCAGTTCATCCGGCGACGGCAGGACCGTCTTCCACAGCGGATGTCCCGCGCCCAACCCGCACAGCACCGAGAGATAATACGGGGTAATCGCCAGCGGCATGGTTCCGGCATCCTCTTTGATCATGCGGCGCACCTCCCCGCTGAGGGGGATCATCGCCCCAAGCTGTTCCGCGTCTGGAAACCTGTGCGACAGGTGCCGGCGCCAGTCCGCCCATTCATGCGGCGCGCCACGCGGGGAATACATCCGGCGGACATCCGGACGGATATCGCTGGAATCTACTGCATACACCTTCTTCATTTCCGGGCATCCTATAGAAAACATTCAAAAAATCCAATCCAACAATGTGTGAATTCGGGCAATGAATGCCCTGTCAAAAAAAACAATAATGTGTATTGCCAATTGGAAATGCAACCGTACACTCCTCGGGCATGAAAACGGACGAAAAAATTTTAGGTACAACGTATGTGGAAGTCGTGGACGACGCCGCCAGCAGTATGGAGCTCACCAGCACCATGTCAGCGGCGCATCTCAACCGGCTGGAACCGAGTAATGACCAGCTTCGCGCCAATTACCATGCGATTATCGACGCGCAGGCCATCTACTACCCGGTGGCCTACCGGCTGGTGCGCGAATTAGGCCGCGGGCGCCAGGGCATTGTGTTCATGGGCCTGCGCCAGGGCGCGCGCGGTTGCATCACCCGGCATGCCATCAAGCTCTTTGACCCGAAAATCTATGGTTCGGCCAGCAAATACTGGACGGATATGGGACGTATCGCGGCACAGACCTCACGGTTGCAGACCGTCCGGAGCCCCAATCTCGTCGCGCGGGACACCTACGAGGAAACCAACGGCATCGGCTTCCTGCAAATGGAGGCCATCAACGGCGTCGATTTACGCTACATCCTCGACGGCGCCCACCTGGACCTGGTCAAAAACCGTTCGACCCCCTTTGAGTGGTCACGCTTCACGGACGCTATCTTCCGTCTGGAAAATGGAAGAATGAGCATCCAGCCGGGCATCGCGCTCTATATCATGCGCCAAATCCTGCGCGGACTCGAAACCCTGCACGAAACCGGCTTTGTCCATAGCGATGTGAAACCGGCCAACGTCATGGTCGACCGGCTCGGATATGTCAAAATGATTGACTATGGCCGGGCGGTCAAGGCCAACGAACCCATGACCATCCTCTTCGGCAGCCCCCTGTACATGGCCCCCGAATTGCATCGCCGGGAGGCCAACCTGCATAGTTCCGACATATACAGCGTCGGACTGCTCGGTCTTGAAATGCTCCGCGGCGAGCCTTTGCTAACCAAGAAGGGCTTGACGGAAAAAGATTTACTGGAATATAAGATGAAGCTGCCGCAGGTCCTGCCGGACCTGTTGCCGGACCATGTCAGGCAGAATGACGCGTTTGTGGATTTGTTGCGCCGGTTTATTGAACCCAACCCGAAAAACCGGTTCAAAAACGCCAGCGACGCGGAATCGGGCAGCGAAGGATTGCGCCTGGTGCACCAGCAGTTGGCGCAGTTGGGTAAGGATACCGAATACGGGCGTGAGTTGCAGGGCTACCTGTCAAAACTAATTGCCCGTCCGGACAGTCTTGGTATTGATGATTTTCAAACAGTATGATTTGATGTGCGGATTAACTCGATAAATAGAACATAGATGACTAAGGAGTATTCATGAACGTACTGCATGTGTGCGCAAACCCGAAGCCCACTGAGGAGTCGGTATCAAAACAACTTTCTGTGGCATTTTTCTCTGCCTTGGCGCAGACAAATCCAGAGTTTGAAGTCAATAACGTGGATTTGTACCAGGATCAGCCGCCGTTCGTCTCCTACGACGCCTATCGCGGCTTCTGGTTCCCGGTTATCATTGACGGCTATCAGCCGACCGATGACGACAAGGAAGCCATGGCCTACGCGGAGCGGCACGGAAAAATGTTCAACGAAGCCGATGTCATTGTCCTGAGCACACCCATGTGGAATTACGCCGTACCCGGCATTCTCAAGGCCTGGCTGGACCAGGTGATTTCCCCGAGCATCACGTTCCGGATGGAAAAAGACGGCCCGCACCCCATCCATCATGTCCGCCGCATCATCCTGCTGGTCGCCTCCGGCGGCACCTATAAGGAGGACGATCCCGATGACGCCCTGACACGCCAAATCCGGGCGGCCTTTGGCTTCCTCGGCATCACCGACATCGCCATTGCCTGGGCAGACGGACAAAATCCGATTTTCTACAACGATTCCATCACGCGCAAACAGATGGCCATCGAAATGGCGCAGGAAATGGCGGAAGAAGTCGCAGAAATCGAATAGTAGCCACCTTGCGGTTTACCCCGGCTTCCCTTTAACAACGAGCCACGGACTTGTCACACCGGAGGAACGTCAGAACTCCTCACCTCGTGGAACTTGAATTGACACCTTCATTCCTGGCGGGGTTTGCGGATGGACATAAACGCCCCGGTTATAGTGCAACCCCAATTCGGGGTTTATACGCGGGTTGCACCCGCGGCTATTCATGTTTTACCCTGTCGGGTAATAAACCGCCATTGATTGCGCAAAATATGCGCAAAGACAGTCCATGAGGCGCAAAAAGGCTCGGTATCCTGATGCCCGGAGGGCATAACGTGCATAGCCGCGGGTTGCACCCCGCGGAATGGTGCCCCCCCCCATGCCAACCCTGAATGGGGTTGTACGATAACTGCGATTAGAATGCTCCAGGGGCTTTTTTGGCGAATGGACGCGGATTTTCCTGGAGCAGCAGAGCCGCAACCGAAATGCTCGAAAAGATTAAGCACTGCGATTTCTTTACCACTCGCTTCGCTGGAGTCCACGGAGATAAAAGATTTGTGTTTGCTCATGTTTTATTACAGGGGGTAACAGAGGGAACAGAGAAACTTTGTTAGCTTTCTTTTCTTCTGTTCAAAAAAATTGTTTCAAACATCTCCGTGAACTCCGTGGACTCCAGCGAAGCGGGTGGTTTAATTCTGCAGCGCCTTTGTGTGAATGGAGATATTCGTGTTTCGCGAAGAATAATTTGCGCAAAATAAACGAAATTACGGGAGTAGTACGAATTTAATAACCACGAAAGCTGCAAAAGGACACGAAAATAGCCCGTTTTCGCGCTTGAAACCGTAAAAATGGCCATTATTTCCGCTTTTTCTCTTCTTCTCTGCGTCTCAGCGCCTCTGCGTTCATATTTTTTACAACCGCTGCGCCAGAGGAAGTCAGTATTTCCCGAAGGACACGCTTTTTTTTAATCGATAGTCGAACCTTACTATTTTTGCATTTCGCGGCCATTTCGGGCCTCTTTGGGCCTCGAAAATGCTCTCCATGGCCCCCCGGAAGACCTACACGGGCAAAAAATGGCCATTTTTACTCGAAAAACCGGCAATTCACGCCTTCTCTGTCCCCACCGTTTTAGTCTTCACTGGCTCAGAAAACGCACTCCGCATCATGCCCCCGTTGGCGGCCAGATGTCGCCACGGGAACCGTGTCGGCATGTCGTCGCTTTTCGGAGCGCAGCCCCACCCACCCGGCAATCTCGCTTGTTCGGCACCGTGTCCGCTTCGCGTCCACGAGCGTCGCCCTGCGCTCGAATGGCCCCGCTGCGATGAAGATTGGATTACGGACGCGCCCGCTTCGCGGTCGCATTCCTTTTGCATTTCGTTTCGGCACCTCCCAATGGTCGATTGCGGACTGGGCATACTCCTCTCCGGCAGGAAACTCATCACTGAATAGCCTTGTCTTTACCCATTCTATTGATATATTTTCACATTCGTTTAGCTTGCGACAAGCAGGAGAATGGGTCCGCAACTCGGAGAAGTAGGAGAATGGAAGACTATGTCACCAGAAACACATTCGCAGATGGCTCACTTCATTTGGGGCATCTGTAACCTTCTCCGCGGCCCGTACAAGCGAAACGAATATCGCAAGGTAATCCTGCCGCTGACTGTACTGCGCCGTTTTGACTGCCTTCTCGCTCCAACGAAAGACCAGGTTCTCGACGAGTACAAGGCGATCAAGGGCAAGCCTGAGAATATCGTGCGCCACAAACTGCACCAAATTACGGGCAGTTCGTTCTACAACCTGTCTAAGCTGAATATGTCGAAACTCCTGGACGACCCGAACCAGCTCGCACCCAACCTGAACAGCTACATCAATGCCTTCTCCCCAAACGTGCGCTCGATCATGGAACGGTTCAAGTTCGACGACCAGATCAGCAGGATGGCCGAAAAGAACCTTCTGTACGAAGTCATCAAGGCGTTCACCCGGCTCGATCTATCCAAGGGGAAAGTGGACCCCATGCAGATGGGCTATGTCTTCGAGGAACTCATTCGCATCGGGGCGGAGCAATCAAACGAGGAGGCCGGAGAGCACTTCACCCCGCGGGAGGTGATTCGCCTTATGGTCAACCTGCTTCTGTCGCCTGAAAAGGACCTGGCGCGGAGTCACGTTGTGAAGACGATTTACGATCCGGCATGCGGAACGGGCGGCATGCTGTCAGTCGCGGAACAGTACATTCGCGCCTTGAATGTGGATGCCAATCCACTGCTCTACGGTCAGGACTGGAACGATGAGGCATGGGCGGTCTGCCGGTCTGATTTGCTGATCAAGGACGAAGAGGCAGAGCAGATTGTTCTTGGCGACACCTTTACCAAGGACGGCTACGACCGCAAACAGGACGGCAGCAAGTGGACATTCGACTACATGTTGGCCAATCCGCCTTTTGGAGTTGAGTGGAAACAACAGCAGCGCTACATCGAGAAGGAAAAAGATACACTTGGGTATGACGGACGATTCGGTGCCGGAACGCCGCGCGTCAACGACGGGGCCCTCCTGTTCCTGCAACACATGATCGCCAAGATGCGCTCACCACAAGACGGCGGAAGCAGGATCGGTATTGTATTCAACGGGTCGCCGCTGTTCACGGGTGACGCCGGGGGCGGCGAATCCGAGATCCGCCGCTGGATCATCGAGAATGACTGGCTTGAGGTGATCGTGGCTCTACCGGACCAACTCTTCTACAACACCGGCATTTCGACCTACATCTGGGTGCTCACGAACCGCAAGGAATCCCACCGCAAGGGCAAGATCCAGCTCATCGACGCTCGGAACTACTGGGTCCCCATGAAGAAGAGTTTGGGCAACAAGCGCCACCGCATCGGCGACCTGCTCAAGGAGGTAACGGCGTGAAGCCGACGTTCAGCATTACGAACGAAATGACCAATGCGCTCACCACCATTGAGCGAGCGCGTGGCTTTCTGGATGCTGCCACGCTGTCGCAGGAGTGGATTCAACGAATGGCCGACCGTGCCATGGTACGGGAAGCGCACCATACCACGCATATTGAAGGCACGCACCTCACACTGGAAGAGTCTGAGCGACTATTGGCCGGCGAAGCCGTTCCCGGTGCTGACCCGGACGACACGCGCGAGCTGTTGAACTACCGTGACGCGTTCGCCTTTGTCTCCGAATACCTGAACGACGGCGGACCCGTAAGCGAAGGGCTGATACGCGAGATTCACAAGTGGCTGGTTGAGGGTGTCCGAGGGGGAACGGCACACCCCGGGGAATACCGCGCCGTCCAGAATCTGGTCGTGAACGCAGCAACCGGAGCGACTGTCTACACTCCGCCGCCGCCCGGCGACGTGCCGGATCTCATGCAGGATTTGGTGAAGTGGTTGAACGCGCCCAGCGACATCCATCCCGTTCTGATGAGTGGCATCGCCCAATTTCAGCTTGTCCATATCCACCCCTTTATCGACGGGAATGGGCGCACCTCGCGACTGCTCTCAACACTTTGTCTCTATCGTACCGGCTACGATTTCAAGCATCTGTTCTCGATCAGTGAGTTCTACGACCGGGATCGCGCCGCATTCTATGCCGCCATCCAGGGCGTCCGCGACAACGGCATGGATCTCACCGGCTGGCTGGACTATTTCACGACAGGGCTCGCTACGCAGATGGACGAAGTCAAAGAGCGCGGCACGAAGGTTCTCAAAGCCGACCTCATAGCCCGTGAATACGGGCTCAGCGACCGGCAGATGACCGCGCTCATGCACCTGATGGAGCATGACCGCCTTACGATCAAGGATTTCGCGCAGCATTGCCCTAGTGTGAGCTCGCGGACACTTCAACGAGATATCGACGGGCTGGTCAAAGCTGGTCTTGTGCATGCATCAGGACGCGCCAGACAGTCTCATTACGCATTGACGGATAAGATGTTATGAAGTATCGCGACATATCACGACATAGTATCGCGACATATCGTGACACGAATCACGACATGTTCGCGCCACTTTCACGACAATGTTTGCGACATGTTCGCACCACTTCTGCCTCATCGAGCTATGACATAGCTCTGACACATGCTGTGACTGACTCAAACTCGCGCCAACTTGCGCCAGCAACTTGCGCCAAACTCGCGCCATCAACTTGCGCCAAACTCACGACACGAACTTGCGACAACTTGCGACACCAACTTGTGACAACTTGCGCCATGCACGAAAAGGGCGAAGAATGAAGCTCAAGCCCTATCCGGAATACATGGCTAGCGGAGTGGAGTGGCTGGGAGATGTGCCAAGCCATTGGGAGCCCAAACGCCTCAAGATTGCAGCACAACTCTTGGACAAGAAGATTGAGGCCGACGAGGATGCTCCACTTCCGTATATCGGCCTCGAGAACATTGAGTCTTGGACTGGCCGCATCGTTGGCCTGAATCCGGACATGGTTCCGAGCGGAACAGCGAATCAGTTTTCCAGTGGTCATGTACTTTTCGGCAAGCTACGCCCTTATCTCGCAAAAGCATGCGCGCCCGATTTCGATGGGCTCTGTTCAACAGAACTCCTGGTTCTTGGGCCTGCTGATTTCGAGCGACAGGCGCTGCTCTATTTTCTGCTCAGCGACGGGTTCATTAACTTGGTGGATTCGTCAACTTTCGGATCGAAGATGCCTCGAGCCAATTGGGATTTCATCGGTAACTGTATTGCTCCCGTGCCACCCCCGGACGAACAAACCGTCATCGCCGACTTTCTCGACCGGGAGACGGGGAAGATTGACCGGTTGGTGGCGAAGAAGCGGGAACTGATCGCGAAACTGAAGGAGAAGCGCGCCGCGCTCATCACCCGCGCCGTCACGCGCGGCCTCAATCCCGACGCCAAACTCAAGCCCTCCGGCATCGAATGGCTTGGCGATATTCCGGAGCATTGGGAGGTCAAGAAACTCAGTTGGCTCTTCCGGTATGCGAAGGGGCGTAACGCGGCAATGCTAACCAAGGAGTATGTTGCGAGTAATCCGGGAGACTTCCCTGTGTTCAGCGGGCAGACGGCGAACGAGGGGCTGATGGGATTGATTGACTGGCACGAGTTTGAATTCGCCGAACCGGTTATCTTTGTCACGACAGTCGGTGCACGTGCGATGTCGACGCGCCTTGTGTCTGGTGCGTTCAGTCTGTCACAGAACTGCGCGCTGATCATCCCTATCGATTCCAAGGTGGACGTTCGTTTCTATGAAGCAGCACTGCATCCACTCTTTGAATACGAGAAGCGGAGCATTTCGTTGATCATGCAGCCGTCACTCAGATTTGATGATCTTGACAGGTTCAGGGTCCCGAAGCCGCCGCCGGACGAGCAACAAGAAATCGCCGACTTCATCGAATCGGAAACAGTGAAGATGGACGGATTGGTACAGAAAGTTGAGGAAGCCATCCTTCGCCTACAGGAATACCGCACGGCCCTCATTACGGCAGCGGTCACCGGCAAGATCGATTTGCGGGGTGCTGTGGGGGAGAACACGGACACACACGGACAGGCACGGACGAAGAATGAAGAAACGCTGGTCTATCCCGAGCCGAAATCGGAACTGCGCATGGTTGCGGAGGGAAAAGTTCCCAAAACAGGAACTATTACTATTGACTTCGAAAAGGGAACCGCGTAGTCTATGCATGTCATATCGAGAAAGAAGCTGCGTGATTTCTGGGCGGGCCATGCAGACGCAGAGGAACAGCTTAAAGCGTGGTTTCATGAGGCAAAAACGGCTTCCTGGGCGAGCAGCGTGGAACTGAAAAAGAAGTACGGAAAGGCAAGCATCATTAATGCGGAGCGGGTGGTGTTCAACATTTGTGGCAATAAGTATCGCCTGGTGGTTAGGATCAACTATACGAGCGGCGCCGTCTTCGTTCGTTTTGTAGGCACACACCGCCAGTACGACAAGATTGACGTGGAGACGATCTGATGAAAGCAAAACTGATAAAGAACGACACCGAGCACGCGGCAGCACTGACTCGTATCGAAGAAATTTTCGGTGCGACTCCCGGCACACCCGAGGGGGATGAGTGCGAGCTGCTGGTGCATCTGGTGGAAGAGTACGAAGCGGAGCACCACGCGATCGATCTCCCCGATCCTGTTGAAGCAATTAAGTTTCGCATGGAGCAGCAGGGGCTGAAGCAGGTCGATCTTGTCCCGTACATCGGCAACAAGAGCAAGGTCTCGGAGGTGTTGAGCCGAAAACGCCCTCTCAGCCTCGCCATGATTCGCAAGTTGCATGATGGACTGCGAATTCCTGCGCAGGTTTTACTTCAAGAACCCGGCAGGGCATTGTCACCGCTCTACGATGGCATTGACTGGAAACAATTTCCACTCACTGAAATGCTGAAACGCGACTGGTTTCCCGGGTTTGAAGGCCGTGCGAACGACCTCGCCGAGCGAGGCGAGGAGCTTCTTGGGCCATTACTTTTTCCCAATGGACAGGATTGCCGCGATCTGGATATGGCGGCAAGGCAAGGTAAACGACTGGGGAGCAATTCAGATGACTGCGCTCTTTGGGCTTGGCAGGCAAGGGTTCTCCAGTTGAGCTGCGAATCGGATGTCGGCGAGTATGCCTCTGAGGCGATGACCGAAACGCTGATGCGCTCGGTCATCAGTTTAAGCCGCCTGGAAGACGGACCCCTGCAAGCATGTCGTCTGCTTGAGCGGAACGGTATTGCCGTTGTAATTCTGCATCACCTGCCCGGTACCCATTTGGATGGCCTCGCCATGATGCGACCGGATGGGCACCCGGTTGTAGCCCTGACATTGCGACACGACCGTTTGGACAACTTCTGGTTCACACTGGCGCATGAGCTGGCACATGTGGTTATACACCTCTCGAAAGGCGACAGAACGGTCTTTCTGGATGATCTTGAAGGGAGCGGAACGAAAACAAAGAAAGAGAGGGAAGCCGACAAGCTTGCTGCTGACCTCCTGATACCGACGAACCTGTGGAAATCGTCTCGTTTGGGCCGAAATGCTAGCGCGCTCCGGATTCGCGAGGTCGCCATGCGTGCTCATGTGAGCCCTGCCATTGTAGCTGGCCGGGTCAGATACGAAACAGACAACTACAAAAATAGGACTCTGAATGCGTTGGTAGGTGAACGGAAGCTGCGCAAGCAGTTTCAGAGTTATAAGGCTGGGGTCGCTGCATGAGCAAGCAAACCACGGAAAAAGCTTTTGAAACGCGGGTGGAGGAAATCCTTCTGACCCAGGGCGGCTGGACGCCCGGAACGAATGCTGAATGGGATAAGGAACTGGCGCTCTTTCCGGCCCGGGTCTGGTCGTTCATACGCGAAACGCAGCCGAAGCTCTGGGAGCAGATGGAGGCGCTTCACGGCGAGGCTACCGAGCAGATGCTGCTGAAGTCGCTGGTGAAGGAGCTTGACCTGAAGGGGGCGCTTCACGTTTTGCGGCACGGGTTCAAGTTCTACGGCAAGACGTTCCGTCTGGCGTATTTCAAACCGGCGCACGGACTCAACTACGACGTGATAGACCTGTTCAACAAGAATCAGGCCACCGTCACGCGGCAGGTGCCGTGTCATCCCGGCGATCATTCCACCGTCGACATGGTGTTGGCCATCAACGGCCTTCCCGTTGCCACCATTGAGCTCAAGAATCCGGGGACGGGGCAGAGCTGGCGGCACGCTGTAAAGCAATACCGCAAGGATCGCGACCCGCGCGCGCCGCTCTTCCAGTTCCAGAAGCGGGCGCTCGTGCATTTCGCCGCCGATCCGGATGAAGTCCACATGACGACGCGTCTCAGTGGAGCGAAGACGCGATTTCTACCCTTCAACCGCGGAAGCCACCCCGGACAGATCCAGTGCGGAGCAGGCAATCCGCTCCATAATTCAGGCTACCGTACCGGCTATTTCTGGGAAGACATTCTTCAGCGCAACAGTTTCCTGGATGTGCTCGGGCACTTCATGTTTGTTGAGAAGAGGGATGAGAAGGTTGCCGATAACAAAGGTGGCACGAAGATCATCACCCGCGAGACGATGATCTTCCCTCGTTACCATCAGCTTGACGCCGTGCGCCGGCTGACCGCAGCGGCGCGTGGCGAGGGCGCGGGAACCAACTACCTGATCCAACATTCGGCTGGCAGCGGTAAGACGAACAGCATCTCCTGGCTGTCTCATCATCTTGCGAGTCTGCACAGCTCACAGGATGAGAAGATTTTCGACTGCGTTGTCGTCATCACCGACCGGCGGGTTCTCGATAGGCAGTTACAGGATGCTATCTACCAGATTGAGCATGCCCAGGGCGTGGTTCAGGCAATTGATCAGGACGCAAAACAACTGGCTGCGGCTCTGATTGACGGGACGCAGATCGTGATCACGACCCTGCAGAAGTTCCCCTTCGTATTGCGCGGCCTTCTGCATGTGGCAGGAGCGGATAGTCATGAGGAGGCCACAGCCCAGGAGAAGCAGCAGGCCAGTGAATGGGAGGCGGCCATTGCTGCGCGGAAATACGCCGTAATTGTGGATGAAGCGCATTCGAGCCAGACCGGCGAAACAGCGCGCGAATTGAAGGCGATCCTCGGAGCGGCCACTCAGCAGGAAGAGGGCGAAGAGGAACGGGACTGGGAGGATACGCTGAACCAGGTCATGCAGTCGCGTGGCCGACAGCCGAACCTGAGTTTCTTCGCGTTTACGGCAACGCCGAAAGGAAAGACGCTGGAACTGTTCGGCCGTGACGATGGGACAGGAAAGCCGGAAGCCTTCCACACATACAGCATGCGCCAGGCCATTGAGGAGGGTTTCATCCTCGATGTTTTGACGAACTACACGTCCTATTCCACATACTACAAGTTGGTCAAGGCCATCGAAGATGATCCCGATCTTCCGAAGAAGAAGGCGGCCCGGGCGCTCGCCAAGTTCATGACGCTGCATCCGCACAATATTGAGCAAAAGACAGAAGTGATGGTGGAGCATTTTCGTGAGCATGTCCGCCATCAGATCGGCGGGAAAGTCAAGGCGATGGTTGTGACGTCGTCCCGGCTCCATGCGGTTCGATACAAGCTGGCTTTTGAGCGGTACATCTCGGAGCGCGGGTACGAAGACATACACCCCCTTGTCGCATTCAGCGGCACCGTCAAAGACCCGGACACCGGTTCGGAATACACGGAGCCAAGCATGAACCCGGACGCAGTTAGCGGCAAGCCCATCAGTGAAGCCCAGCTCCCCGAGCGTTTCGCATCGCCTGACTATCAGGTGCTTCTTGTGGCCAACAAATACCAGACAGGCTTTGACCAGCCGCTGCTTCACGCGATGTATGTCGATAAGCGACTGGATGGCGTTCAAGCGGTGCAGACGCTGTCGCGTCTGAATCGGAAAATCCCAGGTAAGAGTGAGCCGTTTGTCTTGGACTTCGTCAATGCGCCGGACGACATATACAAAGCATTCAAGCCCTACTATGACGCCACCAGCCTTCAAGAGTCATCCGATCCGGAGAAGCTGGAGGCGCTAAAGCATGAGCTTGATCAGGCGCAGGTGTATTTCTGGAGCGAAGTCGAGGCTTTTGCTCGTATCTTTTACCGTTCCCCTGAGCGCCAGAACGCCGGCGATCACGCCCACATGCAGAAGAACCTACAGCCGGCGGTTGACAGGTTCAAAGGGATCAAGGAAGACGAAAAGCGCAGCGATTTTCGAGAGAAACTCAGTGGGTACGTGAAGATATACGCATTTCTCAGCCAGGTCGTCCCGTACTGTGACCCCGAACTCGAAATGTTGTACAGTTTTGGTCGCTTTCTGCTTCCTCATCTGCCGATTGACCGGGATACAACGATCCTGAAAATCGGTGACGAGGTCGGCTTGCAATACTATCGTTTGGAGCGCGTGCATTCTGGAGCGATACAGGTGCGAGAAGGCCCTCCAGAGGGTGTCAAGAGTCCGACGGATGTCGGCACAGGGAAGGCGAAGGAAGATAAAGCGCCGTTGTCGGAGATTATCGATGTACTGAACGAGCGCTTTGGCACCGCCTTTTCAGAGGAAGATCGGCTCTTCTTTGAGCAGATCAAAGAAAGGGCGGTCAAGCGCGAGAAGGTCATTCAGACCGCGAGGGCAAATCCCCTGGACAAGTTCTCCCTTGGCATTCGGAAACTCATTGAGGACCTCATGATCCAAAGGATGGCCGACAACGATAAGATCGTCACCCGGTATATGGACGATGCTAACTTCCAGGATTCAGCATTCCCCATTCTCGCGCGAGAGATATTCGAAGCCATAAATGCGGAGGAAGAGACAGTGGACGCACAGCCGTAGCCGTGCGGATTCTCTTCTCATGGGCTATCTCGGATGGCCCTTCGGGCCGTGATGACCTGCATACCAAAGAGAGAGTGGCGAAGATTCCCAGAGGTCGAGCGTCGCTCGACACCATGGAAACCCGACTTGTCGGGGTGAGCCGGCACCCAGCCTGCGCCAACGCTTGGCGCGGTGCAGGTGCCGCAAGGAAGGCGCGAGAGCGCCGGGGCATTGAGCACAGGACATGACAACGTGACCAACGGGAACGTTGGCGTGGCCTGTGTCGGGGCCGCCGGGGACGGCGGCGGGGGACAACGAGAGCGAAGCGTTGAAGTGGCGAAGCCACACCGCCCCGGAGGCCGTGGCGTGCTCTGTGCCGGATTTGGTGACGAGCGTTGGCATCACCGATGATGTACGCAGAGAGCATGACACGGCCTTGGGAAGCGGGGGACAGGCGTCGGCATCGCTGACCACGGTCGCGCGGGCGATAGCAGGCAGGATGACAGCTCTGCTGGCGGCCTGCCTGCATAGTACCCGAGGCACGAAGCGCCGAGTGGTGGTTCTACCAATGCTTGAACGACTTCGCCGCTCAGGTTTCCAACGATTGGAAGAACCTACCGGCCCAACTTCCAACCCTTGAATGCCGGGACAGATACCTTGAATCGCCGGTCAGGATCGCTGATAGTGGCTCTCGAACCAGATTCGGATATCGAGGAGGACTCACGACCTTCCCGATGTTGGTTGCCCTTCAAATACTCTGTTTTGCCAATTTGGTCGAGCCTCCTTACCGATATTCGAACCTTTTTTGAGACACGGCACTGCGGCAGCCGGTAATGCGGAGGCTTGGTCATCGTCGTCCTGCCTGCCGTAGCTTCATGCGAAGGCTGGTGCGAGCGTGGGGACGTGTACGGTCCCACGCTCGCCGCTTCGCGGCTCGCGATATATGCCAGGTCCCGGCGTGGTTGGCGTAGTCCTACGTGGCACCGCTCCGCTCCACGCCGTCCGCGTCCGACAGGGATCGCGCCAACGTTCCCGTTGGTCACGTTGTCACGCTCCCTGCTGTGCCGCTCCCGGCGTTCCGCTCCGCTGCGTGCGTGGTCGGCGGTGCGCCGCACCTGTCACGGGCCGTGCTTCGTCCTCTCCCGCTACGCGGGATCGGGCACGTCCCGCGCCAGTTGCTCCGTGGTTGGCGATGTCGAACGCTCTCGATGCTGCAATGCGCCTCCCATCCCCGTGCCAACGTCCGCCTACGGGCTATGTCACAGAACTTGCGGAGCCAAGTTCTGCGCCAAGCCCTCCGGCTCTTCCCCCGCGCAACCGTGATCGGCCATGCTGACGTCCATTCCCCGCTTCCCAAGGCCATGAACCGCGCCACCAGAGGTGTCACGGTTCATGCTCATACCCTCCGTCCGTGTCATGCTCTCTGCGAACGTCTCCGGTGACGCCAACGCTCGTCACCACATCCGGCACAGAGCACGTCACGGCCTCCGGGGCGGTGTGGCTTTGCCACTTCAACGCTTCGCTCTGGTTGTCCCGGCGCTCTCGCGCCTTCAATGCGGCACCTGCACCGCGCCAAGCGTTGGCGCAGGCTGGTTGCCGGGTCAGTCCCGACTCTGAAGAGTTCGGGACTTCCGTGGTGTCTCGCTTGGCGCAAAATTCTTTCTTCATCAACACCCCCCCAGAAACATCTTCAGAAACCGGTTCGCGACCCTTCCTCCGTCGCCCTTCGGGCTTTGGCGAGAAACGTCGCCACGTCAGGCCGTCACATCGTGTGGCCTAC
>RZZM01000726.1 GCA_009929845.1 Spartobacteria bacterium
CTTAAACGAGACTCAGCGTCTCTACCATCGATTCCCGACCATACATTAATCATCGCCACCCTCCCCCTGATTATCTGATTCGGGGATTGCAACTTGCACTCTTACGATTCCCTTAGGTCTGTCGAGTCGGTCGTAGCCAAATTCCCCCATCCAATATTTTCTCTGGGCGCGCAACTTTGGGAACAAAGGGTCGTCTTCCGGAACAATTGGGCAAAAGTAAGCATCGCATAAGTATGCATCTCGGGTTTTCTTACCAGAAACTAGGTTATGAAACAGTTCTTTCTTTTCTTGCGGCAAACGATCCAATTCATGGGCATTAACAAAGCAAACAAAATCAATATCTCCTGGGTCGTTTTTGGTCGAGATAAAGCTGCCATCAATCATCTCCTCCACTTCAAGACCGACACTTATCAAGTCGGCATGATGACGTCTGTAACCAGAAAATACTCCCGACCTCGTATTGGATGCCGGAAAAGCATCAACGAAGCTACCCTCCATTTCATCAATTTCCATATCATAGATACCGGCATCAAGATAACCATTATCATTAAAAGTCACGCTCGAATGTCCTCTCGTAGTTAACCAAGTATACACATACGTTACTTAAATCATATTTTTATACTGTTAATGACGTATTTAATATCACTATTTGACGGTCTTTTTAAGGATTGCATGGTTGAAAGCACCCACGCTCCCCATGCTCTCGGCGATCCACGCCTCCAGCAGGGCCGCGAGGCGGCTCGCCGCGGCCTTGAGCGCGTTCGGGATCGCGTAGTTCGACCACGCGTCGGTCCCGATCCCCGTGAGCCCGGCCCGGACCCCCATGATACGGTGCAGCGCCTTCGCCGCGTCCGCGATTTCCGCAAACCGCGCCGAGGGCGGCTCGACAAACAGCGGGCCGTGCGCGCACAGGATTTCGGCGTCCGGGATCAACTGCCTTCCCCTTCCCCTTCCCCTTGCCCCTCCTCCTTCGTCTTCATCCCTCGGACCATCTCGACCAAATTCGCCATGTGCCGGACAAGCTCCGCCTGAGCCGCCAGGGACTTTTTCTCGCCCCGCTCCGTGACAAGCGCCGTTTCCGCCTGAACCCGCCCCTCCCGCTCCCGGTCCCGCTCCGCTTCCACGGCGGCGAGCCGCGTGGTCCGTTCCTCGGCCACCGCCCCGGCCTGATGCAGGGCGATCCGGACCTCCTCCAGGGTCGCGCGCGCGGCGGCCTCGTCGGCCCGCGCCTGATCGCGCTCGGCTTCAAGACG
>RZZM01000727.1 GCA_009929845.1 Spartobacteria bacterium
TTCCGTCAATCTCTCCTCCGATAGTGTCCACTTACACGATAGTGGACACTATCCCACTCTATCCCCACGAACAGAAGACGGGGGTCGCCGGACGGTTACGTCTAAAGCGACTGGACTTCCGGTGAACGGCGAGCGTGTATGGCCCTCAAGGCAGTGAAATGCGGAGGGCCATATGCTTGTTGAAAATATCGGGTCGATGACGCTGGAGGAATTGCGGGTGCACTGGGCGGAGGCCTGGGGGCGCAAGCCGCATGCGCGGATCGGGCGGACGATGCTCGAGAAAAGCCTCGCCTTCAAAATCCGCGAGCGCAACGGAAAGGGCCTGGGCGCGGAGCAGCAGGCTCGGCAGGACAAGCTGGTGAGGGACTACAAACGCAGCCCCGCCTGTTTCGAGGAGCGCGGCGGCGCCCTCAGGCCCGGGAGCGCCTTGTCCGCATGCACGAGGGCAAAAAGCACAGCGTCCTCGTCCTCGCCGACGGGTTCGAGTATGGCGGGCAGGTCTATTCAAGCCTGACAAAAATCACCAATGACATTACAGGCAAGCGCTGGAACGGGTGGGTGTTTTTCGGGCTGCGAAATTGAATCTAGCCTTACTAAAGCATATTCTCTGGCATACATAGGTTTTTGACATAGGCGCAAATCGAGCACCGGACAAACGAAAAAACAGGGATTTCAAATGGACGAATTATTTTTGGAAGGCATCAGAATCGAAAACTACCGGAGCTTCCGGGAGCCTGTGGTTTTTGACAACCTTTCGAAGATCAACATCCTCATCGGCCAAAACAACTCCGGGAAATCAAATCTTCTCCGTTTCCTTTCGCGCCACTATCTGAACATGGGGCCCGACTCCAAGATTAAATTCAATGACCTCGAAGACGCGCCTCAGGGCACACAAAACGTAGGCGTAGAGGTAGGACTTAAATAAACGAAAATCAGTCCTGCCATTCGTAAAAGTGTCGAGAACCGGCACATTCAGACCGTTTTTGAAACGGTTTTCAGAAACAGCAACGAGGTATGGTTCTACTACAAGAGGCACGGCGAAATGCTCGATCAGACGCCGGATTCAATGAAGAGGACGCTGGCAACAATCGGAGAAGTTCCCAGAGGTGGTCCTAAAAAACTGGACAGGTGTGTAAGGTGGATTCCGAACAGTAGATGCGGTAATCGGGCTGGACGGAGCGGGCTGCCCCGGAAGGGGCGGGCGGTGGGAAAACAAAAAACGAAAGGCCGTTCTCCAATGTGTTAACAAAG
>RZZM01000030.1 GCA_009929845.1 Spartobacteria bacterium
ATTACGCTGGACCGTGTCATGGAGCATTTACGAGGAATTAGCGTGTAAAAATGGGGTCATTGTAATGGGAAAGATTATCAAACGGCCGGATGCGATGTATGCGGAGTTTCCCCGCAAGGGGGGGGCGGCGCCTACGGCCACGCACTATTGCCCGGGTTGCGGCCACGGCATCGCCCATAAACTCATTACCGAGGCCATCAGCGATTTGGGCATTCAGAACCGTTGCGTCATGCTCAGCCCTGTGGGTTGCGCGGTCTTTGCCTATTACTATTTCGATTGTGGAAATGTGCAGACCGCGCATGGCCGGGCCCCCGCCGTGGGAACGGGTATTTCGCGCGCCCAGGATGATTCCATTGTCATTTCCTACCAGGGCGACGGCGACCTGGCCTCCATCGGCCTTAATGAAACCCTTCAGGCGGCCAATCGCGGTGAAAAAATGGCCGTCTTTTTCATGAACAACACCGTGTACGGCATGACCGGCGGCCAGATGGCCCCCACCACACTGGTCGGGGAACGGACGTCGACCTCCCCGGATGGCCGCGACCCGGACCAGACGGGACACCCCCTGCACATGTGCGAGCTGATCAACCAGTTGATCGCGCCGGTCTATATCGAACGCGTTTCGCTTTCCGATATCGCCCATGTGCGTAAGGCGCGCAACGCCATCCGGCGCGCCCTCGAAGTGCAGCGCGATAAAAAAGGCTACGCCTTTGTCGAACTGCTCAGCCCATGCCCGACCAACCTGCGGCGCGACGGCGTAGGCGCCGGCGATTTTGTCAACGAGGAGATAGAAGCAGAATTTCCGTTGGGCACGTTCAGGGACAGGATTACCGAAGTCAATCCCATCGTTCACGCCCAGAGCGATTTTTCCGAGGCCGCGCTGCGTCACCTGCTGCTGGAAGGGAACAATACCCAGCCCGCGGAAGAGGACCTGGACTTTGGTGTTCAGGAGATCAAGATTGCCGGATTCGGGGGGCAGGGGGTACTGAGTATGGGGTTGATGCTGACGCGGGCGGGGTGCCAGGATAGACGCTTTGTTTCCTGGTTGCCGTCTTATGGTCCGGAGCAGCGTGGCGGCACCTCGAATTGTTCCGTGGTGGTTTCCGGTCAGCCCATCGGCTCGCCGGTGGTGTACCATCCGGATATCCTCGTGGCCATGAACCGACCGTCATTGCAACGCTTTGCCGGGGATGTGAAGTCGAACGGCACCTTGCTCTACGATGAGAATATCGGCGATATCGAACTGCCTGATCATATGCATTCAATTCCCGTCCCGGCACAACATTTGGCGCAGCAGGCGGGTGCGGAGAAGGCGGCCAACACCGTGATGCTGGGTGTATTGTTCGCCCTGGGGGTTACCCGCCTTTCTGAATCGGCCTTTCTGGAAGGTATTCACCAGAATTTCTCCGCAAAACCAAAACTTGTCGACGTGAATATCCGGGTGTTTCATGTCGCCGCTCAATGGGCGCGCGAGCATGCGCCGCCCCCCGGTGTGTGATTTTGATGAGGTGAAGAATGGCGAGTGGATTGCGAAAGGTTCGTGTCCTGATCAATCCGAAATCCGGGTTGGCCTGGTCATTTGGAGCAATGCAGGAAGTGCTGGAACGCGCTTGGGACATGCCGGACGTGGATTTGTCTTATCAGTTCAGCCGGAGTATCGAAGACGGGCAGGCCAAGGCCCGCCGTGCGGTGGACGACGGGGTGGACACCATCATCGTGGTTGGCGGTGACGGCATGATCAACTCGATCGGGGCCGTGCTCGTAAATACGGAGACTGCGCTGGGCGTGATTCCCGCCGGCAGCGGCAACGGATTCGCCCGGCATTTCGGCGTGCCCCTGCGACCGGAACAGGCCGCCAAATCCCTGCCCAGGGGGGGGCGCACAAAAATTGACGCGGGCCTGGTCAACGACCGCCACTTTTTCGTAACCTGCAGCATGGCGTGGGACGCCGCCCTCGTGCGCTCGTACGAAAAATCACCCATCCGTGGCATTCTCCCTTATGTCTTTTCCGCGGTTTCCGAGTTTCTTAATTACCATCCGCAGCCGCTTCATGTGATTTTGGATGACAAGGAAGAACTGGAGTTTACCGATCCGGTGGTTTTCACCGTAGCCAATTTGAGTCAGTACGGTGGTGGTGCCCTGATCGCCCCGCACGCCTGCGCGGATGACGGCTTCCTGGAACTCATCGTACTCCTGAAAAAGGACACCGCTCGGGTGCTCCCTCACATCACCCGATTGTTTGACGGTTCGATCCGGAAGATTCCTGACGGCCTCTTTCGCCGGTTCCAGCGCCTGGAATTGCGCCGCAAAAAAAAAGCTCCAGTGCAGGTGGATGGCGAACTCGTCAATGAAGGAACCACCCTCGTCGTCCAGGTCCTGCCCAAGGCCCTGACCATCATTACCCCCCATGTGGAGATTGTTGAGTAGTCCACCATGAATATATCTGTCCTTTTAGCTCATCCCGACAAAGAGAGCTTCAATCACGCGATCGCCTCGACCGTTATCGGGCAGCTCGAAAAGAGCGGGCACGACATATCTTTTCATGACCTGTATGCTGAGAAATTCGATCCGCTGCTTGTCAGCGGGGAACTCCAGAGGGATGCCGTATTGCCGGAGCCGGTCAGAATCCATTGTGATGAGGTCCGGCAGACGGACGGAATTGTTGTCATTCATCCTAACTGGTGGGGCCAGCCGCCGGCCATACTAAAGGGCTGGATCGACCGGGTGATCCGTCCGGGAGAAGCGTACGAGTTTCTGGAAGGGGATTCCGGCGAGGGCATTCCGAAGGGACTGTTAAGGGCACAAGTGGCTGTGGTCTTTAATACCTCAAACACAGCGCCGGAGCGGGAACAACAGATATTTGGTGATCCGCTTGAGACCCTATGGCGAAACTGTGTCTTTGGCTTGTGCGGGATCAGTGAATTTTATCGCCGCACCTTTACGACCGTCGTGACCAGTACGGAAAGCGAGCGGAGAGAATGGCTGGAAGAGGCGCGACAATTGGTGGCCCATATCTTCCCTGTCAGCGCAGGGACGGATGCGTGCCAATCGTTGTCCACTGCCAGCCGTTCCATGCCTGGATGAACGCGATGTGCCCATAGGTCGGCTGATAGAGCCTGCGTCCGCAACCCGTGTTCACGATAATGGGCTGTGGTGGGGCGGGGTAGCAGACTTCCACCGGGGCGCAATGCACCACCTGCACGGTCGGCCGCGGCGCGGTGAGGATATGTCCCACCAGTAAGCCGGCGGCAAACCCGCCCGACCGGTCATGCCGGGGCGGATGGCGCTGTGGATTATAATGTGCGTGGTGTCCGCGACCCTGCGACCGGTGCGAATGCATCTCCGACCGGTGGCGCTGTGACGGCGGGCGACGTCCGCGGGATTCCCTCGCTTCCGCCGGGAGCGCACTGCAAAGCAGCGCGGTCAACATAAGTCCGATAGCCGACCATCTTGATATCCGGAATGTTTTCATTTGCGTTCCTTTCGTAACAGATGTTGCCAGTGTTGTTTTACACGCACTCCGGCGTGTGTTCTCTGTTACCTGAGACGAACAGGTTCGCGGATGTATTCACAGTAATCTTCCTCGAATTCATCAGAGCAGTTGGTGTTGATGGTTTCCCCTCACGTTGGCCCAGGTGTAGGCAGGATCGGAGGCGCCGGCGGGGAGGAGGCGGCTGAACAGGTAGCCAAGCGCCATGGTGTAGAGCGTGGAGAGCGGGAAGTAGTAGATTTCATGGAGGAGTTCAACGCGCTGGATATAGAGGGTGGCGATGACGCTGAGGGTCGCGGCGACGATCCATCCGGCAAAGTTTGCGCGCCGGGTGGCCATGCCGAGTACAAACAGGGCGAGCACCGGGGCGCTGAAGAGTCCCATGAACGTATAGAAAGCCTTGATGATACCCCCGATATGCTGGAAAACAAACAGGGCCACCAGCGTGGCAAACAGGCCCAGCCCGGTGGTAAGCAGGCGCGCCGCGCGCACGGTGTACTCCGCGTCCGTGGCGTGCCGCCTCAGCAGGGGACGGGCCATGTCATTGAGGATGACGGTGGAGAGGGAGTTGAGCCCTGAATCCACGCTGGACATGGCCGCGGCGAAGAGCGCGGCAATCATCAGCCCGGAAAGGCCGACGGGCAGTTGATGGAGGATGAACCACGGCAGCACGCGGTCGGGAGTGATGTCCGCCGGGAGCTGCCCGGGATGGGCCTGGTAATAGACAAACAGTCCCAGCCCGATGAGCAACAACAGTCCGATGATGAAAAAGTCCACCACGGCATTGAAAAGGATGGCTTGCGTGACGCCGCGGTTGGTCTTCACGGCGAGTAGCCGTTGCACCGAAACCTGGTCGATGCCGTAATCCTGCACCAGAATAAAGGCGTAGGCGAGGGCCACCGCCAGGGCGGTCATTTTGCCGGGGTGGAGCGTCCAGTCGAAAATCATCAGTTTGTCGGCAAGCTGTCCCTCGCGCAGGATGCCGGGCACCCCGCCGGGCGCCATGCCGCCCAGCAGCACGGCGATCCATACCGCGCCGCCGATCATGATGATGAACTGCGGCACATCCGTCCAGACCACCGCGGAGAGCCCGCCCAGGGCGCAGTACGCCGTGGCCAACAGACCGATGATGACAATGGCCACCGCCTGCGGCACGCCGGTCGTAACATGCAGCGCGAGCGCGGGCGCGTAGATCACTGTGGCCAGCCAGCTCAGACGCGCCAGGACAAAGAACCCCGCCACCGCCACGCGCGCGCGCCGCCCGAAGCGCAGCGCAATATACTCATACGACGTGGTCAGGTTAAGCTTCCGGTAGAGCGGATAGATCACAAATATCAGCACAGGCGCCACCAGCGGGCTCATCAGGCAGACGACAATCAGCGAAACATTCTGTCCATAGGCCATGCCGGGCAGGCCCATGAATGTCATCGCGCTCGTGACCGAGGCGTACATGCTCATCCCGACCGCCAGCCAGGGCAGGCGCCGCCCCCCCAGCACATAGTCGCGCAACGTATGCTGCCGCCCCGCAAAATAAACCCCCACCGCCAGCATACCGGCGATGTAGGCACTGAGGACCAGGTAGTTCAGGACGCCAAAATTAACACTATTCATGCCGCCAAGTATAAACCGCCCCCCCGCCCCGCGTCAACCGTCAGCCTTATAGGGGTCAGAGTACCAGCTTGCTAGTAAGCTGGTACTCTGACCCCTACATGCCGGTTTTCCAACCGTTGGAAAAATAAATTACGATTTTTCCAACCATTGGAAACTTTTTTTGCTATTTTTCCAACCATTGGAAAAATGGATTTGGATGACAACGAGGAGTAATGAAGATGACGATGAGTGAAGCGGAAGTGTTGGATATATTTACGCAGACGCAGGCCCTGTTGAGCGGGCATTTCAAGCTGCGCTCCGGGTTGCACAGCGACCAGTTTTTTCAGTGCGCGCTGGTGTTGCGGTATCCGCGGATCGCCGAACGCCTTTGCCGGGCGGTGGTCGAAAAGATGCGGCAGGACCTGCCCTCCGACTTGAAGATTGACGGCGTCATCGCGCCTGCGCTCGGCGGAATACCCGTTGGTCACGAGGTGGCGCGGGCCCTGGATGTACGGTCGATCTTCGCCGAAAAAAAGGAGGGGGGGCTGGTTCTCCGGCGGGGATTCAGGATTGCGCCCGGCGAGCGGTTCGTGGTTGCCGAGGATGTCATTACCCGCGGCGGTCGCGTGCAGCAGACGATTGATATCGTCCGCGAACACGGCGGCGTCGTTGCCGGCATCGTCGTACTCGTGGACCGCAGCGGCGGCCTGGCGACCTTTGACGCCCCGCACTGGAGCCTGTTGAAGATGACCCCCACCACCTGGGAACCCGACGAGTGCCCCCTGTGCCAAAAGGCCTTGCCCATCGACACCCCCGGGAGCAAATAGAAAGACGGTCGATTTCACGTGTTTTTTTGTAACGACATCCCCATGAGAACAAAAACGTTGCCGAGTGATTATCGACGATTATCTGTTGCAGGCATGATTATACTGCTGGTGACGGATGTAGCGTATGCGAAAGCCGTGACAGAGGGTCCCGGCACGGACCATGATATTGCTTTGCTCATCATTTATGTGCTTTTGGCCGTACTGACATCCTTTGTGTGCTCTATCGCCGAATCGGTTTTGTTGTGCATTACTCCCTCCTATATTGAAAGCATTCGCGATGATCACCGGAAGCTCAGTGCGTTGCTCAAATCGTTGAGAATAGACAATGTGGACCAGTCCTTTGCCGCTATCCTGTCCCTGAATACGATTGCCAACACCGTCGGCGCGGTCATGGCGGGCTCCCAGGCCAAAGTCATATTCGGTTCCGCCTGGGTCGGCATGTTCTCCGCGCTGTTGACGCTGATGATCCTTTTTCTGTCGGAGATAATCCCTAAAACCATAGGCGCTATCTACTGGAAAAAACTGGCGGGGGCCGTAGCCGTCCTTACGCAGGCCATGATCTTTTGCCTGTATCCGATTGTATGGTTTTCGGAAAAACTCACCAAAAAGATCGGGCGGGACAGGGTGGTGCATGTTTTCAGCCGTGACGAAATGATTGCCATGGCGGAGATCGGGAGAAAGGCCGGCGCCGTTGAACAACATGAGTCGCGTGTGTTTAATAATCTGTTTCGACTGGTCACCTTGACCGCGGCGGACATCATGACGCCGCGTGTTGTAATTTCCGCCCTGCCGCAAGACATGCGTGTTGCTGAGGCCTTTAAAGCATTGGCGGAGGGCCCTTTTTCACGCATCCCGGTGTATACGCAGGACCTTGACGATATCACCGGCTTCGTATTGAAGGATCAGATATTGCTGTTGGCCGCGCGGGGAGAAATGGAAACCCGGATAGAAACATTGAAACGGGAAATTCCTGTCGTTCCCGAATCCCTGTCATTATCCAAACTCCTGAATGACATGCTGGAATTGCGCCAGCATATTGCTGTTGTCATCGACGAATACGGAGGCACCGCCGGACTTGTAACGATGGAAGACGCTATAGAAACCTTGCTGGGCATGGAAATAAAAGATGAAATGGATAATGTGGAGGACATGCGCCATCTGGCGCGCAAAAAATGGGAAGAGCGCGCCGGCGAGTTAGGTATCGATATTGATAAAACAGCCGCCGATCATGGATGAACCTGGACGTTATCCGAAAAGCCTCAACGGCGCCCAGGACCCCGCGTGCGTGGCGGGCTGAAGCCCGTACAACGAACGGCACAGGGGAGTTTCGGCAACTTCTGCTCTGTCCCCGGATACCCCGGACATATGGTATGTCCCATATTTCGTAATCCAAAAAATGAAACCGGTATCAAGTGGATTAAATTTCCAAAAAATAATATTATTTTATGCGAAATTATTAAAAATTAGGAAAAATTTAAAAAAATGTGAAAAATTGTTGCATTTTGTAAAAATTTCATTATTTATGGCATGTGAACGGTTGCATCATGTAGGAATATTGAAAATTGATCAAAAATTGGATATTTTTTGAAAAAATGGGCAAAATTTGGCAAAAAATGAACAAAAAGTTGGTTTTTTAAGCAAAATAAGGGAAAATTATGACAAATTACAAGGATTTTGGTGAATTTGACAGGAAGTCGCGTGAATTTGTGGTGAATCGGGTGGATACGCCGCGGCCGTGGATCAATTATTTGTCCAACGGGGAGTATTGTGTATTGATGTCGCATACGGGCGGTGGGTTCAGTTTTTATTTGGACCCGGCGGTAAACCGGATTACACGTTGGGCGCCGGCGAACTATCTTTCGGACCGTCCGGGGCGGTATGTGTACGTGCGCGATGTGGAAACGGGCGAGATTTTCAGCGGGATGTCGGCGCCGGTGAACAAAAGCGAGCGTCACGAGTGCCGTCACGGCCTCGGGTACACGCAGATTCGCAACCGCTACAACGGGATTCAGGTGACGACGACGTTTTTCGTGCCGGAGAAGGGCCGGGCGGAGGTCTGGATGGTGGAGGTGAAAAATACCTGCCGCCGGGACCGGGAAGTGGATGTGTTCCCGTTTGTGGAGTGGTTTTTGGGGCCGTGGGAGCCGGAATTGTGCGCGCGGAACCTGACGGTCCTGCTGAACGAGGGCTATTTCAACGAGGATTTGCAGGCGGTTTGGGCGACAAAATTCCCGTGGGCGAACAAGGAATGGCCGTATTTTGCCTACATGGGTTCGAGTTTGAAGGTGGAGGGCTATGACCTGGATTACGAGGATTTTATTGGTCCGGCGGGAGACTACGGATGTCCCCAGGCCCTGGTGGAGGGCGGATGCCGCAATTCGCGGGTGCGCGGCAGCAATATGGTCGGGGTTCTGCAGCACCGCATTAAACTCAAACGCGGCGAATCGTGCTCCTTCGCGGTGACGGTGGGGTTGGCGGCCAACGAGGAGGAAGCGGCGGAGAGTCTGGCCAGGTACCGTAGTTGGACGGCGTGTGACAAGGCCTTCCAGGAGACGCGCCGTACGTTCCGCAAGGTGGTGGTGGACCCGTTGCAGATTGAGACGCCGGACGCGGAACTTGATGATTTTTTCAATCACTGGTTGAAGTACCAGGTACTGATGAATAATCATTGGGGCCGTTCGGCTTCGTTCTATCACGAGGGGCACGGCGAATTCGGCTATCGCAATACAGCGCAGGATGCGTGGGGGCTGCTGCCGCTGAATGTGGATTACGCGCGCGACCGCATGTTGAAACTGGCGGAGCATCAGCGGAAGACCGGGCAGCCGATGGCGGGCTGGTCGTATGTGAACGGCACGTCGGAAGGCAGTGCGCCGGCGGATTTTCCGATCTGGTTGCCGATCCTGGTGAACGCCTATGTGAAGGAAACCGGGGACGCGCCGTTGCTGGACAAGCGGATTGCGTACTATGACGGCGGTTCGGATACGCTGTACGGGCATGTGTGCAAGGCGGTGCAGTTTTTGCAGGACCGCGCGAAGAGCAAGCGCGGCCTG
Source organism: Spartobacteria bacterium (assembly GCA_009929845.1). Taxonomy (GTDB): domain Bacteria; phylum Verrucomicrobiota; class Kiritimatiellia; order RZYC01; family RZYC01; genus RZZM01. The sequence goes on from RZZM01000030.1 coordinate 8,958, forward strand.
CCGCTGATGGGCACGCAGGATTGGAATGACGCGTTTGACCGGACCGGGATCGGAGGCAAGGGCGAGAGTGTCTGGCTGGGCATGGGCCTGTGCGTGGGGCTCAAGCAGCTCGAAGAGCTGGCGACGTTTATCGGCGACACCGACCGCGCCGAGGAATGCCGCAAGCGGTATGCGTCCATGAAGGAACTGATCAATAAGTACGCCTGGGCGGGCGACCGTTATGTGTACGCCTACAACGACAAGGGCGAACCGATCGGCTCGCCGGTCAATGAAGAGGGCGCCTGCCAGTTGAACGCCCTGACCTGGGCGCTGCTGGCGGAGATTCCGGACGAGGAGCAGAAGGCGAAGATTCTCGCGCATATTGATACCACGCTGGACACCCCGTACGGCCCGGCGCTGTTCGCGCCGCCCTATACACGCTATAATCCGGATATCGGACGCATTACGGCCTTTGCCCCGGGGACCAAGGAGAATGCCTCGGTCTTTATTCACGGCGGCACGTTCAAGATGATGATGGACTATATGCTCGGACGCGGCGACGAGGCCTACAAGACGTTGCGCCAGATTATTCCGAACGGCCCCGACAAGGACATGGATGTATACAAGACGGAGCCGTATGTGTTTCCGGAGTATGTCATCGGTCCGGGCAATCCCCGCTACGGGGAAGGCGCGTTTACCTGGCTGACGGGCAGCGCGGACTGGTTCCTGGTGGTGGTCATGCAGCACCTGCTCGGGGTGCGTCCCACTTTCGATGGCCTGATCATCGATCCGTGCATTCCGGAAAGCTGGGGCAGCATGCGTGTGCTGCGGCGTTTCCGCGGGACGCGTTACGATATTCGTATCGAGAACCCCGATGGCGTCAAGCGCGGCGTGCGGCAAATCCTGGTGGACGACGAGCCGTTGCGCGGGGAGGTGTTGCCGACCTTCAACGACCGCCGGGCGCACATCATTGATGTGACGATGGGCCGGCCCTGAGGGCGTATGTCATTTTGGCGAAAAAATGCAGAATTCTTGCTTGTGCTCTGCTGGATTTGACCACCCGCTACGCTGGAGGGCACGGAGGACACGGAGGGGAAATGTTTAGATTTTTTTGATTTATAACTCCGTGCACTTCGTGTACTCCATCGCCCATCCTTTGCGGAGTAGCCTCCGGCTTGATTGGCGATTGAAAGAGCGCGATTATGATCTGCGAACCCGAGGACAACACCCTGGTGTCACGTTGCCTTCCACAGGGTAAGGATTTCTGGCTATTCGTCCGGCAGTTCGCGATATGTTTTATAGTAGTGTATGGCAAACCCGTGAAAGGCCGGGTTGTCGCGATAATGGTCGGCGGTTTCCTTGAGGGCGGCTTCGAGGGCCTGTTTGGATTTTCCGGCAAAAGTGGTCTTGGGCGGCATCCGCATGGCGGTGGTGAAGCCGTTGATGGGGTGTTCGCCGCCCAGTGAGATGTTCAGCGGCTGGAAGCCGACACAGGCGGGGTCGATGCGCAGGGCCTGCTCCAGCGCGGGGCGCCAGTCGACCTCCTGCCAGTCGGTGGGATTAAGGGCGGCGAGGGCGGCGACGGCGGTGAGAAACCGGTCCGAGGGGGCCCCCGGGCGGTCCTGGCCGATGCCCCAGTAGCGCAGGGTCCCGTCGCGGTAGGTCTTCATGCGGAAGCCCCGGAAGTCGCGCCGGTTCATCAGGTCCGCGTGGTCGCGGGCGAATGCCGCCCATTCGGCCTCGGGAATCATGCAGACAAAATAGAAGGGCAGCGGGGTATCCTGGTAGGTTTCGACGCCGAGGTAGACCGGGGTATTGACCTGCGCGGCGTAGGCGAGTTCCTGTTCAGCGTGCTTGATCATTCCGTCGGCGCCACCGGCGAAATTCCGGTAGTCCATGATGCCGATGTTGTCGACGATATCCAGGATGTGTTTGGCGGCGTCCTTGCGTTGGCCGTTCCAGGTCACCAGGCACTCGCCGGGCCGTTCGTCGAACCAGAAGGGGATGTCCACGCCGAAGACCATGGCGCTGCCCTGCTCGCGCAGGCGCGCCATGATGGCGGCGTTGAGTTCGAGATACTGCCGCAGGATGTCTTCCTGCAGGACGGACTCGAAGCCGGGCAGCAGGTAGGGTTCGTTGTCGAGATGGATGCCGTCGAGTTGTTCCTGCGCGATGTCGCCTTCGTTGAAGGCGAGCAGGGCGTCGACCTGGGCGAGGACCTTGGGGTGGTTTTCGCGCAGGACATATTCCGGATGCCCGTCAAGGGCGTGGATGCGCAGCCCGTCTTCGTGCGCGGCGCGCAGGAAGGCGCGGAGGAGGTCCGGTTTGCGGATGATGCAGCGGACATCGGGGCTGCCGTCGTTTTCATAGGTGTAGAGCAATTGCAGGAAGAGTTCGTTGACCTGGTGCGCGCGGCAGAAGGCGAAGAGGTCGGCGGCCTCTTGCGGGTCATCAAGCAGCGGTTCGGTTTCCCAGACCCACATGGCGCGGTTGATGGCGCGGTCCGGGGTGGCGTTTTCGGGCGTTGCCGTGCTGAAGGGCACGGGGGTGTCCGGTAGTTTCTTGAAGCCAATGTCGTCAATGTAGACCGTGCCGGCGCCTTCTTCGGTGAAGTTGAAGGTGATTCCGCAGATATCGGTCGAGGCCAGGCGAAAGTCCTCGAGCGGCACGATAATCTCGGTCCAGTTGGTGGTGAGGGGCCTTCCCAGGTAGCGGACGGCGGTCCCGGCGGCCTGCGAATCCTCGCGTGCGTACCAGGCCGGATCGGCCAGTTGGATGGTGAAATTTTCGCCGCCTTTCGCGCCGCGGACGAAAAACGACAGGTAGGGATACCCGGCCACGTCCAGGCAGGTCAACACGCCGTCTTTCGCCTGCTCCTCATCAAAGAAATGGGCCCAGACGCCGCAGTAGCCGTCCATTGGTTTGTTGTAGACGACCTGCATGGCCCGTCCGCCCGGACCTCGTCGCGCCTCGCGGGTGAGCTGCACATCCGCGGTCGAGTCACCGTGTTTGAAGTGGTTGTAATACCCGTTCTGCCGGGTGCGTATGCCTTCGTCCATATCCCAAGCGCTGAGATAGTCCGCCGACACACCCTGCAGGGCGAGAAGTCCGATAAGAAGTAGTGCTGTTGTTTTCATGGGGCGCGCCTCGCTTTCCTGTTGTTACCGTAAAAGTTTCCAGACGTCCTCTTCGATGAGCGAAGGGAAGTACCATTTGGTATCGCGCGGACCATGCAGCCCGTCCGCGGGATGAAACGCCCACAGGCAGTATCCGACAAAGACATCGCCGGGGGCGTCGGCGGATTGGGTGATCTGCATCGCCCGCTGGACATACTCGGCCATGGTATAGCCCGTGGAGGTTCGGGGGCCGCCTTCGGTGAGGGCGTAGGATTCGAATTCGTGGTGGGTGGCAATCGCCGGCAGGCCGACCATGGCCTTGCCGCCGGCTTGTTCTGCATCCTGGAGGAACCGCGGGATCATGTTGCCGGCCTTGGCGGAAAAGGTATCGGGGGTGTAGGCCCAGTCGTAGCCCATCAGGACGATCATGTCGGTATAGCGGAAGGTGTCCTGCGTCCAGAGCCCGGCGGCGGTGGTGATGGGCTTGTCGGTATGTTCCATAAGGCGCGCGAAGAGCTGATGGAGCACGGTGTCGAAGGGTTCGATATCCAGTTGCAGTCCGTACAGGAGGTCGTCGGCATCGAGCCTGCGGGTGATGTCCAGGGCGAGCTGCTCCCAGGTTTCGGGCTCAAGGAATTCGGCCAGGTGGCTCAAGCCGTCAATCATGGGCATGATCATCATTTCCGGTCCGAGGGCCTCGGCCAGGAAGTGGGCATTGGTGGGATGCCAGCTCATGCTGTAGCCGGCCTCCTGGGTGAATTCGATGCTGCCGGCGTAGGGGAACAGGTAGCGGATTTTGTGTTCGTCGGCGGCTGTCGCATTGTACGCGCGCACCTGTTCGACCACCTCCCGCGGGTCGCCATAGCACCAGGCGGCGGTGCCGTGCGGCAGGGAGCGGGTTGTTTTTTCGGGGTAGGGGAGTTTGGTTTCGTGCATGGTGATGTCCGTTTTCCTGAGGGTGATTTCATCCAGTTCGAGTTGGCCCTGTCCGGCATGGAAGACCAGGGCGATCTGTCGTACGTGGCTCATTGCCGTACCCGCGAACTGGTCCAGGCTGGCCAGGGGAATATCCAATTGCACCCATTCGGCGCCGACCTTTTTCAGGTACGGGGTCAGGTGCATGCGCTGGCGCAGGTCACTGGTGTCGGTGATCTGCAATTTGACGGACGGGGCGCATTCGACGGGTTTGCGCGCCCACAGGGTCAGGGTGTTGTAGGCCGAAAGGTCTTGCGGCGGCAGGTCGATGGCCAGGCCGGCGTAGCTTTCAATGTCGTAGGCCAGGCGCAAGGCCTGCCCCTTGTGCCCGGTGGTCTCCTGTTTGTGGAAGACGGTGGAGGATGTGGGCATCTCCTCGCGGTCGGAGAAGAGCACGATTTGCTCCGGCTGGTCGAAGGAGGCGACCAGGAAGTCGGGCGGGATTTCTTCTTCAACCAGCGGGATGGCCTCGATGATGGGCGTCGGTTCGGCCTCGTGGGGTGTAGCCGGTCGATGCGGCATTTCGCAGCCGTTGAAGAGCAGCAGCAGGAAAAGGGCGCCGGTGATAAGACGGGTGAATCTGATGATCATATGCATGGGTTGTTCCTCCAGGGGTTAGTCGGTTACTGTAATCTTAAGGTTCGGGGTTGTTGAAAGGGTTTCATGTGGAATCCAGAGCTTGTCCAGGTTCATCGTGGCGTCGTAGGTCGCGGGATGGGCTTCGCCGTTGACCGTGAATTGCCGCGGTCCGTCGTTGCCGCGTGTATAGTGGACGGTAAGGACACAGCCTTGCAGGGGCAGGGTGAAGGTGAAGTGGGCGAGGGGCGACCGGGCCGCCGGCTGTATCCACACGCCGTCCATGCCGGCTTCGACGCCGAATACATAGCGGATGAGCAGTTTGAGGGCTACATTCGAGCTGCCGGTCTGCCAGTCATTCATGTTTTCGCCGTCGATGTTTTTCTCCGGGTTGTATCCATAGGAGTTGGGCATGACAAAGGGGGACAGCGAAAGGTGTTCATGGATATCGGTGAAGGGCAGAATCTTGATGAGCTGTTCCCAGGCCTCGCGAGGGCGCCCCATCTGGAAGAGGGCCATGATGGCGAAGGAGGTGGCGTGGATGTAGGCGCCCGCGTTTTCGGCGGTCCCGGCCGGGAGTTTCGGAATGCGTCCGACGCCCGGGGTATTCGGGGCGAAGGGCGGTTCAAAGGTCTTGTATCCGTATTTGTCATCCAGCCGTTCAAAGGCGCGCAGGATTGTGTCCTGTTGTTCGGGGTATTTGGCCAGCATGCCGGAAAGGACCCAGAACGCATTCGAGGTTAATCCGTCGCGGGCCTGGTGGTCGGTGTCGTCAAAACTGCCGACCAGGTAGGCGCGCCGGTCGCCCCAGCCGTGCAGGATGCGTTGCTCCCCGCGCTCGTTGGTGACCAGCGCGAATTTCAACAGGGCCTCCTCGAGTTCTTTTGCCGCGGTGGCGCAGGCGGCAATGCCGTCGCGATATCCGGCGCTGTCCACGCGGCTTAACATCCGGGCCATCTCCAGGGTGTTCTGGTAGACTTGCAGAGTGGCCATGACGCTCACGCCGCTGCCATACTCGCGCGCGGGGTCGGCGCTGACCCCCAGGCCGTCGAGCGCGTCGTTCCAGTCCCCGAACATAGCCCGGACGCATCCCGTGCCGGGGGCCTCCGGATCGTCCTCGCATGGCAGGTCCCGGTGCGCCAGCAGGAAGTCCATAATCCGGATCAAATGTGCCAGCACGCTGTCGCGCTCGGCGGACTCCTCGACCCCCCCGTTCTTCTCATCCACAATCACATGGTAGCCGATGACTTCCTGGAGAAACTCCCAATCCTGCGTCACCTGCAGATACGTCCAGACCGTCGAAATGACCCATACGCCCTGGTCGATAAACGGCCGCAGGTCCATGTGTCCCGGTTTGCCGTTGACCGGCAGGGAATACTGGCGGAAGCAACGTCCGTCGGGCGCCGTGAAGCCCAGGGCCTCCAGCATCTTTTCGCGGGCCGCCGCGGGTTGCCAGTAGAGCAGGCCCTCGATGGCCTGGAAGACATCGCGCACCCCGATCAGGGACATGGAGGAAAGCTGGATGTAGCCCTTGATCAGCGAGCAGAATTCCACCTGCTTTTTCAGGTGTGCGAAGAAGGCCGTAAAGACGTGGGGACGGATGCGCGGGTCGGTGCTGGACGTGACCTGCAGGTGCAGGCCGTTCTGCTTGAGTTCCTCCTGGCGCGCCAGGCGTTCGGCGGCGCGGTCGAGGGTGTCCGGGGCCAGGACCTCCTGTGCCGTCGCGTCCGCCTCCCGCATGTCGGTATGGGTGGTAAAGACCAGGTCGACGCCTGCGCTTGCGCCCGGCGCGAGTTCCCAGTGCAGCAGGTCGCCCATGATCGCCGTTTCCGTGAAGGCGGTTACCGCCTGCGCCTTTTTGAAGGTCCCATCCATGAGGGCTTTCGGCGTGTGTAGACCGCTGCGTACGCCACCGACATATTCATTGCGTGAGGTGGTCGCTTCCTGCCCCGTCAGTACGGCGCCTTCCGGACAGTTGGCGCGCCGCCGCAGAATGCCGACGTTGGTAAAGCTTTCCGTGCGGCTTTTGTCCTCGTTAACCAGCAGTTTGAACACCGGCAGCATGGCCGGGTCCGGGGCGTCCGTGCAGTGAATTTCCCGGAACCAGATGTCCTCGCCGGTCTCAAAGAGCTGGTGGCGCAGGAACGGGTTGAGGTATGCGGAGGTGGAGAATGTCGCCGTCAGTTTGGCGGTATTCCTGACGTGCAGCGAGAAACTCAGTTCCTTATTTTCGGTAACCAGGGTTTGGAGGGTGAACTGCAGGAGCCCCGCATCGGTGAAATAGAGGGCCGAGGATGGGGTGAAGACGGTATAGCGGCGGATGTCCATCTGTTCGGGTTCCGTCATTACTGGTACGCTCAGCAGCGAAATCGGCAGGGCAGGGGACTCGTCCTCCGGGGTGGGGATGGCAAAAAACGCGATGCGGGGCTCCTGGCCGTTTGTGGCGCGTGAAAAAATCGAAAACAGCCCTTCGTTGCTGTACATGTAGCCGGAACTGTGAGCCCAGAAATTGAAGCCGTTGTGGCCGTAGGGATAGCGACTGTCCCCTTCATCGCGCGGCAGGCAAAGGATATCACCGTTGGCCAGAAAAAATGTGTGCCCCGGCATTCCGGCGTCGCGGGCTGATGGACTGTTCAACAACGTGTGGACCTCATCGCGGACCCGGCGGGCAAGCTGCTCAACAATCTTCATAAGTTATACTCCATTACTCGGTTAAAAAAATCAACAATCTCGCTTGACTTATTACTACATTCAATGAATTAATTAATGTGTACCGAGAAGTTGGCGTTTTGTCAACAGGGACAAGTAAAATTTTTTCAGGAGACGGTTATGAAGATCGGAAAGAAGACCAACCAGCAGATTGGCGCCCTATGGAACCGGCGCCTGGTATTGCAGCTTTTGCGCGAATACAAGGACCTCTCACGGCGTCAGATTTCGGAGATGACCGGTCTGCGGGGCTCGACCCTCACGTATATCATGCGCGAACTCGAGGCGCAGGAGGTGTTGCGCACCGCCGGTAAACGCGAATGCAAGTCGGTGGGCAAGAAACAGGTCCTGATGCAGATCAACGGCGAACTGGGCTGGACCCTGGGCGTGGAGCTGCGTCCCGAACGCGCGTTGTGTATCATCCACGACCTGACCGGCCGGGAGCTGGACGCCTTTCGTGTTCCGATCCCGACCCGCCTGCCCGCGGTGGTCAAAAAACTCAAAAAGGCCCTGGATGAACGCCTGGACCGGAATGGGCCACCCGCCGGACGGCACATGGGCATCGGGATCGGGGTGCCCGGCATTGTCGACTGTCGCCGGGGTGTGGTGTTGTACTCGGGATTGTACAGTTGTTCTGATTTCCCCCTTCGCCAGGCGGTCGAAGACCAGACAACAATACCGACCGTCGTTGATCACAACGCGAACCTGGCGCTGCTGACCGAGTCCCGGATCGGCCGGGCGCGGGAACTGGATAATTTTGTGTATTTCCACATCCAGCACGAACAGGACAAAACGCAGACGCTCCTCAACGCCTTTGGAAGCGCCTTGTTTATCAATGGCGTTATTTATCGTGGCCGCCATTTCGCCGCCGGTGAAATGGACGGGGCCATCGCCCCGGAAAATGTCCGCCTCGAGGATGCGCAGGGGATTACCCCGCTCACCGAAAAGGACGCGCCGTTGACGAAAGCCCTGGCGGGCTTCGCCGACTCACTCGGCGCTTCCATTGCCCATATTGTGAACCTGCTCGACCCGGAAGCGGTCATCCTGGGCGCCGACATGCCGATCCGCAACGAAGCCTTCCTTGCGCGGGTCCGGGACGTCGGCACAAAGAAACTGATTCCGCTCGTGCAGCGCCAGCTCGATCTGCGTCCGGCCCAAACCGGTGAACACGCCATCGCCACCGGCGGCGCGATCGCCGCCGCCGAAATCGCCCTCTGGGGCGACGCGGATTTTTTTTAGGTGATTTGCTCATCGTGTTTTGTGATCACGAATTACACGCATGGCCTGGAGCCGTAGAGCCGCAACCGAAATACTCGCCGAGATTAAGCACGGCGATTTCTTTACCACCCGCTTCGCCGGACTCCAGCGAAGCGGGTCGTTTACTTCTGCAGCGCCTTTGTATGAATGGAGATATTCGTGTGTTGCGAAGAATAATTTGCGCAAAAAAACGAAATTATGGGAGATAGTAGTACGAAAGGGGATAAGGAGCAAAAAATGTGAAGAAAATCATTTGACAGGCGTGACGCGCCTTTGTATATATTAGTTCAATGAATGAAATAATAACACATGTGAGGTAAATCATGGAAACATATGCCCCGTTAGCTGGAATCGATTGGATGGTCATCGCCGCGTTTTTTGTGGTCACCGCGGCGATCGGCCTTTATTTCTCGCGTCGCGCCACCAACAGCATGGATGACTATTTTGTGGCGGGTCGCAAAATGACGTGGTGGCTGGCGGGGACATCCATCGTGGCGACGTCGTTCGCGGCGGATACGCCGCTGGTGATCGCGGGGTGGATGCGCACGGAAGGACTCGAGCGCAACTGGTTCTGGTGGGGGGGTATCATGGGCATGATGCTCTGTACCTTCTTTTTCGCCCGGTTGTGGCGTCGCGCGAAGATTCTGACGGATGTGGAATTCAATGAAATTCGTTACGGGGGGCGCCCGGCGGCGTGTCTGCGTATCTTTCACGCAAGCTACCGGTCGATTATCCAGAATACGCTGGTGATGGGCTGGGTGACGCTGGCGATGGCGAAGATCCTCGAGGTGACGCTGAATATCCCGACGATTGTTTTCATGAAGGGAGAACTCTTGCCGGTGTTTGTTTCAAAAGGTATCGAGGTGGCGGCGGCGGTTGATATGACCAACGTGGCCGACTGGATGGTCATCGGGCCGGCCATCATCCCGGCCAAGGCCACGGGGATTATCGTGTGCCTTTCGTTTGCGACTATTTACAGCGCGGTCTCCGGTCTGTGGGGCGTTATCGCGACCGACTTTTTCCAGTTCTGCCTGGCGATGACCGGGACCTTCGCGCTGATGTTTGTATGTTTTGCGGTGGCGGGCGGGCCGGGAACCATGGTCCGGCGCGCCTGTGAGGCGGTGGACGCGGGTATTGTGGTCAACGCGATGCCGGTGGACCGCCAGACGGTGGACCACGCGTCGCTGCGCAAGGCCCTGATGGCCGGGGCGGTGAACGGCGCGGAAACCGAAGGGGCGGAAGATGCGGGGTGGGGGGCATACGAGGCGCTGCTGGCCACCGGGCTCGCCGCGCCGTCCAACGGGGGCGACACGTTGCTCTGGCAGGCCGATGGCCTGACCGAGGAAGATGTCGCGCAGCGACTCGATAGCCTTTCCCCGCCGGCGGCCAAGGCTGTCATGGCGGCCTGGCAGAACGCCTATACGCTCAGCAAAGGGGCGATTGTGGATTTTACCGGCGTGGACAAAATGGTCGCCGCCGGATTGCTGGCCGAGGATACGGCGGACAACGGGCAGCCGCGGGAATACCTGCGCATCACCCGTATCAGCCTTTCCGAACAGGCGGTGATGGACTGGCTGAACCAACAGGAGATTCAGAACAAGAGCGATATCATGGCCGCCTGGCGCGGCAACAAGGTGGTCACCACCATGAAGATCACGAATTTCCTGCCGCCATTCGACTTGAAAGGCGGCGGGCTGGTGGCGGTCTGGTCGCTGATTGTCTTCCTGGGCCTGCAATGGTGGGTCGGCGGCGAGGGCGGCGGTTTCCTGGCGCAACGCCTGTTCTCCTGTAAAAACGAAAAGCATTCGGTGCTGGCGATGCTGTGGTTCAATTTCCTGAATTATGTGGTGCGCCCATGGCCCTGGATTGTGGTCGGAATTGCCTCGCTGTTCCTGATTCCGGATATCACACGCTACGGGGTCGGGTTCGACCAGGAGCACGCGTACGTGGTAATGCTGATGAAGTTCCTGCCGGTCGGACTGAAAGGTCTGCTGGTGGCCTCGCTGATGGCGGCCTATATGTCGACCATCTCGACCCATGTGAATTTCGGGGCGTCCTATGTGATCAATGATTTATACAAACGCTTCATCAATCCGGAATGCGAGGAACACCGCATGGTGCGCATTTCGCAGGTGGCCTCGCTGCTGCTGGCGGTGCTGGCCGGGTTGTACGCGCTGTTTGCGGAATCGGTTTCGATGGGCTGGTTCGTGATGTTTGAACTGATGTCGGGGGTTGGGTTCGTGGTGCTGTTGCGCTGGTACTGGTGGCGGGTGAGCGCGTGGTCGGAATTGTCGGCGATGTTTTCGTCGCTGCTGATGTACGCCCTGTTGAACTGGACCCCGGTCTTTCACAAACTCTTTGCCCTGATCGGGGCCCCGACCTACCTGCTGGATGAATATGCGGTGCGCTTCACGCTGAATATTGCCTTCACGACCATTGTCTGGTTGAGTGTGACCTACCTCACGCCGCCGGAGAAGGAGGAGGTGCTGGTGCGCTATTACACCCGCATTCAACCGCCGGGCTGGTGGAGCGCGGTGGCCGCGAAAGCCGGCCATCCACAACACATGCACGTCGGCCTGCTCGAATGGATGTGCTGGGGCCTGGGCGTGAGCGCGCTCTTCGCGATGATCATCTGCGTGGGCAAACTCTGCTTCGGCATGTACTGGCAGGTGATCCCATACCTGCTCTATTCGATTTTCGCGACGGTGGTGATGTTTATTTTGATCGGTAAAATGGATTGGTCGGCAATGGAGAATGCAGATGAATAATTCACACTATATACAAAACCAGATTCCCACCTTTGTCCCCGCGCTGGACGCGGACTTCCGCCCGCCCATATTGGCGCACCGCGCCTATCGCGAACGGGTAGCGCAGTCCGCGCAGACATGTCCGCTCGTCATCGGGCTGGAACGTGAAAACGGGCTGGTCTCCCGGTTTGAAACCACCATCGTGGCGGCGAACGGCGCGCCGGACCCCGATACGGCCTACTATGTCGAACGTATCGTCAAATTCCTGCTCTGGGCGCGCGGCGGCTTCCGGCTCTATATGGGCGGGCCCGCGTGGGTCGGCGACTGCATCAAATCGGTATACGCCCGCTCCGGCGCGCGCGCGTTTGATGTCGATCTGATGCAGCGCGTCTATGAGGCCCCCTTCGAGGTGTTGACGGTCGACGCGTCAGCAGTTCCCGCTGAAACGGAATCCGAAATCGCGGTGGGCGGACACCTGGACGGTTGCCGCATCGGGTTTGACCTGGGGGCGAGCGACTACAAGATCGCTGCCGTGAAGGACGGGATGGCGGTCTATTGCGATGAGTTTCCCTGGAACCCGAAGGATATGGAAGACTGGACGTATCATTACAATCACATACAGAGCGGCCTGAAGCGGGCGGCCATGCGCCTGCCGCGCGTGGATGCCATCGGGGGCAGTTCCGCGGGGGTGTACATTGATGACCGCCCGATGGTGGCATCGCTCTTTCGCGCTGTGCCATCAAGCGATTTCAAGCAGCATGTGCAGCCGATGTTCAAGCGGATAGGCGAGGAGTGGGGTGTTCCGCTGCGGGTCATCAACGACGGCGATGTCACCGCGCTGGCCGGGGCGCTCTCGCTCAACAAAAAGGCGTTGCTGGGCGTCGCGATGGGATCGAGCGAGGCGGTGGGGTACCTCAGCCGTGATGGACGAATCACCGGATGGCTCAACGAGCTGGCCTTTGCCCCGGCCGACTACAGTCCGCGGGCCGCCGCGGATGAGTGGTCCCGCGATATCGGCGTGGGCGCGATGTATTTCAACCAGCAGGCCGTCAATAAGCTGGCCCCGGCCGCCGGACAGGCCTTTCCCGATTCCATGGGGTTGCCGGACCGTCTGAAGGTGGTCCAGCGCCGCATGGCGGTGGGCGAGGAAGGCGCGCGCGCCATCTTTGAGTCCATCGGCGTGTACCTGGGCTATACCATCCCGTATTACCGTGAATTTTATGATTTTGACGACCTCCTGATCCTGGGGCGTGTGACCTCCGGCGAAGGCGGTGAAATCATGCTTGAGAAGGCCCGCGAGGTGCTCAAGGCGGAATTCCCCGATGTGTACGAGGGTGTGGGCTTGCACATTCCCGATGAAAAAAGTAAACGGGTAGGGCAGGCGGTGGCGGCTGCCAGTTTGCCGATGATAGAAATGTAAGACCGGATGGTGGAGAAGAAAGATGAAGAATCCATATCAGCAGATGGTGGAACGTTATGTGGCCCTGATGGACGACGCGCGGCGGCTTCCGCTGGGCGGGATAGATGAAGCGGCGCGTCCGGAGATCGCTCCGGAAGCTCCCGTGGTCCTGATATTTTCACCCCATCCCGACGATGAGTGCATCATCGGCGGGATGGCGTTGCGCATGTTGCGCGAGCAGCGCATGCGCGTGATCAACGTGGCGGTTACTCAGGGCAGCAACCTCGCCCGGCAACAGCCGCGCTGGGAGGAACTGGCCAACGCCTGCGCCTACCTGGGGTTTGAACTTATCCCGACGGTCAAAAACGGTCTCGAAGACATCAAGACGGCGACCCGCGAACAGCCGTCGTCCCGCTGGATGGAGGCGGTCAACTGTATCGCGGGCATCCTCGAAGAGCGCCGTCCGCACACCCTCTTCCTGCCGCATGCCGGCGACTGGAACAGCACCCACATCGGGACGCACTATCTGGTGATGGACGCCCTGAAACAGATTTCCGGGCTTTCCTGTTTTGTGGTTGAAACAGAATTCTGGGGCGCGATGGCCCATCCCAACCTGATGGTCGAATCCGCCCCGGAAGAGGTCGCGGACCTTATCGCCGCGCTCTCTTTCCATGTGGAAGAGGTCAAACGCAATCCCTACCACCTGAATCTTCCCGCGTGGATGCAGGACAACGTGCGGCGTGGCGGCGAGATTGTCGGCGGGCAGGGGGGCGCCGTGCCTGATTTTCATTTTGCCACGCTTTACCGGTTGCAACGATGGGAAGACGGGCGTATGGTCCCCTGTTTGAATGCTGGCCGGATGCTTACTTCAGGCGATGATGTTGGCGCGTTGTTTGCGTGATCGTCCGTGCCGTAACAACCTGAAGGAGTAGCCATGTCGCAAAAATTGATTATCAGTCTTTTAGTATTGTCGCTGTTTTTTTCGGGGGCCGGGGTAACCGCCACGTATGCGTATGACTGGTCGAACATCTTTGCTTCCCCCGTCATGGGCAGCGACGACTCCAGTTTCTACAAAGGCATTTCACTGGGCGTACTGCTGATCGCCGTCGGCGGCATCCTGTGGCTGGGCTTCAAGACCGATATGGAAGGGATCGAAACTATCCAGGTCGCCCCGGAGAAGGACGCGACCCCGTCCCTGTTTGTCGATTTGGGCGAGTTCAACGCGGACGAGACAGCGTTGCGCCCGCAAGAAAAACCCCTGGATGTCGCCGGCCGCATCGGCGTCCGCCTTTACTTCTGAATTCCAATGGTTGGAAGTGGGCCGTGGTTGTGGTGTCCCGATTTCCCGCTATCCTTTAACAAAATTTTTTTCACAACCACTCCCGATGGTCGTTAGAGTAAACAGCCGAGAAAAATACAGAGAATACGCTGCTCTCTTCTCCCTCTGTCTTCCTCTAGCTCAGCGGTTGTAAATATTATCTGAATAAGAAATGTGTATCTTTATCATGCCCATGACCTCGACGGCAACCTCACAAACGACAGCCAAAATATTTATACCTGGGAGACAGGGGACAGGGAATTTGAATTTTTTGCTACCTTAATCGCAAACTTCATTCGATAAAGCCATGCTTCTTTTATAACCATGTAAAATAGAATTAAAAAATCTATAAAATGGTTGCAAAATAGAATTTATGGCCTATATTAGTCTATAAATAGGTAATTTATGGTGATCTGATGAAGAGATTAGCTCAAAGACAGCTATTAGCGTGGAAAGATGCTGCACGCCGGAAACCGCTCATTATTCGTGGGGCGCGGCAAGTGGGAAAATCATGGCTTGTTCGTGAATTTTTGGCCAAAGAGTTTGAGCATTGTGTCACGATTGATTTTGAAAAAAGACGGGATATTCATCTGCATTTTGAACAAACGCTGGATCCCGTGGAAATTATTCGTGGTCTGGAGGTTTCAGCCGGGCGCATCATTCCCGGCAAGACGCTTCTATTCTTTGATGAGATTCAGGCATGTCCCCGAACGATAATGGCTCTCCGGTATTTTTATGAAGAAATGCCGGAACTTCATGTGGTGGCTGCCGGTTCTCTTCTTGAGTTTGCCTTTGGAGAAATATCCATACCGGTAGGTCGTATACAGTACCTTTATCTGAATCCCATGACATTTTATGAATATTTGCTGGCCATAGACAATGAACCTATGGCGGATGCTTTGTTAAATGATCCGGAGGCTGCAGGTAAGGGTGTTTCGCCAGTTATATTCAGGGAATTAAAGAACTACTTTTTTGTGGGCGGGATGCCTGAAGCAGTCAAGGTATACAGGGATACAGGATCACTGGTTGAAGTTTTTGCGGCACAGTCCGATATCCTGGATTCCTGTCGTGATGATTTTTCAAAATATACACCAAGGGTTGATGTGGTCTGCCTGGATCATGTTTTTTTAAATGCCGCTCGATCTGTCGGGGAGCAATTAAAATATACACAACTGAATGAATATCATTCATATCAGACTAATCATAAAGCATTTGATTTGTTGGTGAAGGCTCGATTACTACATAAGATTCCCGCCTGCAATCCTTCCGGGTTACCACTTGGCGCTACTGCTAACCAGAAGAAATTCAAGACATGTATGTTGGACATTGGGCTGTTACAGCGCTTGTGTCAGGTTCCGGTTGATGCAGAAATGAGACAGAATAATCTACTTGCAATGTATAGGGGTAAACTGGCAGAGCAATTTGTGGCCCAGGAATTAATAGCATGGCATAGCCGGGAGTTATTCTACTGGGCAAGAAGTGCGAAGAGCAGTAACGCTGAAGTGGATTACCTGACGGTGAAACAGGGACAGATTTATCCCGTTGAAGTGAAGTCGGGTCCCGCGGGTAGATTGAGAAGTCTGCATTATATGTTGAAAGAATATCCCAATTGCCCAAAAGGCCTGGTTATGTGCAACGGGCCATACCGGGATTTGCCTGAGCAGAAATTGACCTTTCTCCCTTTATATGCCGTTCCCTTTATCGGTGATCAATCCTGCCAAAATCACTGAATTTGGGCTTTCAGGATCGCGCCCCGTGAGTATTCATTGCTGAAATTACTCCTACCTGCCCGGCGCCGGCCTCCTCACCGGTTGGACCGCCGACACGGGCTACGCATTCGCTCGAAGCTTTGAGGAACAAAAGTTATAGGGGACACACCAGATATCAAAATTGTGGCTTTAAAGAGATGAGGACAGCGCGGATAAAGGGAAGCGGACGGTCGTATTATCATTGTATGTCGCGGGTGATAGAGCGGCGTTTTCTGCTTGGGGATGTGGAGAAGGAGAAGTTTCGTTTGCTGATGCGCGATGTGGAGGCGTTTTGCGGGGTGCGGATATTGACCTACAGTTTGATGGATAACCATTTTCATTTGCTGGTGGAAGTGCCGATATTGAAGGAGCTTACAGATGCGCAACTGGTTGAGCGGGTGAGGGTTTTGTATGGGAAGGCACATGCGGCCGATCTGGCGGAAGCGTTGGAGAAATGGCACGGCGAGGGGGATGAAAAGGCGGTGGAAGAGCTGCGCGGGAGGTATCTGTATCGGATGGGGGATATCTCGGAGTTCATGAAGACACTCAAGCAGCGGTATACGCAGTGGTACAACCGCACACATAATCGTCGTCGGGGCACGTTGTGGGAGGAGCGCTTCAAGAGTGTGATGGTCGAAGACCGGATAGAGGCGTTGGCGACCATGGCCGCGTATATTGATTTGAATCCTGTGCGGGCGGGGCTGGTCAGCGACCCCAAGGCATACCGGTCTTGCGGGTATGCGGAGGCGGTAGCGGGCTCACGCTTGGCTCGGCGCGGGTTGGGGGTCATTATCGGGCGTGCCAGGGACGTTTGTACGCATTGGGATACGGCGTCGGTGCGGTATCGTCAGCATCTGTTTATGAGCGGCAAACAGTGCTACAATGATAGGGGAGAAGTCATTCGTGTTGGATTTGATCGAGAGCGTGTTGAGCAGGTGTTGGCGGAGGGAGGAAAGCTGACGCGTATGGAATTGTTGCGGTGTCGGGTGCGCTATTTTACAGATGGGGTGGTGTTGGGGTCGAAAGAGTTTGTGGATGAGGTCTTCCGGGAGCACCGGGCGCATTTCAGCGCGAAGCGGAAGGATGGCGGGCGCAAGATGAAGCAGGGGGA